>CAYOFZ010000067.1:0-11263 GCA_964403315.1 uncultured Halobacteriales archaeon | reverse complement strand
CGACGATCTTCTCGTTGACGTCGGTGAAGTTCTCGACGTGGCGCACGTCGTAGCCAAGCCAGGAAAGCCAGCGATGCATGACATCGACGTGGACCCACGCCCGGGCGTGACCGAGATGCGGGGGGTCGTAGGTCGTCAGCCCGCAGTAATAGAGGAGCACGGAATCGGGATCGTGTGGCTCGAACGGTTCTCGCTCGCCCGAAAGCGTGTTCGTCACGGAAAGAGCCATCTGTATGAACGTTGCCGGGCCGCGGGCTTCAACCCGTCGGATCAGGGATGGCATTGCCCTATACGTCCGTCAAAACGGGTTTTCGTGCCGGCGATGGGGGAAGGAAACGGATCCTGCGAGGATCACGGAAGGGTTGTCGTCCATCGCTATTGAAACCGATCCCCCTCAAATAATATTGGATTGAACCGTACACAAAAACTATACTGATGAATCTCTTAACTCAAGAGGATGAAGCCGGTGCGACTGGAAGAAGGGCCGATTCGAGTACTGCATATCGACGATAACGAGGCGTTCATGCGCCTGACCGCGACGTCACTGGCCGAGGAAGAATCGGACCTCGAAATATCCTCCGAGAGCGATCCCGCCGTGGTGCTCGACCGCCTCTCGGACGGGGATATCGAGTGTATCGTCAGCGACTATCAGATGCCGAGTATGGACGGACTGGCGTTGCTCGAACGGGTCCGCGAGGATCACCCGGGGCTACCCTTCATCCTGTTCACCGGCCGCGGCAGCGAGGAAGTCGCAAGCGAGGCGATTTCCGCCGGCGTCACCGATTACGTCGCAAAGGGCGGCGGCATCGAGCAGTTCGAGTTGCTCGCAGGCCGGATCAAAAGCGCAGTCGAACAGCGCCGCACCGAGCGAGCGCTCGCGGAGGCCCGCGAAGGCTACGAGAAACTGCTTGAAGCCGCCCCCGATGCCATCGTCCTCGTTGATGCGGAGACGGGCACCCTCTTGGAGGTCAATGAGGCCGCAGCCTCCTTGTTCGGCAAATCCCGCGAGGAGCTACGGGGTCTCCATCACACCGAACTCCATCCGCCCGACGACCGCGACTACTACGAGCGGGTGTTCGCCGAACACGCCGACTCGCGCGGCGTCATCCGCGACGAGCGCCAGCTGTCGGCCGTTCACGACGACGGTCACGAGATCCCCGTCGAGATCAGCGCCGCCCCCGTCGAATTCGGCGGTCGCCAAGTGGTTCAGGGAATCTTCCGGGACCTCTCGGATCGCAAGCGGTAACGAGACGACAGTCCTATGGCCACGTCGGCCCTGGAATCGCCTATGCAGGCGCTCGTCATCGTCGGCCACGGCTCCCATCTCAATCCGGAGTCATCAGCGCCGACGTTCGCTCACGCCGACACCGTCCGCGAGACCGGGGCCTTCGACGAAGTCCGCGAGGCGTTCTGGAAGGAGGAACCCTCGGTCCGGGAGGTGCTTCGCACGCTCGAAAGCGACGAGGTGTATGTCGTTCCGCTGTTCATCAGCGAGGGGTATTTCACCGAGCGGGTGATCCCCCGGGAACTCCAGCTCGATGGCTGGAGCGTCGAAAACTGGGATTCGGGCGATGGCGTCAGCGCCGATCACGCCACCCACTGGGCGACCGACACCGGCAAGACGGTCCATTACTGTGGTCCGGTCGGGACCCACGACGCGATGAGCGACGTGATCGTCGAGCGCGCACAGGCGGTGACGGACGATCCCGCGGTCGGTCCGGGAACCGGCCTTGCGGTGGTCGGCCACGGCACCGACCGCAACGAAAACAGCGCCAAGGCCATCGAGTACCACGCCGACCGGATCCGCAAGCAAGGTCGCTTCGAAGAGGTCAAGGCGCTGTTCATGGACGAGGAACCCGAAATCGACGACGTGACCGACCACTTTCGGGTCGAGGACATCGTCGTCGTGCCGCTGTTCATCGCCGATGGCTACCACACCCAAGAGGACATTCCCGAGGACATGGGGATGGTCGAGGACGGCCGCGAGAGCTACGAGGTGCCCGCAACGGTGGGGAACAAGCGGATCTGGTACGCTGGAGCAGTCGGCACCGAGCCTCTGATGGCCGACGTGATCGTCGAGCGCGCCGAAGAGGCCGGCGCGGCGGTTGGAAACGCGGTCGACCGGATCCGCCACGAGGAAAACGGGACGGAGGCCGCGAGCGACTGATGAACGCAGCCCAGCGCGATGCCTTCATCACGAGCGCGAGCGACGGCATCGACTTCGACGGGCTGGCGGTTCGCGGCGAGGGACCATACACCGTCGAAATCCCCGATGAAACCATCGAAACGAACGACGAGGACCTCCGGACGTTCGCAACCGAACACCCCTGGTTCGTCTCGAACTGGCACTACTGGACCCACGTCGTCGGCGTGTCCGGAGGTCGGTATGCGTTCTTGCGCTGGCTCGAACGCGCCGATGAACACCCGGTTCGGGAGCGCTACGAGGCACTCGCCGACGGCATGACCCGCTCGTGGGGCCAGTTGCGGATCACGACGGCCCTCGGTGCCGACGGGCGGCGTCGCTACGCGATCTGCCACGAGGCTGACGGCGACGTGCCCCCCGAGGAACTCGAACCGTACACCGATCCCCTCGACGCGCGCGACCTCGCCAAACTCGATGACGAGGGACGATACCGCCCGCTGAAGACCGCGCCAACTCTCCAGAGGGGCTGGCGCTACCCCGATCTCGACGGCGAGGAACTGGTCCGGGCGGTCGATTTCGTCTATCCGGCGACAGTCGAAAACTGGTACCGCGAGCGGGAGGGCGACCTCGATGTGACCCACTTCCGGGAGGCCGCCGAGCGCCAGACCGGGATCTACGACATCATCTCCGAACTCTCCGGCGAGCAACTCGAAGCCGCCACGGAGGCCTGCTGTGTGGATTCCCAGTGTCTCAAACGCCGACAGTGGGACGAAGACGAAGAAACCGAACTCGACACCGAGCGCGGCGACGGCGAGTTCCCCTGCCGGGAACCCTGTTCGGTGTTCGTCGCCGCCGCCAGGAAGTTCGTCACGCTCGAACGCGAGGAGCCTCGCAACTACGAGTTCGAGTTGACGCCGACGGAAAAGGAACAGATCGAGGAGATCATCGACGCAGTCGCGGAGGGTCGGACCGACGGGATCCGCGAGGCCGATCTCAACGAAGGGGCCAACCGCTACCGCACGCGGTACCTTCGGGCGAGACGAACCGACGAAGACGGCCTCTCAGGAACGCCGACCTATCCCGAGGATCGGGACTGACTCGACAGAAGCACGGCCGCACCCGCGATTCCCAGCAGGACGATCCCGACGCCCAGGATTACCGCGAGATTATTGGCGATCAACGCGCCGACCACGACGATCAGCAGCGAAACGAGGACGAGCCCGACCGCCGCGACCGTTCGGGGGGGAAGATCGACCCCGCCACTCGGGGGTTCCTCGCGGGGCTGGGGGGTAGAGAGGCGGTCGTCGATTTCGACGGTTCCCCCCTCTACGGGGTCGTCGGACGGGATCAACGAAACGTCGATATGAGCCGTCTCGGCCCCATAGCCGGTAACGATCCGCAACCGACCACTGACGGGACGGCTCCGTTGATCGACCGCGGCCTCGATGGTGCGGGTGCGACCCGCCTCGACGAAGTGGTTGCCACCGTCGAGCGAGATGGCTCCCGAGAGGTCGTCGTCGAGATTTATGTGAACGTGGGCTGCCTCGCCGTGGTTGATGAGGTCGACCGTGAAACTCTCGGCGGTTTCGAAGTCCGTGGTCGCAGGCTCGATGGAGTGGACCGCTCGGCGGTTGATGTGGACGGTCAGGGTTTCGGGCACGGATGGAGCGTCAGGCTGCGGCGTCTTCGCGCATGTCCGGCGGCAGGAGGTTCGGGATGCCGTCTTCGATGGGGTAGCGCTCGCCACATTCCGTACAGACGAGCATCCCCGAGAGGACCTCCTCGCTGTCACGCTCTTCGACTTCCAGTTCCAGGTCGGATTTGTCCATCGGACAACAGACGATATCGAGCAGCGACTCCTTCATGAACCCTCACCTGCGGTGTGCATGTTGGGTCGATGCCCGCGGGTGGGAAAAGTATGACGGGTTCGCGCCGACTATCGCCGGGAGAACGTATGGCCGACGCCGTGATCCTCGCCGGCGGGCGCTCAACCCGCTTCGGCGAGGCCGACAAGGCCCTCGCCGAACTGGCCGGCCGGCCCATGCTCCGGCGGGTCGCGGACCGACTCGTTTCGGTTTCGGACCGGCTGGTGATCAACTGCCGGGCCGATCAGACCACGATGATCGCGGATGCCTGTGAGAACTATCCGAACCCGGTGGTCTTCGCCGAGGACCCCGAACCCGACAAAGGGCCGATGGCCGGGATGGGGACCGCCCTCCGGGCCGCCGAAAGCGAGTACGCCTTCGTCGCCGCCTGCGATATGCCCTTCATCGAGCCCGCCCTCGTTGCCCACCAGTTCGAGCGTGCAACGGGCTACGACGCCGCCGTTCCCCGGACTGGCGACGGCTGGTTGCAGACGACCCACGCGGTCTACTGCGCAGAGGCGATGGCCGAGGCCTGTGAGCGCGCGCTGGCGGCAGGCGAACGGAAAGCCATCGCTCCGCTCGACTACCTCGATTGTGTCATACTTGATGAGAACGAGCTACGCGAGCACGCCACGCTCGATACCTTCGAGAACCTCAACACCCGCGAAGAGTTCGAGGAAGCCGCCCAGCAGATCGAGTGACGACCGCACAACTCCGGTGTTGGCGATCCACACAATCACCGTTCGGGGGCTGGATCGTCGGCCAAAGGGTTATGCTAAACGGGCGGGATCGACCCACATGTGCGAATACTGGGGCGACAGTAACCACGAAGGTCGGGTCCGACCCGAACGACGACGTTCACGAGTCCCGATGATCTGCGCGAGTAGCTCGCGGGTGACGGAACATCTCCGGATGCGACCATGACTATCGAGGATCCAGCAATCGACGCCCACGTACATCTGCTTCCCGAAGGGCTACTGGAGGCGATCCGGCGGGCGCTTCACGAGCAGGCGGGGTGGACGTTCGACCACCCGACCACGAGGGAGGGGATCGAACGCGGACTCCGGGGAGCCGGGGTCGAGCGATACGTCGCGCTTCCGTACGCGCACGAACCGGGGATCGCTGCAGACCTCAACGAATGGGTCCGCGAACGGGCCGCCGACTCGGACATGGCGATCCCGTTTGCGACCGTTCACGGCGACGACGACGTTAGAACTGTCGTCCGCGAGGCGTTCGAGGGCGGCGCACGGGGACTGAAGTTCCAGTGTCCGGTCCAAGAGTGCGGGCCCGCCGATCCGCGGCTCGATCCTGCCTTCGAACTCGCCGCCGAATACGACCGACCGATCCTGTTTCACGCCGGTACCGCGCCGCTATTCGAGGACAGCCCCCATGTCGGTGCGGATCAGTTCGCCGAGTTCATCGAGTCCTACCCCGAGGTCTGCGTGTGTGCCGCCCACATGGGAGCCGACGAGGTCGAGACCTTCATCGAGTTCGCCCGCGAGCACGAAGAGGTGTTTCTGGATACGACGATGGCGCTCTCGCCACGCTCCCCCGAGTTTCTGGGGTTCGATCCCGCTACCATTGCCGACGAAACGCTAGCGGAACTCTCGGATTCGATCATGTACGGGACCGACTACCCCAACCTGCCGTATTCCTACGAGGCCGAGCGAACCGGACTGTGTTCGCGGGATCTCCCCGAATCGGCGCGCCGCGATATCTTCGGTCGGACGGCCGAGCGGTTCCTCGGCGAGCGCTGAAACCCTACCTACTCGAAGGGGGTTTCGAGCACGACCGTCCCCTCGCGCTCGGGGCCGACCCCGACCGCGTAGATCGGCGTGTCGAGTTCCTCGCCGATATATTCGAGATACGCCCGGGCGTTTTCGGGGATGGCGTCGTAGCCTTCGCGGGCGACCTCGCTCCAGTCGGCGTCGGGCCAGCCGTCGAACTCCCTGAACCGGGGTTCACATTCGTCCCAGCGTTCGGTGGTGGTAGGCATGGTTTCGAGGGTCTCGCCGTCGAGGTCGTAGGCGTGGCCGACGGCGACGGTGTCGAGGCCAGCCAGCACATCGATGTGGTTGATCGCCAGCCCGGTGAAGCCGTTCGCGCGCGTAGCATGGCGCAACATCGGCATGTCGAGCCAGCCGATTCTTCGAGGGCGACCGGTGACGGTGCCGAACTCGCCGCCGCGCTCGCGGATCTCGTCGGCGAGTCCTTCCTCAGCGGTCAGTTCGGTCGGAAGGGGGCCGGTGCCGACCCGCGAGAGGTACGCCTTCACGATCCCGATCACTTCGCCCTGGCCGACGACCGTCGGTCCGAGGCCCGTTCCGGTCGCGGCGTACCCCGCCGTAGGGTTCGAAGAGGTGACATAGGGGAAGATACCGTGATCGATGTCGATGGCGGTACCCTGTGCTCCCTCGAAGACGACGGTATCGTCGGCCGCGATGCGATTCGAGAGGAACTGGCCGGCGTTGACGGTCATGTCCTCGTCGGCGAGGCGCTCGCCGTAGCGGCGGTACTCGCCGTGGAGACTGTCGATATCGAACTCCTCGCCGGTACTGACCCCGAACACGTCCTCGGCGAGCGCGCGTTTCTGGGGGACGACGTATTCGAGTTTCTCGCGCAGGCTGTCGGGATCGAGCAGGTCGCCGACGCGGATCCCCCGACGACCGACCTTGTCCTCGTAGGCCGGGCCGATCCCCCGACCCGTCGTGCCGGCGTCGAGTTCTGAGTCACTTTTGGCCTCTTCCTCGATACCGTCGAGAACCCGATGATAAGGAAGGATGACGTGGGCACGTTCGGCCACGCGAACGTCGGGATCGAGCCCCCGCTCGCGCAGTTCGTCGATCTCCTCGAATAGGGTTGCAGGGTTGACGACACAGCCGTTTCCGAGCACGCCGGCTTTGCCACGGACGGCACCGCTCGGTACCAGCGAGAGCTTGTACTCCTCGCCACCGTGGACGACGGTGTGGCCGGCGTTATCGCCGCCCTGATACCGCGCGACGATATCCGCGCGGTCGCCGTAGCGATCCACGATTCCGCCTTTGCCCTCGTCGCCCAACTGAGCACCCACGATCGTTACGGTCATACCTAAGCGGTTTCGACCGACTCCCATACCGATTACGATCCGACGGATGGGACGGAACCACAACTGTTAATCAACACCACAACGACGGTTTCCGTACGGACTCGTATTGCGTCGATAGCAACCTTTAAAGGTATGAACGGCGAGTTAACAAATGCCATGATAGACCGGCTTGAGAAGGAAGTCGATATGCTTGAGCGCCATCTGCAGGTGTTACAGATGGTCATCGAGAGCGAACCGATCGGCATCGTGAAGATGTCCAACGAGACGGGCTACCCCCACCACAAGGTTCGCTATTCGCTTCGGGTTCTCGAAGAGGAAAACCTCATCGAGCCCTCCAGTCAGGGAGCGATCACCACCGAACGTACCGAGGAGTTCGTCGCCGATCTCGACGACAAACTCGACGAAACCGTCGAGAAACTCGAAGGTATGAAGATCGGCGGCGTCGCCGAAGTCGAAAGCTAACGTACCACTCGAATACACGGAAGCAGGGTCATCAGTGAAGCGGCAAGTGACACTGCGCAATCAAATCTGGCGTTCGGCGTCGTCGGCCAGTTCTTCCATACGTTTGCCGATCCGACCGGCACTGGAGAATTCGTCGTTGCTCATCGCGCTGGCGAGTGCGTTGCCCAGAACGAACACGGCGTGTTTGTGCTCGCTTTTGGATTTGTGAACGTGGGAAGGATCCACGGCGAGTTCCTCATAGGGGGCAAACAGGCTCTCATCGACGGTTTCCTGTTGTTTGAAATATTCCATGATCGTCACCATCTGGTCGTGTAATTCGAGGAGTTCGTCTTTGTGCATCGTACTATCGATAGGGGCGTCGGCGTGTTAAGGATTGCCTGCGGGTATTACTCATATATCGCGGGATTCGCCCGGTCGTTAGAACACGTACTCGTCGTCGTGGCCCATCATTCCGTCGTCTTCGAGTCCCGGATCGTCGTCCATCTGTGATCCACTCGTTTTGTAGGCTCTGATCCCTGTCGATAGCAGTTCCTCGATGGCCTCCTCGCGGTTGACGAACTCGCCCTGTTCGACCATCTGTGCGATCTGCATCTCGAGGTGTTCGGGGACGGTGATCTCTACTTTCGGCATTGGACAGTCGGGGCTTCGATGGAGCCCTATTTAACTCTGACGGGGCAAATCATCACGAATCCACAAAACTTTTCTATCGAAACGAAAAATATCGATTCGTCCTGAGAAAATCCGCCTAGGGTCGATACACATAGGTATCGTCATGCCCAACGACCGGTATGAGCGTTACCGATATCACCGATCTATATCGTGAGTTCGGCGAGGACCGATTACCACCGGGCCAACGCCGGACCTCGAAGTTCCCCGTTCTTTCGAAGGGCGAAACGCCGGATTTCGATCCCGAGATGTGGGAGTTTACCGTCACCGGGGCGGTCGAGGAGGAGCTGTCCGTTTCCTGGGGGGAGTTTCGAGACTTGCCCGCCCGGACCCAGCGCCAAGACTTTCACTGCGTGACCGGCTGGAGCAAGCTCGGTTGTTCGTTCACCGGCGTTCCGTTTCTCGAACTCGCCGCCCGGGCTGGCGTTCGTGAGGAAGCGGTCCACGTCATGTTTCACGCGCTAGATGGATACACGACGAACCTTCCCCTCGAGGACTGCATGCGCGAGGAGGTGTTGTTCGCGTGGGGATTCGATGGCGATCCGCTGGCGAGCGAACACGGCGGTCCCCTGCGAGTGGTAATGCCACACAAGTACGCCTACAAGGGCGCGAAATGGGTCGATGGCGTCGAATTCTTGGCCGAACCGGAACGGGGATTCTGGGAGAAACGCGGCTACTCGAACACCGCCGACCCCTGGAACGAGGAGCGCTACAGTTAACAAAGGCGACGAGAGAAACGGCTTGCGCACACACACACACCACGTTTCCGGTGAAACGCCTCTATTGGGGGTGGGAGGGGGAGAGAGGACTCCGAATCAATGGACGAAAACGATATCGATTGGAGTTTTTGATTAGATATATTTATATAGCATGCCTTCATTAAAGTTCATTAGCTGAATCACTAGTCCTGAAATGGGACGATCAAAGATCGTCCCATGGTTCCATTCGAACTGCTTGGTCCTCAGAAATGGTACTGTATCCTCCAAAACGGGCGTTCGAAACTGAAGACGATCATTCGAGACGGAGTGATGACGAATCAACTCAGCCGCGCGTCAGTATCTCCATCGATTATGAAGCCGTATCATTCCAGTTAACCCCCGTTTCATCTGGAACCTGTTTCCCCCGTTTTCCCCGTTTCACCGGAAACACGGTGTGTGTGTGTGTGTCCTCCGTTCGAAACGGTAGATCTATTTCATCGGAAATGTGGTGTGGGATACATGGTCGAGACGGACGAGCTATTCATCCGCGATGATCCCATCTTTGTCAACAAGGAGCTACTCGAGATCAATCACCTGCCCGAGGAGGGGCGAATCGTCGGACGCGACGAGGAGATCAAATCGCTTGCGAACGCGGTCAACCCCGCAATTTTCGGGCAGAGTCCGAGTAATATCCTCATCTACGGGAAAACCGGCACCGGAAAATCGCTGTGTGCGAAACACGTCTCGGGGCGGCTGATCGACGCTGCCGAACGCGAGGGCGTTACCGCCGCCTTCGCCTACGTCGACTGTGCCCAAGACACCAGCGAGACACAGGCCGTCCAGACCATCGCCAACGTCTTCAATGACGCCGACCTGACCGGGATCAACGTTCCCGATAAGGGGATCAGCACGGCGACCTACTACAAACGCCTCTGGCAGGTCCTCGATGAGTGCTACGATGTCGTGCTTATCATCCTCGATGAGATCGATAAACTCAATGACGACGCCATCCTGATGCAGCTCTCGCGGGCGGGCGAGGCAGGCAAGCTGACCGACTGCAAGGTCGGTGTGATCGGCATCAGCAACAAGATTCGCTACAAGGACCGAATGGACGAGCGGGTGAAGTCCAGCCTCTGTGAACGCGAGTTCGTCTTTCCGCCCTACGATGCCTCCCAGCTGGGCGATATCATGGAAGCCCGGCGCGATGCGTTCCACGAGAACGTCCTCGGACAGGGCGTTATCCCGCGCGCCGCGGCGCTGGCGGCCCGCGAACACGGCGATGCGCGCAAGGCCATCGATATCCTCCGCTATGCCGGCGAGATCGCCCAGTCAAGCGGTGCCGAAACCGTTCACGAGGAGTTCGTCACGGATGCCAGAAAACGCGCCGAAACCGACCGCTTCCGCGAACTCATCCGTGGCTCGACGCCTCACTCGCGGTATGTCCTGCACGCGCTGACGGTCCTCTCGTTGAACGACGGGAAAGGTGACGGGTTTCGCACGACGGCGATCTACGACATCTACGAGGAGATCTGTCGCCAGGAGGGTATCGACGCGCTCTCGTTGCGTCGGGTCCGGGATCTGCTGAAGGAACACGCCTTCCTCGATATCATCGAACAGTCGCGTCACAGCGGCGGTAGCGCCGAGGGGAGTTACACCAGGCACCGCCTGCTCGAAGACCCCACCGTGATCCGGGACGTGCTCGTCGATCCTGCCTGAAACCGACGATTCATCGGAACCTCGGTGTGTTTTATCGGAAACGCGGTGTCTTCACGGAGATGGGTACGCTGAAGGGGAGCGAACCCTCAAAGAGTAGTAATGACGCTTTCGCACCGCGAGGGTCCGCTTTCGGCGTCGGAAGCACGCCCGGAGGCCGCGCTGGTGAGCCGGGCCCGCGAACTGCCCGAACTCTCCTATCGGGCCGTCCTCTCGAACTACGGGGCTCCTCGGCTCCACTGGGCCACTCCCGCCGGTTTCGAAATCGCCGGCGTCGGCGTGTCCGCGCGCCTGACCGCGAGCGGCCCGGATCGGTTCGACACCCTCCGTGCGGACGCGGATCAGCTCTTCGATGACGCCGACGCCGATCTCCCCGCGCCTGCCCGTCCGCGCGCGTTCGGCGGACTGGCCTTCCACGGTGGCCACGAGCCCGCTCCACCGTGGGAGGGGTTTCCCGCCGCAGAGTTCGTTCTGCCACGGATCCAGCTCGTCCGCGCCGGCGATAGGACTTGGTTGACTGTTTCCCAGTATGGTCCCGACATCGACTCCGAGAGCGTCGAGACGGACCTCGACGCCATCTACGGGAAACTCGCAGCGTACCCGACGATGCGACCGAGCGCCGATACGCCGG
>CAYOFZ010000066.1:0-11279 GCA_964403315.1 uncultured Halobacteriales archaeon | reverse complement strand
GTCCGGCGACGTCAACGAGTTCAAAGCCGAATTCGCCCGCGACCTGCCCGAAGGCGGACTCGACGACGCGATGGCGGGCGCGGATGCCTTCGTGGGCCTCTCGATTGGCGGGATCGTCTCCCCCGAGATGGTGCGCTCGATGGCCGACGACCCGATCGTTTTTGCGATGGCCAACCCCGATCCCGAGATCGACTACGACGAGGCCAAAGAGGCCCGCGAGGACACCGTGATCATGGCGACGGGCCGTTCGGACTACCCCAATCAGGTCAACAACGTGCTCGGATTCCCTTTCATCTTCCGGGGGGCGCTCGACGTGGGCGCGACCGACATCAACGAGGACATGACCGTCGCCGCCGCCGAGGCGCTCGCGGATCTCGCCAAACAGGACGTGCCTGATGAGGTCGTCAGGGCCTACGGCGACCAGCCGTTGCAGTTCGGCCCCGACTACATCATTCCAAAACCCATCGATCCGCGGGTGTTGTTCGAGGTCACGCCCGCGGTCGCCCGGGCCGCGATGGCAAGCGGCGTGGCCCGCACGGAGATCGACCTCGGCGACTACCGCGAGGAACTCGAAGCCCGCCTCGGAAAGTCCCGCGAGATGATGCGGGTCGTGCTGAACAAGGCCAAAAGCGATCCCCAGCGGGTCGCGCTCGCGGAGGGCGAAGACGAGAAGATGATCCGGGCGGCCTTCCAGATGCGCGACGAGGGGATCGCCGAGCCCCTGCTGATCGGCGACGGTGCGGAGATCGACGAGACCATCGCCGACCTCGGCCTCGAATTCGACCCCGACGTGGTCGATCTCACCGAGTCCGAACTCGATGAGTACGCCGCCCAGCTCCACGAGATCAGGTAACGCAAGGGGATCACCCGAAACGAGGCCGAGGACCTCGTCGAGGGGAACTCGAACTATCTGGGCAGCGTGATGGTCAACGCCGGCGACGCCGACGCGATGCTGACCGGCCTGACCCACGATTATCCCTCCGCGCTTCGTCCGCCGCTTGAGGTGATCGGCACCGCCGAGGACGCCAACTACGCCGCGGGTGTCTACCTGCTCGCCTTTAAAAACCGGGTCGTCTTCTGTGCGGACGCCACCGTCAATCAGGACCCCGATGCCGACGTGCTCGCGGAAGTCACGCGCCACACCGCCAACCTCGCCCGCCGGTTCAACGTCGAACCCCGGGCGGCGATGCTTTCGTATTCGGATTTCGGCAGCGTCGACAACGAGGGCACGCGCAAACCCCGCGAGGCCGCACGCAAACTCCGGCGCGATCCCGACATGGATTTCCCGGTCGACGGCGAGATGCAGGCCGACACCGCCGTCGTCGAGGAAATTCTGAACGGGACCTACGACTTCGCCGAACTCGACGAACCCGCGAACGTGTTGATCTTCCCCAATCTCGAAGCGGGCAACATCGGCTACAAGCTCCTCCAGCGCCTCGGCGGGGCGGGAGCCATCGGCCCGATGCTCGTCGGCATGAACACGCCGGTTCACGTCCTCCACCGTGGCGACGCGGTCAAGGACATCGTGAATCTGGCGGGAGTGGCGGTCGTCGATGCCCAAGAGGAATAGGGGGTCGTAGCTGTTTTCACTCTACGGGCGAACTCCTTGGTAATGGCAACCGATTCCCCCGGCCCGTCGCAAGCGCGCGACGAGCGATCCAGCTATGACTACACCAACGAGGACGTGGACGTCCCCGACGGCCTCGAAGCGCTTCCGCGACTCGTCGGCGGCGAAGTGCGTTTCGACGAGTACTCCAAACAGCTGTATGCGACCGACGCCTCGGCCTACGAAGTGACGCCCATCGGCGTAGTCTTCCCGACTTCGACACGCGATGTCCAGACGGTGATGCGCCACTGCGCCGACAACGGGATTCCCGTCCTCCCGCGCGGCGGCGGCACCAGCCTCGCGGGTCAGGCCGTCAACGAGGCGGTCGTGTTGGATTTCACCCACCACATGGATCGCGTCCTCGATGTCGATCCCGACGACCGGCGGGCGCGCGCCGAGGTCGGGGTGTATCTCGACGACCTCAACGCCGACCTCGCGCCGCATGACCTGAAGTTCGCGCCCGACCCCGCGTGGGGCGACAAGAGCGCGCTGGGCGGGGCAATCGGCAACAATTCGACCGGCGCACACTCGCTGAAGTACGGCAAGACAGACGCCTACATCGAGGAATGCGAGGTCGTGCTCGCCGACGGAACGAAAACGACTTTCGGCGAAATCGGACTCGACGAACTCCACGAGCGCGCCGACCCCGACGGCGACCTCGAAGCCCGCATCCACGCCGAGGTCGCCCGGATCATCGACGAGGAAAGCGAGGCCATCGAGGAGACCTACCCCGACCTCAAGCGCAACGTCTCGGGGTACAACCTCGATATGCTCGTCGAGGAAGCCGAAACCGGTAGCGTCAACCTCACACGCCTGCTCGCTGGCAGCGAAGGAACCTTGGGGATCGTCACCGAGGCCGAAGTGAGCCTCGAACCCGTCCCCGAGACGAAGGCCATCGGCCTGCTGACCTACGACGACCTCATCGATGCGGTGAGCGACGTCGCCCCGATCCTCGATCACGATCCCGCCGCCGTCGAAGTGCTCGACGACGTACTGCTGGATCTCGCCCGGGACACCGAGGAGTTTTCCGACGTGGTTTCGATGCTGCCCGACGAGGCCTCGGCTGTGTTACTCGTCGAGTTCTACGCCGACAGCGACGAGGACGGTCGGGGAAAGGTCGCGGATCTGATCGCCGACCGCGCCCCCGGCGAGGAAAGCGAGGCTGAGCCGAACGACGACCGGATCGAAACTGACGCCGAGGTGCGTGCAACGACCGCCCTGGAGGCCCACGCTGACGACGAACGCGCGACGTTCTGGAAGATGCGAAAGAGCGGTCTCCCGATCCTGCTCTCCCGGACAACCGACGAGAAACACCTCTCGTTCATCGAGGATACCGCGATCCCACCGGAGAACCTCCCCGAGTTCGTCTCTGACTTCCAGGACATCCTCGCCGAGCACGACACCTTCGCGTCCTACTACGCCCACGCCGGCCCCGGCGTGCTCCACATCCGCCCGCTTTTGAATACCAAAGCGACCGAGGGGCTGGCGGCGTTCGAGTCCATCGCCGACGCCGTGACCGATCTGGTCGTCGAATACGACGGCAGCGTCTCGGGCGAACACGGCGACGGGCGCGCCCGAACCCAGTGGAACCGCAAACTCTACGGCGATCATCTCTGGGAGACGTTCCGCGATCTCAAGACGGCGTTCGATCCCGACTGGCTGCTGAATCCGGGACAGGTCTGTGGCGACATCGACATGAGCGAGAACCTCCGGTTCGAGCCCGACTACGACTTCGAGATAGGGTTCGAGCCCGAACTCGACTGGGAAAACCCCAACGGCTTCCAGGGCATGACCGAGCTCTGTCACGGCTGTGGGGGCTGTCGGGGCCACCAGGAGACGACCGGCGGAGTGATGTGTCCCACGTATCGCGCAAGCGAAGAGGAGATCACCAGCACGAGGGGACGCGCGAACGCGCTCCGGCAGGCGATGAGCGGCGACCTCCCCGAGGGCGAGGCCTTCTCCGAGGAGTTCATGACGGAGGTGATGGACCTCTGCATCGGCTGCAAGGGCTGTGCGAAGGACTGTCCCAGTGAGGTCGACATGGCGAAGCTCAAAGTCGAGACGACCCACGAACACCACAAACGCCACGGCGCGGACCTGCGCTCGAAACTGTTCGCCAACATCGACACCCTCTCGAAACTCGGATCGGCGACCGCCCCGCTCTCGAACTGGGCGAGCGACGTGCCGGGCGCACGACTGGCGATGGAGAAAACCGTCGGCATCGCCCGCGAGCGCTCGCTGCCCGAGTTCCACCGCGAGACCGTCGAGGACTGGTTCGACGAACGCGGCCCCCGCGTGAGCGAGCGCGACGCCGACCGGAAGGTCTTGCTCTTTCTGGATACTTACACCAACCACAACAACCCCGAGATCGGCAAGGCGGCGGTGCGCGTTCTGGAGGCTGCGAACGTCCACGTCCGGGTGCCCGACGACGTGACCGACAGCGGTCGGCCCGCCTTTTCGAAGGGATTCCTGGACGACGCCCGCGAGAGCGCCGAGCACAACGTCGCGGCGCTGTCACCGCGTATCGAGGAGGGCTGGGACGTGGTCGTTCCCGAACCCTCGGATGCCGTGATGTTCCAGCACGATTATCCCGACCTACTGTCGGGCGAGGAAATGGAGACGGTGGCGACGAACACTTTCGGCGTCATGGAATACCTCAACGCCTTCGGGCTGGACGTTCCGACCGGCGGATCGGGAACGCTCACCTACCACGGCCACTGCCACCAGAAGGCACACCGGAAGGACCTCCACGCCGCCGCGGTGCTCGAACGCGCGGGCTACGATGTCGATGCACTTGATTCGGGGTGCTGTGGCATGGCCGGCTCGTTCGGCTACGAGGATGACCACTACGCGATGAGCCAGGCCATCGGCTCAATCCTGTTCGAGCAGATCGAGGACAGTCCCGGCGAGCGGATCGTTGCGCCCGGAGCCTCGTGTCGCACTCAACTGGGCGACTACGAGGGTACGAACGGGGAGCCGCCCCACCCCATTGAGGCCGTCGCCGAACTGCTCTGATGCCCCACCTCCAGTTCGAGTGTAGCGCGGCGATGACCGATGCGGAGAAACGCGCGTTCGCCGAACGGGTCACGGCTCTGTACGCCGAGCACATGGACACCGGCACCGATCACGTCGCAGTGACTATCCGTGAACGGGCGAGTGCGGAACTCGCGCTCGGGCGGGCCGATCCCGACGAACCGTGTCTGATCCTCGATGCCGATGTTCGCCGTGGTCGCTCGTTCGAGGGAAAACGGTCGTTCGCGCTCGCGGTGATGGAACCGATGTCTGGAACGTACCCGATTCGAACATGAAGGTCGTCTTCACCGAGCACGCTGGTGAGAACATGATGGGAGCAAACCGCGTCGGTTCGGAGTGGTCTGAAGACGAAAGTAATTAGATTACGTATCTTGAGAATATCAATATTCTACGAATTTTAATCGCAAATATCGAATATATCTTGTAAAATTGAGATAAATTGATCAAATATCGATATCTGAACCGAAACGGATTTTCCACGATTACGAAAACATATATTCGACATCGAACCACGGTCGGACCGGTGGCTGTGCGGTCCACCCACTGGTTGCGGTCGGTGTCGTGTGGGTCAGAGATCGACCCGGTCGCCGATTTCGACGACCTCCAATTGGCGGGGGTACGCGAAACTCGCGGCGTGGTGATAGAGGGCTTTCGGATCCGCCCCGACGCCGCGCCACATGTCCCAGTGGCTGGGCAACAGGCGGTCGAGTTCGAGGGCGTTTGCGGCCTCGATGACCTGATTTCCGTCGTTGTACCACCGCGTGCGCTCGGGTTCGCCCGTCTCGGAATCCGGGATCATGCCGACGGTGCCGAACGCGAGCGCGCCGAGGTCGATGTCGTAGTCCTCGCCGATCGCCTCGAACTCGCCGGGCCGGGCGTCGCCGGCGTGGTAGAACGTGCCTGCCTCGTGGTCGATGACGTAGCTGACCTCCCCGGTCGCGTCAGGGTCGTTCGCCGGTTCGACGTGGACCGTGAACTCGCCGATCTCGTGGGTCTCGTCCTCGGCGACCTCGGTGAACTGCTCGTTATCGAGGTCCCACGATTCCTGCCAGGTCTCTTCCTCGTGGACGACCGCCAGCCCCTCCTCGGTGGCGAGAAACGGTGCGTCGGTGGTTTCGAGAATCGGGGCTTGGCTCGGGCCGTGAACGTGGTCGGTGTGTTCGTGGGTCGCAAGGATCGCGTCGGCCTCGCTCACGTCCTCGGGATCGAAGGGGACGGGGATCATCCTGACGGTGCGGGGCGGATCGCCCGTGCCGAGATACGGGTCGATGAAGAGGGTAGTGCCGTCGGTTCCTTTCAAGACGAACCCGTTGCAGCCGAGATACCAGACGGCGACACCCGCGGGCGTTGCGGCTTCGATGGCGCGGGGCAGCCAGTCGCCCCAGTCGCTCGTGACCATGGGCGTGTCTGTGTGGGGGCGTCTCCTAACGATAACGGTTGAATGATCCCACCGACCGCGGTGGCCGGCGCGAGCGCGGGTGGGTGGGGGAGGGCAGGCCCACTTCAGAATTCGATCGCGAACGACTGGAAGGAGTGAGCGGCTTTTTTTTTGGTCCAGATTTTTCCCCGGAGCGGTGCGCGAGGGGTAGCGAGCGCACCCGACGGGGAAAAAGGTGGGTGGTTAGTCCTGACAGCACCCGCCGGCCTGTTCGCCGAAATCCATCGCCAGCGGCTCGGAGATCGCCTCGTTGACCGCTTCGAGTTTCGCGTCGAGTTGGTTCTGCGCTTCGAGGTACTCGGCCATTACGGAGATTTCGTGGAGTTCCTGTTGGGCTTCCTGAAGTTCCCGGAGGTCCTCCTGGGTCGCCTCGCCGGTCTGGCGCGCGAGCATGAACTCCCGGCGCAGTTCCTCGAACTCCTCGATTTTCTCTTGGGCGTCGGGGCTCTGCTGGACGTCGGCTTTCGCGTCCTCGAAGGTCTCGTATTCGGGCAGTTGGGTGATCGCCTCGCCGAGTTCGCGTCCGAGGTCCTCTATATCGGTTGTTTCGGCGGTGTCGGCGGGATCGGTGGATTCGATGCTCACAACGATCGTTCGGACTACAGCGCTTTCAACGTACCGAACGCCGTGCCGAAACACCGAGGTTAAACGCCCGCGGCCGGTAGAACGGGTAATGAGCCGAAACGAGTTCCCCGAGGGCGACCTCCGCAACACCGGCATGTCCCTGAAACACGACCGCGAGTGGGACTACGAACTCGACCGGATCGTCGAAGCCGTCCACGAGCGCGATGCCGACAAAGTGGGGCTGCAGTTCCCCGAGGGGCTGAAACGACGCGGGCCGCAGGTCGCCGACGACCTCCGGGAGCTCCTGCCCGAGGGGACGACCGTGATGATCTCGGGCCAGCCTTGCTATGGAGCCTGCGATCTCGATACCTACATGATGCGTCGTACCGACGTGTTCGTCCACTTCGGCCACTCCCCGATGAAGGAGTCGGACAAGATCATCTACGTCCCGCTGTTCTCGAACGTCGAGGTCACGCCGATCATGGAGGAAGCCAGCGCGGAACTCGACGGCGAGGACGTTGGGCTGGTGACGACGGCCCAGCACATGAACCGTTTCGAGGAGATGCGTGAGTTCCTCGAAGCGCGGGGCCACGAGGTCCACACCCGCAAGGGCGACGAGCGGCTAACCCACGAAGGACAGGTGCTGGGCTGTAATTACGCCTCCGCGGACATCGACGCCGACCACGTCCTGTACGTCGGCGGCGGGAAGTTCCACCCGCTCGGGCTGGCGATGGAACACCCCGAGAAGAAGGTCGTGATCGCCGACCCCGTCAACAACGTCGTGACGGTAGCGGATACTGAAAAATTCCTGAAACAGCGCTACGCCGCGGTCCACAAGGCGATGGACGCCGAAAAGTGGGGCGTGATTTTCTGTACGAAGATCGGCCAAGGGCGCTTCGATGTCGCCGAGGAGATCGTCGACGAGAACGACGACGCCTACCTGAT
Organism: uncultured Halobacteriales archaeon; assembly: GCA_964403315.1. Classification (GTDB taxonomy): domain Archaea; phylum Halobacteriota; class Halobacteria; order Halobacteriales; family Halalkalicoccaceae; genus CAYOFZ01. Next base: position 3,693 of record CAYOFZ010000066.1, on the reverse strand, counting down.
CACGATGGACGAGGTGACGCCGGATCGCCTGCGAAACTTCGACATGGACGCCTTCGTCAACACCGGCTGTCCCCGGATCACGACCGACGACGGCCCGCAGTTCCACAAACCCATGCTCACGCCCGGCGAGTACGAGATCGCCATCGGCGAGAAGCCGCTGGATTCGCTGTCGTTCGATACGTTCCACGGCACGTGGTGAATCTCGAGGATTGCCAGTTTCTTGCCCCGTACTACTGGACGGCGTTAGTTCTCGAATCCTGCTTTGAGCTCCACACTGACCGTTTCGATGGCGTCGCGTGCCGCATCGACTTGATCGAGCAGGTTCACGAACCCGTGAATCATCCCCCCGTAATCGTGGTGATTGACCGCTGTTCCTGTGGATTCCAGTCGGGTTGCGTACTCGATGCCCTCGTCGTGCAGCGGGTCGAACCCCGCGGTCAGCACGGTCGCGGCGGGCAGCCCCGAGAGATCGCGCGCAAGCAACGGCGCGAAGTAGGCGTTGTGACGGTCGATGGGGTCGGGAACGTAGGAGTCGAGGAACCACTCGATGCTTTGGGCTTCGAGCAAGAATCCGCCAGCGTTGTCCTCGTAGCTGTCGAACTCGTGTATCGCTGGCGAGGCGACCGCCGGGTAGAGCAGCGACTGGTGGGCGAGTTCGGGGCCGTCGTGATCGCGGGCCATGAGCGCGACGACGGCGGCGAGGTTGCCGCCCGCGCTGTCGCCGCCGACTGCGATCCGTCCAGGATCGCAGTTGATGCGTTCGGCGTACTCGGCGGCCCATTCGGTGGCGGCGTAGGCGTCCTCGACCGCCGCCGGGAACGGGTGTTCGGGGGCGAGCCGGTAGTCGACCGACAGCACCGCACAGTCGGCGGCGTTCGAGATCGCCCGACAGACCGCGTCGTGAGTGTCGAGATCGCCGAGCACCCAGCCGCCGCCGTGGAAAAACACCAACAGCGGGTGGTCCTCACCGGTGGGCGCGTACAGTCGCACCGGGATCGCGCCCGCCGGCCCCGGGATCGAGAAGTCCTCGACACGGTCGACGGGCTCGCCCTCGCCGGCGGCGAACAGGTCGGCCAACTGATCGCGGGCGCTCTCGGTCGAGAGCGCGTAGATCGGCGGCAGTCCCATCGATTCGGCGGTTTCGAGCAGTGCTTCGACCTGCGGGTCCAGCTCGGCCATGTCCGCGATTCTCCCGGTCGTGACTTAGTTCTCCTGCCGGTCGAAGCGGCTCCTTCGAGTAGCGAACGCCGATCAGACGACGAACTCCTCGGGGTAGTCGGTAAGGTTCTCGTAGCCGTCCTCACGGACGACCACGAGGTCCTCGATGCGGACGCCGCCGACCTCGTGGTCGTAGAGCCCGGGTTCGACGGTGACGACGTGGCCGGCTTCGAGTTCCTCGCCGCCTTCGCCCAGCCTGGGCAGTTCGTGGACTGCGAGGCCAACCCCGTGGCCGGTGGTGTGGATGAAGCCTGTCTCGGCCGATTCGTCGCTCCTGAGAGTGGGCAGGCCGGCGTTCTCGTACACGTCACAGACCGCGCCGTGCACCGCCGCGCCGGTGACGCCGGCCTCGATGGCGTCGAGGGCCGCCTCCTTCGCGCGGGCGGTGAGGTCGTACCATTCGCGGGCGGTGTCGGAGGGTTCGCCGACGACGAACGTGCGGGTCATATCGGCGTGGTAGTTCGTTGCCTTGCTCTTCGGGAAGATGTCGATCACGATGGGTTCGCCCGCGGGCAGGGGGCCGCCCCCGCGGTTGTGGGGGTCGGCCGCGTCGCTGCCGCCGGCGACGATGGTCTCGTCGAGCGAGTGATTTTCCCGAAGCAGGGCGATCTCGATTTCGGTTCGGACGCGCTCGCTGGTCAGGGGGTCGCCCCCGTGGTACAGGGTCCCGTCCTCGGCGGTCGCCTCGCTCAGCAGCGTTTCCGCAGTGTCCATCGCGGTCTCGTTCGCGCGTTGGGCCTCCCGGATGTTATCGATCTCCTCGTCGGTTTTGACCGCGCGGATCGCCGTGAGCGCGTCCTCGGTTTCGGGCTGGACGCCGACCCCCTGTTCGCGCAGGCCGTCGGCGAGTGCAGCCGGAAACCGCGCGGGGACCGCGACCCCCTCAACGTCGTGTTCGGCGAGGAATTCCGCGATCATGCGGACCCTCGCCCCGTGTTTACCGTACTCCTCGACCTTCGCGCGGTGGTCGTACGCCGAGTAGCGCGACACGCTGGCAGCACGGCTCTCGGTTCGCGCTCGTCCGTATTCGAGCCCGGAGACGAGCAGGTGGGTGTCGCCGGCATACAGCGTGGTGAAGGCGTCGGGGGCGTCGAAGCCCGAGAGGTAGCGCTGGTCGGAGTCGTCGGAGTCGGCGTTGATCAGGTAGCCGTCGGCGTCGAGTTCGTCGAGCAGCGTATCGAGATCGGTGAGATCGGGATCCATAGCTGTACTGCGGTACGGGGGATCAATAACGATTGGATTTCACGCGACTCACCCGCCGATATCCGCCCGGGAGAACCGAACGCGGGCCGCGAATACCAACAGGGCGGTCGCGGCGAGCAACACCGCCGCGCCGGCGGGGTCGTAACTCCCCTCGACGAGGATCGCCGTCGGATCGTAGTAGTACGTGGGGCTGACCGCTCCGACCCACGCGAGGCCCTCGGTGCTCGCGGTGATCGACTCGATCAGAAAGAGCACGAACACGAGCGCGATGGCGATCCGCTTTGCGGCGTCGGCCCGGTCGAAAAGCACCGAAAGCACGAGCCCGATGGCCCCACAGACGAGCAGATACGGAATCGAGAGCAGGTGTACCATCGCCAGATCGATGGGGTTGATCGATTGGCCGATGGCGAGTACGCCGAGATAGACCGCCACGGCAACGACGACGTTGAGCGCGAGGATCGGAACCAGCAGCGAGGCGAACTTCTCTTCGAGCACGCGCGAACGCGAGACTGGAAGCGAGAGGAGCAGGTCCATCCGGTCGCGTTCGACGTCACCGGCGATCAGCCCGCCGGCGCTGTACGCGAAGTACAGCCCCAGAAGCAACAGCCAGAGGAACTGGTAGACTTCGACCGCGAGAAATCCCTCGACCGTATTGAGGGCGGCGATCCCGAACGCCTCCTGGACCGCCGGCGGGTATGCCTCGACGTACGAGTCGAAGTCGATGTCGGCGGATTCGAGCGACGGGAAGAAGGCCACGAACAGGAGCGAGAGGAGCGCGATCCCCGCCACGAGTGCGGCCGTCCCCTTGCTCCGCTTTTCGATCTCGTAGCGGGCGATCTCAAGCATCGGAGGCCTCCCTCGATGCCATCTCACTCTCGCCATAGTAGTGCATGAACACGTCCTCTAAGGGTGGCTCGCCGATCTCGATATCGAGCACGTTGTAGCCCGCGAGATGGCGAAGCAGCGCGTCGTATTCGCCGGCGTATGTGAAGGTCGCGGAATCGCCCCGCACCCGCACGTCGAGCATGTCGTCGGTGACGAACTCCGCTTCGGGTATCTCGCCCGCGAGCCGTACCTGCACCCGTTTGCCGCCCCGGTCCAGTAACGTTTCGACGTCTTCGAGCGCGACGAGCCGGCCCTCCCGGAGGATCCCGACCCGGTCGCAGACCTGTCGTACCTCACTCAGAACGTGCGAGGAGAAAAACACCGTTGTGCCGCGCTCGCGTTCGGCGTCGAGGAACTCGTGGAACACCTCCTGTTTGAGCGGGTCAA
>CAYOFZ010000065.1:0-11455 GCA_964403315.1 uncultured Halobacteriales archaeon | reverse complement strand
GCCGCGCCGACGAGTTCCTCGTCGTGACTGACGAGGACGATCTGTTCGACGCCGATCTCGCGCATCGACTCGACGAGATCCACGAGCTTCGAGACGTGGCCCGAATCCAGAAAGACGGTCGGCTCGTCCAGAATCAGCGGCGGCATCGGCGCGGTCCCCTCGATGCCCTCCGCGAGCAGCCGGTAGATCGCACACCGCAGGCTCAGGTTGAATAGCGCGCGCTCGCCGCCCGAGAGCTGGTCGGGATCCAGCGGCGAGCCGTCCTTCTGGTAGACCGCAAGTTCGTACTCGCCGGTGAGTTCGAGGTGTGCGTAGGCGTCGTTCTGGTAGACGAGATCGAACGTCTCGTTCAGCATCCGTTCGAGGTGGTCGACGTTTCGCTGGCGCAACTGCGCGCGCAGGCCGGCGTACATCTCCTGAAGCCGTTTGGTTTCGTCGTACAGCGACTCCAGCGCGTCGAGACGCCCCTCGACCACTTCGCGGCGCTCCCGAAGCGACTCTAGCGTGTCGAGTTCGTTTCTCACGCCGCCGATCCGATCCCGGAGGTCGGCCTCCCGGTCTTCGAGGTCGTCGAGTTTCGGCTCGACGTTTTCGAGGTACTCCTCGGCCTCGCCGAGCCGTGTTTGCGCCGTCTCGATCCGGTCGGGGTCGTACTCGGCTTCGAGGTCGCGCTTTCGCTCGCGTTTCTCGCTCAGGCGTTCGCGGCGCTCGTCGTTCAGCGTCGAGAGCTGCTCGCGGCGGTCCCGGAGCGTCTCGGCGCGCTCGCGGGCGTCGGCGAGCGACGAGAGCGTCTCCGCGAGCGATTCGAGCCGGTCGATCCGGGTTTCGATTTCGGTTCGGTCCTCGTCGAGATCCGCCAGCCGCTCTTGCTGATCACGTTCACGCTCGCGGGCCGAAGCCGCCGCCTCACGGGCCTCCTCGGCCTCGTGTTCGAGGTCTTCGGCGCGGTCTTCGAGCGTCGAAACCCGGTCGCGTTTCTCTTCTAACCCACTGGTTCGATCCGCGAGCAGTTCTTCGAGGGTGTCGCGGCGCTCGCGGCAGCGTTCGATCCCGGTTTCGGCCTCGGAAAGCGATTCGACGGTCTCGATCCGGTCCTCAACGCTCTCGATCACCTCGTTTAGATCCCCGAGGTCGGCTTCGAGGTCGGCGACCCGCTCGCGGCGCTCATCGAGGGCATCGACGTGTGGGGAGTCCTCGACGGGCTGGCCGCACTCGGGACAGTTGCCCACTTCGAGCAGGTGCTCGGCCTCGCCGACGGCTTCGCGGGCGGATTCCAGCGACGCCCGGAGGTCGGTTTCGCGTTCGCGGAGGGTCTCGCGGCGCTCCCGGAGATCGGCGAGCCGGTCGTCGGCCCCGCCGATTTCGACGGGTTCGTCCGCGAACCGCTCGCAGTAGGTTTCGATCTCGCGGCCCAGATCCGCGAGGCCCTCCCGTCGCTCGTCGAGGGCCGCCTCGTCGTCTTCGATGTCGGCTTCGAGTTCGCTCGCCTCCTCGCGGGCCTCGCTCGCCCGCTCTTCGAGATCCTCGGCTCGGTCCTCGTGGGTGTCAGCGTCGCCTTTCGCCTCCTGGGCGGCGAGGCTCGCCTCCCGTATTTCCTCGCGGAGGTTCTCGCGGTCGGTTTTGAGGCCTTCTAACTCGTCTTCGACGGCGTCCGCGTCGGCAGTATCGAGCGAGGAATCGACGAGGGCCTCGTCGCGTTCGCCTTCGAGGTCCGCGATCCGTTCGCGGGTCTCCCGAAGTCGGGTTCCGAGGTCGTCGCGGTCGCTTTCGGTGTCGGTGATCGTCGAGCGAAGCTCCTCGATTTCGGTTTCGAGCTCATCGATCTCCTCGCGGACCTCCTCGTGGGAGTCGAGGACCTCGACGGCGTCCTCGCGGGTCCGTTCGGCCCGGTCGCGGCGCTCCTCGTAGGTATCGATCTCATCGCGGACCTCGTTGAGCTCCGTTTCGAGGTCGTTGAGCCGATTCGGCAGGTTTTTCTCCTCCTTGGCTTCGATCTGGGAGTCGATCTCGCGGAGGCTACCCTGCACGTCCGAGCGCACGTCGTTGACGCCGAGGCGGGCCTCGCCCACTCGCTCGCGGTAGTCCTCGAGTTTGCCCAGTTGGAGGAGGTCGTCGATCATGTCCCGACGCTCGGTGGGCGTGGCGTGGATCAGTTTGTTGACCTCGCCCTGGCGGACGTACGCACAGTTGACGAACGCGTCGGCATCCATCCGCAGGAGATCGGCAACGTAGGCCTCGACATCGCGGGCTCCTTCAATTGCCCCTTCGGGCGTTTCGAGCACACACCGGGCGGTCTGGGCGCGCTCGCCCGATCCCGACCGCCGCAGCCGGCGCTCGACTCGGTAGCTCCCGCCGTCGTGGGTGAAGTCGAGTTCGATCTCGGCGTCGTCCTCGCCGTTGGTGATCACCTCCTCGAGGGTGCCCTCGAGCGCAGATGACCCGTACAGCGCGAAAAAACAGGCTTCGAGCAGCGAGGACTTCCCGCTGCCGTTGATCCCGTGGACGACCGTCACGCCGCGGTCGAGGCGCAACTCGATGTCAGCGTAGGGCTTGAAGTTCCGCAGCACGAGGCGCTCGAACTTCACAGGTACTCCTCCATCGAGGCCTGCCCGTCGCTCGCGCCCTTCGGCTCCGGCCTTGACTCCGGCTCCTCGGCCACCTCCGGTTTCGGACTCTCGGCGGGTTCGGGCTCCGATTCGGCAGGTTCGGGTTTTGACTCGACTGACTCGTCGGCCGCCTCGAAGGCCGCCGGCTCCTCGTCGAGCAGCGTCCGCACCCGCTCTTCGACCGCCTCGCGGACGTTCGAGTCGGCGACCGTGCTCGCGCGGACGGTCTCGTCGATGTCACCAGCGGCCCCGCTCAGCCCGAGGTCGCGGATCGCCTCCCCGACGGCGGCGTCGGGGTCCGCGAAGCTCACGTCGAGATCGGTCTCGGCTTCGATGTCGCGGGCGTCGTTGACCCGGGCGATCAGCGCCCCCCGGTCGCGGGCGAACGATTCGACCTCGGCGGGCGTGATCGGGTCGCCGTCACCCTCGATGGTGACGATCACGACCGCGTCTTCGAGCGGGTGCTGGCCGACCCGTTCGAGGACGCGCTCGATCCCTTCGCCCTCAGCGAGATCGACGTCGACAAAGACGAACTCGCGGGTGTCGAGTCCTTGGCGAGAGATGTGTGCGCCGTCATCGAAGGTCACGAGGTTGTACCCCCGGTCGTCGCGCTCGGCGGCGCTCGCGCGCTCGGTCGAGCCGCAATAGGTGATCCACGTATCCATGACCTCCGCGCGGTCGGGGTGGTGGTTGTCGCCGAGCAGCACGGCATCGAAATCCACCGAAGACCGTTCGAGTACCTCCTCGGTATCCCAGTTGGCGTACGCGAAGGGTTCGAATAGCCCGTGGGCGACCAGGGCGGCGTGGTCGGTGTCGGCGGACGAGAAGTCGTAATCGAGTCGGTCACGCTGGGACTGGGGCACGTGATCGAGCCCGTAAAACGTTGTTTCCCCGATCACCGTTCCCTCGTCGTCGAGTCGGGTGGCGAGATCCAGGCGTTCGAACAGATCGAGCCACTGGCCCTCGCGGGTGCCCTCGTGGTTGCCGACGATGGCCAGGAAGGGAATGCCGGCGTCGTCGAGGGTTCCCAATAGATCGAGCACGCCGAGCAAATCCCCCAGATCGGGGCGGCGGTCGTGAAACAGGTCCCCGGCGTGGACGACGGCGTCGACGTTCTCGGCGACGGCATCCTCGATCACCTCTTGGAATGCGGCGAGAAAGTCGGCGCGGCGCTGGGAGGAGTGATACTGGCGATACCCGACGTGGGTGTCGCCGGTGTGGATCACCCGTGTCATACCCCGGCTTTGGCAGGGCGGGCGTATAAGTTACGCGTCGGCCGCACGCTACCTGTCGGTCAGCGCGATTCGATGGCGAGGGTGTACAGGCGTTTCCGGGCGTCGGAAAACGAAAACCGCGATTCGACGACCCCCTCGTCTTCGAGGCGGTTCAGGGCGTATCGAACGGTACGAGCCGGCAGCAGCGTCTCCTCGGCGAGCTGGCTCTGGGTCAGCGTCTCGTTGTATTCCAGTACTTTCACGACGAGTTTCGCGCTCGGGGGGAGTTCCCGCACCACGTCCCATCCCGCCTTCTCGGTCCGGTCCGCCGGCGCTGACTCTGGGGCACTCATCGTATCCCAGTATTGGATACGGGGTAATAATATTTCTCGTTCTATTATATTACTATTAGGAATACCGGCAGCGAGGTGTGCTGACCCGAAACCTCTTATGAGTCAGCGGCCTAATCCCTCGCAATGAGCGATACTGTAGAGGATATCGACCTCCCATACACCGAGGAGGACACCTCACAGGAGAAGGTCGACGCCCTGCGCGAGCGGCTTTCGGCCCTCGAAGACCAAAACGAGGAGATGCGCGACGACCTCCTCGATGCCAACGCCGAGAACAACAAATACCAGCAGAAACTCGAGCGGCTGACCCACGAGAACAAGAAACTCAAACAGTCGCCGCTGTTCGTCGCCACCGTCCAGGAACTCACCGACGAGGGCGTCATCATCAAACAGCACGGCAACAACCAGGAGGCCCTCACGGAGGTCACGAGCGAAATGCGCGCCGAACTCGAACCCGACGACCGGGTCGCAGTAAACAACTCCCTGTCCATCGTCAAGGATCTCGACGACGAAACCGACGTGCGCGCCCGGGTAATGCAGGTCGATCAGAGCCCTGACGTACACTACACCGACATCGGCGGCCTCGACGAACAGATGAACGAGGTGCGCGAAACCGTCGAGATGCCGCTCCGAAAGCCTAACATGTTCGACGATGTCGGCATCGACCCCCCGAGCGGCGTGCTCCTGCACGGCCCACCAGGGACCGGCAAGACGATGCTGGCCAAGGCCGTCGCCAACGAAACCGACGCCACCTTCATCAAAATGGCCGGCTCGGAGCTCGTCCACAAGTTCATCGGCGAGGGCGCGAAGCTCGTCCGGGACCTCTTCGAGGTCGCCCGCGCCCACGAGCCCGCCGTGCTGTTCATCGACGAGATCGACGCCATCGCTTCGAAACGCACCGAATCGAAGACCTCCGGGGATGCGGAGGTCCAGCGCACGATGATGCAGCTACTCAGCGAAATGGACGGCTTCGAGGACCGCGGCGAGGTTCGGATCATCGCCGCCACCAATCGCTTCGACATGCTCGACCGGGCGATCCTCCGTCCGGGCCGATTCGACCGGCTCATCGAGGTACCCAAACCCGACGCCGAAGGCCGGGCGCTCATCTTCGAGATCCATACCCGTGACATGAACGTCGCCGACGACGTCGATTTCGAGGAACTCGCCGAGGACATCGAGGACGCCTCCGGCGCGGACATCAAGGCGATCTGTACCGAAGCGGGGATGTTCGCCATCCGCGACGACCGCACCGAAGTGACGATGGACGACTTCCGGGAAGCCTGGACGAAGATCCAGGCCGAAGACGAAGACGAGGAAGTCTCGAAGACGTTCGCGTAACCGACCGGCGTAATCAGTGGTAGTATACCACAAGGGCTAACGCCGTAGCTGATGTGGGATTAACACGGCGATGCTCGAACGAATACGCGAGGACGTTCGGACGGCGGCAGCGAAGGACCCCGCAACGAAGGGGCGACTCGAAATTCTGCTGTGCTATCCGGGCCTGCACGCGATCTGGCTCCACCGGGTCGCTCACGCGCTCTGGGAGCGCGGGTTTTTGCTTTCGGCCCGGTTGCTCTCGCACCTCACGCGGTTTTTCACCGGTATCGAGATCCACCCCGGCGCGGAGATCGGCCGCCGGTTTTTCATCGATCACGGCGCGGGCGTCGTGATCGGCGAGACCGCCGAGATCGGCGACGACGTACTGCTGTACCACGGCTGTACGCTCGGCGGCGATACGATGAAAGCCGAGAAACGCCACCCCACGCTCGAAGACGGCGTCACCGTCGGCGCGAACGCCACCCTTCTGGGGCCGATCACCGTCGGCGAGAACGCCAGCGTCGGTGCCGGATCGGTCGTTCTGGAGTCGGTGCCGGAAAACTGTACGGTCGTTGGCAACCCCGCGGAACTCGTCGGCGAATGTGCGGGAGATGATTCGGTCACGCTCGGGCGCGCCGGAAACGGGTGATCACAGCAGCGTGAACAAGCTGTACGGGATCAAAAACAGCAGGACAGTCATCACGAGCAGGACGAGGCCATATGCCAGTACGGTTCCGGCCGCGGTGTACCAGGTGGGGTGATCGAACGCCGCGAGATCCATAGCAGGGGATGGAAGCGAGTGGGTTAAAGTCTACTGGAGGATGTCGCCGACCCGCCGGGGTTCGCCACGCAGAGCGGGATCGGCCTCGATGATCTTGAGGATCTCGTGGTCGGTGACGTCCCAGTAGGTCTTCCGGGTGGCCTCCTCGATCAATTCGCGTTCGAGGCGAAACTCGGTACCCTCGTAGACCACGTCGACGCCTTCTTTGTCGATAGCGAGCGTCGTCATGGCCCGGCGTAGGCGCTGCTCGAAAAAGACGATGTCGTCCGCGTCCGACGGGCGTCAGACGCTTGCACGGATATTTAAGGGGGATGGTCACCGAGGAGAGGGCGTGTCGATCCGCCCGGACCCTCTCTCGGCGCTCTCGATCCCCGACGGCACCGTCGTTGAGGAACACGACCTCGTCACTGACGGCGACGTGCTCGTCGGTGGGCAAAGCACCGTCGAGTTCGGGGTGCGCGGCCGGGACGTGATCGCGGGCGAGCGGGTCTCCTTCGGCGGGCACATCGAGGCCGAGGGCGACTGCCGGCTGGATACGTGGTGTACCGTCGCCGACGACGTCCTCGCGGGAGCGGACGCCTATCTCGGCGAGCGCGTCGGGATCGACGGTCGGCTCGTCGTCGGCGGCGACCTCGACATCGGCGACGACGTGCGGATCGAGGAGGGATTCGAGGCCAGTGGCTGGATCGTCATCCGGGACCCGATGCCGACGGTCGTGTTCCTGTTCGTGTACCTCTCGCATTTGCTTCGGATCGGCGAGGACGACGCCGCCGAGGAACTACTCGGCGAACTCACCGGCGACGACGAGGAGAGCGGTCCCGACCCGCTGACGATCCCCCGCGGGGCGACCGTCTCCGACGACGCCTGGCGGGTGTCCGCGCCCGCCCGGATCGGTGCCGACTGTCGGCTGCACGGCAATATCCGCGGCGAGTCGATCACCCTCGGACAGGACACGGAGATCTTCGGCAGCCTTCGAGCGCGCGGAGACATCGTGGTCGCCGCCGGTGCGACCGTCCACGGCGACGCGACCACCCGCAACGGGACCGTCACCATCGCCGACGGGGCGCGTGTGCTCGGCGACATCTCGTGTGAACACCTCGAACTCGCGCGCGAGGCGACCGTCGAGGGGACGATCCGCGCCGATGGCGAAGTCCGAATGGGCGGTCTGCCGACCGATCCCTCGGGGTCGCCGGGGTAGCGCAAAACCGCCGGCGGTCGCCGAGTGATTTAAGTGCGCTCCTTCGATGGTAGTAGATAGCAATGCCCATCGATTCGAACTTCGAGGAGAACCGCGAACAGGTCGACACCCACGAGGGCCACGACGTGTGGGGCCCGGTCGATGAACCCGAACAACTGGGGATCCACGGTACCCACGTCGCCGTAGATTTCGATATCTGTATCGCCGACGGAGCCTGTTTGGAGGACTGTCCGGTTGATGTCTTCGAGTGGACCGACTCGCCCGACCACCCCGAAAGCGAGATCAAAGCCGATCCCGCCAACGAGGCCCAGTGTATCGACTGCATGCTGTGTGTCGACGTCTGTCCGGTCGATGCCATCGACGTCGATCCCGGTCGCGCGGGGCAGACCTGAAATGTACACGCTCACGCTCACGAAGGGCGTCCCGGATTTCAGCGAGGGCGCGGTATCGTTCGACGAGGAGGGGCATCTCGACCGCGGCGAGACGCCGACGGTGATGAACCCAAACGACGGGATCGCGCTGGAGGCGGCGCTCCAGACGAAGGTCCGCCACGGCGGGACAACCGCCGTCATGAGCATGGGTCCGCCGGGCTACGAGGAGACCTCGAAGAGGCCATGGAGAGCGTGTATGCCGACGAGCTATACCTGCTGTCGGATCGGGAGCTCGCGGCTGCGGACACCTGGGCGACCTCGATCACGCTGGCGACGGGCATCGAGAACCTCGACACGACGCCGGATCTGCTGTTCGCGGGGTTCAAAACCGCCGACGGCGAGACCGGCCACACCGGTCTCCAGACCTGCTGGTGTCTCGACTGGCCGATCATCACCCACGTGATCGCGCTCGATATCGACGAGGGAGAGCGGCGCGTCCGGGCCAAGCGACTGGTCGAGGGCGACGTCGAGGAGGTCGAAACCGTCGAGGCCCCGCTGCCGGCGTGTATCGTCGCCGACCCCGAGTTCGAGCCGACCTACCGGAAGGCGGCCCACCGCCTGCGCCTGAAGGACCTCCGCGAGGAGACCACCGAGCGCGCTCGGGAGGCCGACGAGTATCTGACGACGTGGGATCACGCCGATCTCAATCTCGATCCCGATTACATCGGCCTCGACGGCTCGCCGACCATCGTTTCTTCGGTTGATCCGATCCCGAAACCCCCCGCCGAGCGCGAGGCGACGGTGGTGGCTCCCGACGACGCCGATGGCATGGAGAACGTGTTCGAAACGATGCAGCCATACGTGACAGGTGATTGAATGGCAGATCTCGACCCCAATGACCACGAAATCGGCGAACTGGGACCGAAAATCAACGACATTGACGACCCCGAAACGCTCGAAGAGATCCTCGCAAGCGAGGAGGCCGGCCGGGACCGCGAGAACGTCAAGACGCTGATTCAGAGCCGGATCGACGACCTGAACGAGGACGAATCGGAAGGCGAGATCGACCCCACCGAATTGACGGTCGCGGAGTTGGGCAACGCGATCCAGAACATCGACGATATCAACCGGCTGGAGCGCATCTCCGACGCCGAGACGAAGGGTCAGGACCGCGATACCGCGACCAACCTGATCGACAAGCGCATCGACAGCCTGACCGCCGACGAGGAGGCCGAGGAAACCGAGGACCTGCCCCCTGAGGAGAAACACCCCGACCTCGACCATCCCACGGCGGACAAACAGTACGTCACCTCCATCGAAAACGGCACCTACCGCGACATGTGGGTGTACTGCGAGACCCAGCACGGCGAACTGGTCGACGTCTCGAAGGAGATGCTCGGCAAGGCCCGCGAGCTGATGGACGGGTACAACGACGACTACGGCGTCTCCGACGAACCATCGGAGGCCAGCGAGACACCGTCTCGCGCTGAGAGCGAACAGGTGGTCGGCGTGCTGATCGGCAACGAGGTCGGCGATCTCGCCGAGGAGGTGATCGCCTCGGGTGCGGATGCGGTCGTCGTCTTCGAGGACAGTCGGCTAGAACGGTTCCGGCATAAACCCTACGCCGAGGCCTTCGCGAACATGGTACGGGGCCAGAGCGAGGCGTGGGGCTACGACGAGCCCCGGTATGTCCTGTTTCCGGCGACCAACAACGGACGGGATCTCTCGGCGCAGGTCCAGGCCGAACTCGACAGCGGGCTCGCAAGCGACTGTTCCGGTCTGTACATCGAGGAGGCGATGATCTCGAACCCCGCCAAGACGGGCAAACCGGGCTCGAACTCCTTGTTCGAGCGTGTCCTGCACATGAAACGCCCCGACTTCTCGGGGTTCGAGTACTCGAAGATCCTTTGTCTCGACAACCCCGATCGGGAGTTCCACCCACAGGGCGCGTCGGTCATCCCGGGGAGTTTCGAGGCACCCGATCCCGATCCCAAGCGCAAGGGTGAAGTGATCGAACACGACCTCGATCTCGATGATGACTGGCTGCACGTCGAGGTCACCGACCACGATACCCTCGATACGGGGATCGATCTCACGGGCCACGAGGTCGTCGTCGCGGTCGGGCGGGGGATCGGCGACGATCCCACCGAGGGGCTCGAACTCGGGCTCGAACTGACCGACGCCTTCGAGGACGCTGCGTTCGGCCTCTCGCGAGGGGTCGTCACCGCCACCTACGAGGTCGAGGGCCACGTCGAGGAGTACGTCACCGAGGAACGCCAGATTGGCGAGACCGGGCAGGTGGTCGAGCCCGACCTCTACATCGCCGCCGGAATTTCCGGCGCGGTCCAGCACAAGGTTGGCATGGACGAGGCCGAAACCATTGTCTCGATCAACACCGACCCCGACGCCCGGATCAAGGACTTCTCGGACTACTACATCGAGGGCGACCTCTTCGAGGTGTTGCCCCGGCTGACGGAGGCGCTCGAAACCGGTGAACTGGAGGCCAGAGCCGTCGCGGACGGTGCCGGCCCCGAAACGGGAGGTGACGACTGATGGCGAGCTCCACCGATCCCGAGGATAAAACCGAGGACGCGCCGGCGGAGGCGCTCGACCGCGGCGAGGCCGCCGATGTCGGTTCGGTCGAGGACTACGAACACTACGAGGCGGTCGTCGTCGGCTGTGGTCCCGGCGGCGCGGCGGCGGCGGCGGCGCTTGCGCGAAGCGGCGTCGAGACGCTCGTGCTCGAACGCGGCGTCGATGCCGGCTCGAAGAACGTTACGGGTGGGTTGATCTACGCCGAGGAGTCCGCGCCCTACACCATCGACGGGCTGTTCCCGGACTTCCGCGAGGAGGCCGCCGAGCGTCCCATCACGGAGTACTACCTCCACAACGTCGCGGGCTCGCGGGTGAAGACCTTCGACATTACCGACCTCCACGACCACGACACCGAGTGGGCCGACGCCGTGCTCCGGCGACCCATGGATTCGTGGCTCGCCCGGCGGATCCACGAGAAAACGAGGAAAACCGGCGGCGGCCTGCTGACGGAGGTGCGGGTCAACGGATTGCTGCGCGATGACGGCGAGATCGTCGGCGTGACCTGTGACGAACTCAATCCCATCACGGCCGACCTGATCGTCGCCGCCGACGGTGCCAACAGCGAACTCGCCCGCGACGCCGGCCTGATGGACTGGGAGGAGCCCGACGAGTGGTTCCAGGGAGTCAAGGCCGTCGTGGACATGCCCGCCGAAACGGTCAACGAGCGGTTCGGGATCGATGAGAACGAAGGTATCGCACACCTGTTCTCGGGCGATCTCTTCGAGGGTGTTCGGGGCGGTGGCTTCCTCTATACGAACCAGGAGTCGCTGTCGATAGGGTCGGTGTTCCACCTCGACAGCCTCGTCGAGGAGCGCGCCGAACCCCACGAACTGCTCGACGCCCTGTTGACCCACCCGCTACTCCAGGAGTGGTTCGACGGCGAGTACCACGAACGCGAGTATTCGGCGAAGCTGGTGCCCGACTCGAAGAAGGCCGCCCATCCCGCGCCCCACGAGGGCCGGCTCGTGGTCGTCGGCGACGCCGCCGGCCAGATGCAGGCCCAGGGCCCGATCATCAAGGGGA
>CAYOFZ010000064.1:0-11580 GCA_964403315.1 uncultured Halobacteriales archaeon | reverse complement strand
GCGCCGGGCGTGAGGATCTGGCCGTCGATGACCACGTGGGCGACGTGGATCCCCTTGGGACCGAGTTCGCGGGCCATCGACTCGGCCATACCTCTAGAAGCGAACTTCGCGGCGCTGAATCCGATTGCGCCGCCGTTGCCCCGGATGGCGGTCGTCGCGCCGGTGAAGACGACGGTGCCGCCGTCCCGGTCGAGCATGTCGCTGACGGCCTCCTGTGAACACAGCAGGGCCGCCCGGGGGCCGACATCGAGCGCGCGCTCGAACTCGTCTACGTCCTGGTCGAGCAGGCCGGTCCAGGAGGCGGCGCTAGCGTGGTTCACCAGGACATCGACGGGGCCGAACGCCTCGCGCACGCGGTCGAAGCCAGCGGCGATGTCGGATTCGTCGGCGAGATCCGTCGGCACCGCGAGGGCGTCGTCCCCGAGATCGGCGGCCAGGTCCTCCAAGTAATCTCCGGAACGGGCGAACAGGCCGACCGAACAGCCCTCGTCGGCGAACTTCCGGGCGAGCGATTCTCCGAGGCCGGGGCCAACCCCGGCGATGACGGCAGTACGTGGCATACCCGAGCTGACGACCCGAAGCGCCAAAGCTCTGGCCCCGGCAGTCGGTATCGTTTTGCCGGCCCGGAGCCACGCCCCGGTATGGACGCCGACGAGGCGAAACGCCGCGCGGGCGAACACGCCGCCGGGCTGGCCGAGGACGGCACCGTCGTCGGGCTGGGCACCGGCTCCACCGCCGCCCACGCGATTGCCGAACTCGGGCGGGCCGTCGATGGCGGCCTCGATATCGTCGGCGTGTCGACCTCGTATGGCGCGGCGGATCTCGCCCGCGAGGCCGGGGTCCCGCTGGCAACGCTCGACGACATTTCGGGAGTCGATCTCGCCATCGACGGGGCCGATCAGGTCGCCGGCTTCGACTGCATCAAGGGCGGCGGCGCCGCCCACGCGACCGAGAAACTCGTCGACAGCGCCGCCGACCGCTTCATCGTGGTCGCCGACGCCTCGAAGGAAGCCGAGCGACTCGACGGCCCGGTGCCGGTCGAAACTCTCCCCGAGGCCCGCGGGCCCGTCTCGGAGGCGATCCGTGGTCTCGACGGCGAGCCCGACCTCCGGTCCGCCGAGCGAAAGGATGGACCCCTGATCACCGACAACGGCAACCTCGTGTTCGACTGTGCGTTCGGTCCCATCACCGATCCCGACGGACTGGCGACCGACCTCTCGACGATCCCGGGCGTCGTCGAACACGGGCTGTTCGTCGGGTTGGCCGACGAGGTGCACATCGGCACGGCTGATGGGGTCGAAGTACGGCGTCGATAAAATCGTGGCAGTTTGCATTCCCTACGAACGACCGTAGGGAATGAGTAGTCGGGCTGAGTGACCAGCGGGAACGAAGCCCGTTTTGGTGCAGCTTTTACCAGCGCGCCGAAGGCGCGCGCAGTAAAGGTGCGTTTATAGGTCGCGGGGCTGGACCGTCTTGCGGTCGTTGTCCCGGGCTCGTCGAGCAGCCTCGTCGAGGATGTCCCGAACTTCACGGTCGAGTTCGTCGTAGAAGTCCGAGGAGACGTTGTGGTTGGACAGCTCTTCTTTCACGGCGGCTTTGACGATCAGATCTGCCATACGGACCCGTTTTTTCCAGCCGCCTTTATAAGCTTTCTCAAATCGGCGGGTTCTGAGGCCGACAGCTAGGAATATCTGGGGGCCCGTGCTTCGCTATGGACCCGAGAGAAATTCTTGAAGACCTCTCAGATGGGAATATAAGTGTCGAAACCGCGCAAGCACGTCTCACGGGCTACACGACGACCGATGCGGGTCGGTTCGACGCCGCGCGCGAGCGCCGCCGCGGCGTGCCCGAGGCGATCTACGCGCCCGGCAAAACCGATGCCGAACTCCACGCGCTCGCGGAAACCGCCCTCGAAACCACTGGTCGGGCGATCATCACCCGGATCGATCCCGACCGCGCCGGCGACCTCCGCGACCGCCTCGCTGGCGATGCCACCCACCACGACCGGGCCGACGCGCTCGTCGTCCATGTTCCCGGGTTTGATCCGCCCGAGATCGACGCCCGCGTGGGGGTCGTCACCGGCGGCACCGCCGACGCCGGCCCGGCGGGCGAGGCCGCCGTCGTCGCCAGCGAGATCGGCGCGACCGTCAAGCGAATTGAGGACGTGGGCGTGGCGAACCTCACCCGGATCGTCGACCAGCTCCCTCGTCTCCGCGGGACGGACGTGCTCGTGGTCGCGGCGGGTCGGGAGGGAGCCCTGCCGACGGTCGTCGCCGGCCTCGTCGATTCACCCGTGATCGGGCTACCCGTTTCGAGCGGGTACGGCCACGCCGGCGACGGTGAGGCCGCCCTCGCGGGACTGCTTCAGTCGTGTACCGTTCTCTCGGTGGTGAACATCGACGCCGGGTTCGTCGCCGGCACACAGGCCGGGCTGATCGCCCGGTCGATCGCCGGCGCACGGTCGTGATTTTTGGTAATCCCGTACAGCGGTGTTTGAATGGCGAGACGGAGACGCCGATGACCGAACTCCGGTTCGTGAACGCGAAAAACGAACTGTCGAATCACCAAATCAGGACGAAATTCGGAAAGAGTATTTATTCCCTCCTTCCCCACTGGTAACTACCGGCATGGCAGTACTGCCGGTCGAACACATGCCACACTGCAACCATTGCGACGCGCACGTTTCCGAACGCTTCGAGCGCGTGTTCGCCGACGAAAACGGCGAGATCCTCGCCTGTCCCAGTTGTTCGGCGAACGCGGGCATCGCCGAAGCGACGCGAGTGCGCGCACACGACGTGAACGCTCCTTGAGATCGTCCGCATCCCAACCACCACGCGAAGCCGTTCTCATGACCCACTACGTGTACGTCCTCGAATGCGCCGACGGTAGTCTCTATACTGGATACACGACCGATCCCGAGCGCCGCCTCGCGGAGCACAACGCCGGCGAGGGCGCGAAGTACACCCGCGGACGCACTCCCGTCGAACTGGTACATACCGAATCCTTCGAAACGCGGTCAGCGGCGATGGCCCGCGAGTACGCGATCAAGGAACTCTCGCGGGCCGAAAAGGAGGAACTCGTCGGGAAATAGCGAGGGCAGACGACACGAATCGAGTATCGTTCTAACTGTTGTTTGGCTGGTCGGGCGTCGGCGGCGGGCCCATCGGGGTGATCGACCGTCCGGTGATGAACGAGGCGGCAGGACTCGCAAGGAATCGGACGAGGTCCGCGATTTCCCCGGGTGTCCCGAGGTTGCGGTTGACCACATCGCGGTCGGGATCGTTCTCGACACCCATGCGTTGTTTGATGTCTTCCGTGGCGATGAACCCCGGAGAGACGGCATTGACGCGGACATCGTCCTCGGCCCACTCCTTTGCGAGCGTCTGGGAAAACGAGGCGACGCCTGCCTTTGCCGCGCCGTAGGCGGTCATCGTGGGAATCGCATACTCCCCGGCCATACTGGCTATATTGACGACAGTGCCGCCGTTTTCACGGAGGGGATCCTCGAAGGCTCGTGTGACGTTGTACGTCCCAGTGAGGTTCGGTCCGATGTTGTTCTCCCACGCATCGGGGTCGAGGTCGTCGAGCGTGGCGAGATCGGTTCCACCCGCATTGTTGACGAGAACGTCGGTTTCGCCGAACTCGTCGAGCGTCCTCTCTCTGAGCGTATCGACATCGTTGCGGTCGGTAACGTCGGCTTCTACCGGGTAGACGGTACCGGGGAGGTCAGTATCGTTCAGTTCCGTAGCCACATCCTCGACGTCGCCGCTCGACCGCGAGCAGATGACGACATCGGCACCATCGGCGACAAACGTCTCCGTGATTGCCCGTCCGATACCGCTCGATCCGCCGGTCACGACGGCGGTGCGACCGGCGACGCTCGACCGGTCTCGAACCGCCTCCGTCGATGGAAGGGAGTCCGACATCAACCGATGTAGGTGGGTCGAGTGGATAAGCACCGACGAAGCGGAAAGTTCCGCGAATACGACCCCAACAAAGAGCGCTCGTACACCGCCGGTCGGAAACACGTCCGTCCTCTCTCGAAGAATTCCGACCGGCAGTATGGCTACTGCGTCGTGTATTCGGTGATCGGCTCGGGTTCGATCCGGGCGTATTCGACGGCCTGGCGACCGAGTTTCCGGGTCCGGTCGTCGAGTGACTGATCGAGAAATTCCCCCGAGTCGTCGAACTGGTCGCTGGCGTTTCTGATCCCGACCTGATGGGGCAGCGTCCAGCCATGGACCGCCCGGACGCTCGCCCGGAGGTGTTCGAGGGTCGGGCCGAACGACCCACCGCCGGCGACCGCGACCAGACCCGTCGTGGTGTCCTCGAACTCGTCGAACCCGCAGTAATCGAGGGCGTTTTTCAGCGCCGCGGCGATGGTGCCGTGATAGACGGGCGTGCCGAGGAGCACGGCGTCGGCCTCGCGGATCTTTTTCAAGAGGACGACCTCCGCGTCGAGTTGCTCGCGGTCGGGGTCGTAGACGGGCAGGTCGAACTCCCGCATGTCGAGCAGTTCGATCGATGCGCCGGCCTCCTCGGCCGCATCGAGGGCGTGTTCGAGCGTGATGCGGGTGTAGCTGTTCTCCCGGAGGCTGCCGGCGACGGCGACGACCCGTGTCTCGTTCATGTCGTTGCTCGGGGACCGACTGGGAAAACGCCAGCGACCCGATCCAGCCGATTTTTGTCACCGGGCGGCGACGTGACGATATGGACACGCCGATCAGTTTCGGTACGGACGGCTGGCGAACCACCCTCGAGGAATTCACCGCCCCGCGGGTGCGGATGGTCGGGCAAGCGGTCGCTTCCTACCTCGCCGACGAGGGCCTCGCCGGCCCGGTCGCGGTCTGTTACGACGTCCGCGAGACCTCGCCGGGCTTTGCCCAGGAACTCACCCGGGTACTCGCGGCCAACGGCCACGATGTTCTCGTGTCCGAGCGCGACCGGCCCACGCCGCTTCTCGCCTGGACCATCCTCGACCAGGACCTCGCGGGCGGGCTGATGGTGACGGCCTCGCACAACCCCCCCGAGTACAACGGCGTGAAGTTCATCCCCGAGGACGGCGCGCCCGCCCCGGCCGCCGTCACCGACGCCATCGAGGCCCGCCTCGCCGAACCCGATCCCGCCCCCGAGGCCGAATGGGGAACCGTCCGCGAGGTCGATTTCGTCGCCTCGCACGCCGACCATGCGCTGGAGCTGGTCGACGCCGACCTTTCCGATCTCGACCTCGCCTACGACGCGATCCACGGCAGTGGCCGGGGCGTCACCGACCGCCTACTCGACCGCGCGGGCGCGAGCGTCGAGCGCCTCCGCTGTGAGCGTGACCCGACCTTCGGTGGAGTCGCCCCCGAACCGACCGCCGAGAACCTGTCCGACCTCATCGAACGAGTTACCGACGGCGACGCGGACCTCGGGATCGCAAACGACGGCGACGCCGACCGGATCGCGGTCGTCACCCCCGATCGGGGCCTGCTGAACGCGAACCTCCTGTTCGGAGCACTGTACGACTACCTGCTCGAAACCGAGTCGGGACCGGCGGTCCGAACGGTCTCGACGACGTTTCTGATCGACCGGATCGCCCGGTCTCACGGTGAGGACGCAGTCGAAACCCCGGTGGGCTTCAAGTGGGTCGCCGAAGCGATGGCCGATCACGACGCCTTGATGGGCGGCGAGGAATCGGGTGGGTTCTCGATCCGGGGTCACGTCCGCGAGAAAGACGGCGTGTTGATCGCGCTGCTCGCGGCGGCCGCCCACGCCGCCGAACCCCTCGACGACCGGATCGACCGCCTGCTTGATGAACACGGCACGATCACCCAAGAACGCGTGAGTGTCGACTGTCCCGAGAGCGAAAAACCCCGCGTGCTCGATGCGCTCTCGGGGGCGATCCCCGAATCGGTCGCCGGAACACGTGTCGAGGACGTAAACACCGCCGACGGCGTCAAACTCCTGCTCGAAGACGGCTCGTGGCTGCTCGTCCGGCCCAGCGGCACCGAACCCAAATTGCGAATTTACGCCGAAGCCGGAGACGAGGGCCGGGTCGATGCCCTGCTCGATGCGGGCCGGGAGCTGGTCGGCGAGGCCCAGTGATCACCGGGTAGTAACATCCGATTATAACACGGTCGAGTTCGAACCCCCGGCATGGCGTTCAGCGATCAACTGCTTGAGGCCGGCGAACCGATCTGGAATGCCCAGAAGGACCACCCCTTCGTCACCGAGTTGGCGGCGGGCACCTTGAAGGAGGACGCCTTCCTGCACTGGGTGAAACAGGACTACCGCTACCTGCTGGATTACGCGCGGGTGTTCGCCATCGCAGGCGGGCGCGCCCGCGAGGAGGAAACGATGACCCGTCTGATGGGCATCGCCCACACCACCCTCGATTACGAGATGGACCTTCACCGGGAGTTCGCCGCCGAGTACGGCCTTGATCCCGAGGATCTCGAAGCGACCGAGAAGGCCCCGACGTGTGTGGCCTACACCAATTACCTGCTTCGGGTCGCCCACGAGGGCTCGCTGGCGGAGATCGCTGCAGCGATCTACCCCTGTGGGCAGGGGTATCTCGATGTCGCCGAACGCATGGCCGACCTCGCCGAGAACGAGCACCGCTATACCCCCTTCATCGAGAAGTACACGAGCGAGGAGTTCTACGAGGTCGTCGAGTGGATGCGCGCGTTCGTCAACGAGTGTGCCGAGTCGTTCCCCGGCGAGCGCGAGGCCATGCGCGAGGCGTTCACGACGAGCGCCCGGCTCGAACACGCCTTCTGGGAGATGTGTTATACTGAAGAGGAGTGGGCAGTATGACTGCCGAGAGTTTCGGGGCCGCCGATACCGACCGCTTCAGCGAGTGGCTCCGCGAACGGGCCGAACCCGACTGGAGCGACGCCACCCGCCACCGGTTCGTCAAGGAACTCCGCGAGGGTACCCTCGACGACGCGATCTTCCGGCGGTATCTCGTGCAGGACTACGCCTTCCTCGAACTCGGGGCGCGGACGACGGCGCTCGCAGCCAGTCAGGCCCACACGATGGACGAGATCGGCCGACTAACGGAACAACTCTCGGTGCTCACCGACGGCGAGAACGACTACTTCCACCGGGCGTTCGAGGAACTCGGGGTGCTCGAAGGGGAGCGACGCGATCCCGATCTCGGGCCCGTCACGGAGACGTTTCGGGATTTCATGCTCCGCGCGGCCCACGAGGGCGGCTACGAGGAGACGCTGGCGACGACCCTGGCGGCTGAATGGGTGTATCTCGACTGGGCGGAGTACGTCGCGGACAGCGAGCCCGACCGCTGGTATCTCGACGAGTGGGTCGAGATTCACACGGTACCGGAGTTCGAGGAGTACGTCGCGTGGCTCCGCGAGCAACTCGATACCTACGGCCCGGATCTCGCGCCCCACCGGCAGGCCTGTCTCGATGAGCTGTTCGGGCGGACCGTCGAACTGGAGGTGGCGTTTTTCGACGCCGCCTACGAATCGTGATCGAGTCGGCCGTACAGCCGGCCCTCGTCGCGCGATTCGATCTCGAAGCCGAGCGATTCGTAGAAGGGTCGAGCGTTGGAGGCGAACGTGGCGGTCAGACGGTTGGTGCGGGCGGCTGCGGCCCCAACGAGCGCCGAGCCGATCCCCTGATCGCGGCGATTCCGGCGGACCGCGACCGCCTCGATGTGTGACCCATCGAGGACGAGCGCACCCAGAATTCGGTCGTTCTCGTGGGCGACCAGCGTCTCGCCGCGGTCGATGGCCGCTTCTATCCCCTCGGAATCGATTTCGAGCATTGCGCCGTCGAGGATTCGCAGGATCGGAAGGCGGTCGTTTGGTCGGGCCTCGCGGACCCTGGTCATCCGCCCTTGATCAGGCGAAGCACCTGCACGCGGTCGGTTTCGACGGGCCGGTCCTCGGGAACGGGCTGGCCATCGACCATCACCGAGACTTCGTGGGGACTGAGATCGAGTTCCGAGAGGAGATCGGCGTAGGTCGGATCCTCGACGGCGAGTTCGTGGGTATCCTCGCCGACGACTTCGACGGTGACGTTCATACTCGCTGTATCCGCCCGGCAGGTTTCAGCGTGTCGTCAGGCGGGTTCGGAGGATCCCCTGCGGACCCTGCGTCCCCCATATCGCCCGTAGAGCGCGAGCGCAACCGCGCCAAGACCAACGAGGAGCACGAGGAATTCGACGAGCCCGCCGAGGATCGGCACGAACCCGACGAGCAACACGGCAAGCAGGCCGAGAATCAGCGCGGCCCACCGGTGTTCGATGTCGGCCAGCGAGAGCAGCCACGCGCCGACGGCAAACCGTCCGTAGACGGACCCGATCCAGAGCAACAGCGCGAACAGGAACGCGCCCGCAATCGTCAGCGGAATGCCGACGATCGTGACGGCGAGCACGACGAGCGCGAGCGGGATCCCCACCAGCGCGAGCAGGCCGACGCCGCCGCTTTTGAGCGCGTCGGTCCGCGCGGTGGCGGCGATCCCGTCGGAAAACCGCGGGAAGACCGCGAGCAGGACCGCACCGAGCGCGAGGTTCACGAGCAGCCAGTAGACACCGCCGAGCCACCACGGCAGCGACGGAACGCCGCCGACGGGCATGGGTCCGGTCGTGGCCTCCTCGGTCACGCTGCCCACGACCTGCGCGTCGGGATGGCGCTGTAGCTCGCCCCCGTAGCTGAGATCGCCCCCCACGACGGCCCCGGGTCCGAGGGTGACGCTGCCGGCGGCGGTTTCGGCATTTCCTTCGACGGTGCCCGCGATGACGATGTTGCCGCCGGCCGCCGACAGCGCGCCGATAGTCGCGCCCTCGCTCACGACGACGTTGCCCGCGGCCGCGCTCATCTCGCCGCCGACCTCGCCGGTGACACGCACGTTGCCCGCGAAGGCCTCGACGTCGCCGGTCACCGCGCCGGCGATCACTACGTCACCGCCGAAGGCCGTCAGGTTGCCATCAACGGTACCTCGCACGACGACGGTACCGGCGAACGTTTGTAGGTCACCGACGGTCTCGCCTGCCTCGATCACGACCCGATCACCGCTTCTGGTCTCCTGGGCGGCGGCGATCCCCGAAGTCAGGCTCGTCACCATCAACAGTGCTATCAGTATCACGAATGCACGCTTCATACCGACCGAATCGCTACCGACCGAGAAATAGTTATCCGTTATTCATGAGCGAAGCAACACTACCCGTCTCGGGGTCTTTATCACTCGACCGGCCCCTGAATCGGGTATGAGCGAACCCGAAACCGAGGCCGAACCCGAGGAACCGGCCGACACCGGGCCCGCCCCCGGGCGCGAGGAGATCTGGGTCGAGAAGTACCGACCCGAGGGTCTGGGCGGTATCGTCGGCCACGACGAGATCACCGACCGGCTGGAACGCTACGTCGTGCGCGATGATCTCCCCAATCTCCTATTCTCGGGGCCGGCCGGCGTCGGCAAGACCACCGCTGCCGTCGCCATCGCCCGCGAGGTCTACGGTGAGGACTGGCAAGAGAACTTCCTCGAACTCAACGCCTCCGACCAGCGCGGTATCGACGTCGTCCGGGGCCGGATCAAGGAGTTCGCCCGCGCGAGTTTCGGCGGACACAACTACCGGATCATCTTCCTCGACGAAGCGGATTCGCTGACGAGTGACGCCCAGTCGGCGCTTCGCCGGACGATGGAGCAGTTCTCTTCGAATACGCGGTTCATCCTCTCGTGTAACTACTCCTCGCAGATCATCGACCCGATCCAGTCGCGGTGTGCGGTGTTTCGGTTCTCGTCCATCGGCGACGAGGCCATCGCTGCCCGGATCCGCGAGATCGCCGACCGCGAAGGGATCGAAACCACCGATGACGGCGTCGGGGCGTTGGTCTACGCCGCCGACGGCGACATGCGCCGGGCGATCAACGCCCTCCAGGCGGCGGCAGTGATGGGCGAGACCGTCGATGAAGCGTCCGTCTACACGATCACCTCCACCGCCCGCCCCGAGGAGATCGAGACGATGGTCACGAGCGCCCTGGAGGGGGAGTTCGCTGCCGCGCGCTCGCAACTGGACGACCTCCTGACCGAGAAGGGCCTCGCGGGCGGGGATGTGATCGACCAGTTACACCGCTCGGTCTGGGAGTTCGACTTCGACGACCGGCAGGCGGTCCGGGTGCTGGATCGGATCGGCGAGGCTGACTACCGGATCACCGAGGGCGCAAACGAGAAGATCCAACTCGAAGCGCTGTTGGCGTCGCTGGCGCTCGAAGACGAGTGATGTCGATCCCGACCGCGACCGCCATCGGTTCTCGAACCCGTTTTCCCGTCCGGATCGACCGCCACAGTGTCAGCCACAACGGTTTCGGGACTGCCAATAACACGCCCTATCATGTGCAAGGTAACTGCTTATTGAAATGGCTATCGTTGTTCGAAACGAGGTCAGATCACTATGGTTGATACACTCAACGAACTGTTCCTCGACGGGCTGCAGCACATGTATTACACTGAACAACAACTCGTCGATGCGGTCGACGATCTGGAGAGCCATTCGAGCGACGAGAGTATCGAGCAGGCGTTCTCGGAACACCTCTCCGAGACCCAGAACCACGTCGACCGCCTCGAAGAGGTCTTCGACGATATCGGCGAATCGCCCGAGGCCGCCGAGGATCCCGCCGTCGACGGGATGATCGAAGCCTACGAGGAGTTCGTAAATCAGGGCCCCGAAGACCACGTTCTGGACCGGTTCAACCTCACCGCCGGCCAGAAATCCGAACACTACGAGATCGCGGCCTACGGCAACCTCATCCCGCTCGCCCAGCAGCTCGGTCTCGATGATGCCGCCGACACCCTCGAACAGAACATGCGCGAAGAACAGGACGCCCTCGACGAACTCTCGGCACTCGGCGAGGAGTTCGACTACGGGGAGATCCCGACACAGTAGCTCCCGATCCGGCGGCAGAATCACCGTTGCGCAACTGTTTTGGGCCCCGATTTGGGATCTAGGTGTACTATGAGTGCATTAGCGGAGGAGTACCGCCTCGATTATTTCGAGGACAACGGCTTCACCCGCCGGGAGTGTCCCTCGTGTGGGGATCACTTCTGGACGCGGGGCGATCAACAGTTATGCGGGGAACCACCCTGCGTGGAGTATTCGTTCATCGAAAATCCTGGCTTCGACGACGACTACACGCTGGAGGAGATGCGCGAGGAGTTCCTCTCGTTTTTCGAGGACCACGACCACGAACGGGTCGATCCCTACCCCGTTGCCGCCAATCGGTGGCGCGACGACGTTCTCCTCACTCAGGCCTCGATATACGACTTCCAGCCCCTCGTAACGAGCGGACGGACCCCGCCGCCAGCCAATCCTCTGACCATCAGCCAGCCCTGCATTCGGATGCAGGACATCGACAACGTCGGCAAGACGGGCCGCCATACCATGGCCTTCGAGATGATGGCCCATCACGCCTTCAACACGCGTGAGGAGGTTTCCGAGGACGAATACGCCTACCACGGCGAGGTCTACTGGAAGGACGAAACCGTCGCGTACTGCGACGAGTTCTTCACGTCGATGGGGGCCGACCCCGAGGAGATCACCTACATCGAGGACCCCTGGGTCGGTGGCGGGAACGCCGG
>CAYOFZ010000063.1:0-11615 GCA_964403315.1 uncultured Halobacteriales archaeon | reverse complement strand
TCGAACCCCAGATCGAGGACGGCGAGGGCATGCACAACGTCCACGAGATCGCCCACGCCTCAGATCGCCTTTCGAGCGTGATCTTCGGGCCGGGCGATTACTCGGCGGCGATGGGGACCCCGGGGCTTGACATCGGGCAGTTTCCCGATTATCCCGGCCACTACTGGCACTACGCGCTCTCGCACATCAACGCCGCCGCGAAGAGCGCGGGCGTGCCCGCCATCGACGGCCCCTACGCCGACATCGAGGACGAGGAGGGCTTCCGGGAGTCGTGTTCGAACGCCAACATGCTCGGCGTCGACGGCAAGTGGGCGATCCACCCGGCCCAGATCGAGATCGCGAACGAGGTCTTCGCGCCCGATCCCGAGGTCGCGGAACGCGCCGAGCGCATCGTCGAGGCCTACGCCGAGGCCCAGGAGGAGGGCCGCGGCGCGGTGCAGGTCGACGGCCAGATGGTCGACGAGGCGACCAACAAGATGGCCCAGGAGATCGTCGAGAAGGCCGAAGCCGCCGACATGCTGTAACGCACTTCCGAAAAACCCGCTTCCTTCGATTCCGGTCTATTCCAGCGGTTCGACGAGTTCGACCCGGCGACCGTCGGGATCGCGGATGAACGCCGTCCGCGCGCCCGCTTCGGGTTGGTCGCTCGGCTCCTCGTCAACGCCGTAGTGGTCGATCCCCTCGAAGACTTCGTCAACGTTCTCAACGCCGAGCGCGAGGTGGTCCCACGCGGTGCCGGGCTCGAATTCCGTTTCGTCCTCGGTGTCCGAGAGCTGGAGTTCGGTCCCGCTATCGTCGGCGATGTACCGGTTGTGGGTTTCGCCGTCGGGGGTTTCGAACTCCCAGGTCTCCTCGAAGCCGAACTGCTCGTAGAAGGCGATGGTTTCGTCGGCGTCGGCGACGTTGAGGTTGACGTGGATGAGGTCCATATCGAATCCGCGATGACGACGCACTTAAATCCGTGGATCAGGCGATGGTGGATCACGGACAAGCGAGCTATGTCTGGTGACCCCAAACACAGCGTTTATCATGGTCAATCCCCGAGGTGCGCGTAATGGCCGTCGAGAAACCACACGGTGATCTGAGCAATTACGAGGCGTTCAGTGCCGACCGGGGTCACGAACACCCCGACCCCGAGGAGTACGCGGAACTGGCTTCCGACCTGCGGACGGTTTTGGAGGGGGAGGTCCGCTTCGACGAGTATGCTCAAGTCCTCTATGCGACCGACGGCAGCGTCTATCAGGCCCGCCCCGCCGGCGTCGTCCTGCCGCGGAGCGTCGAAGACGTGCAGTACGCGGTGCAAGTCGCAAACGAACACGGCGTTCCGATCATGGCCCGGGGCGCGGGCTCGTCGCTGGCCGGCCAGGCCGTCGGGCCGGGCTGCGTGGTGTTGGACATGACGACCTACATGGACGACGTTCTCGACATCGACCCCGACGCCCAGCGCGCGCGGGTTCAACCGGGCATCGTCCAGGACCACTTCGACGAGGAGGCCGCCGAGTACGGCCTGAAGTTCGCGCCCGATCCCGCCTCCTCGAACCGCGCGACCATTGGCGGCGGGATCGGCAACAACTCAACGGGCGCACACTCGGTGCGGTACGGCATCACCGATCACTACACCGAGGAACTCGACGTCGTCCTCCCCGACGGGTCGCTGATCCACACCCGCGAGGTCGTCCTCGATAGTCCCGAGTGGGATGGGATCGTCGAAAAGGACGACCGCGAGGCCGAGATCTACCGAACAGTTCGGGGGTTGGTCGAGGACAACCAAGCAGAAATCGAGGAACGCTATCCCGAACTCAAACGTAACGTCTCGGGCTACAACCTCCAGAAAGTCATCTACGAGAACGACGACGGCGAGCGGGTCATCAACCTCTCGAAACTGATCGTCGGCGCGGAATCGACCCTAGGAGTGGTCGTCGAGGCCGAGATCGGCCTCGTGACCGTCCCCGAGGAGACCTCGCTCGCGCTGTACTGTTTCGACGACCTGATCGAGGCCCTCGAAGCCGTGCCGCAGGCGCTCGAACACGACACCAGCGCCGTCGAGTTGATGGACGACGAGGTGTTCCGGCTCGCGCGGGAATCCGAGCAGTTCGCCCAGTACGAGGAGCCCATCCCCGACGGCACCGCGGCGGCGCTCATGCTCGAATTCGACTCGGAAGTCCACGACGATCTGGAAGCACCAATTCAGGAAGCCAACGAGCGATTCGTCGAGAACGGCGACGCCTTCGACGTGCTCGAGGCCTACACTCCCGAAGACCAGGGCAAACTCTGGAAGCTCCGCAAGGCCGCGATCCCGCTTCTGATGAGCCTGCGTGGCGATCCCAAACCCTATCCGTTCATCGAGGACGCGACGGTGCCCCCTGAAGAACTCGCGGAGTACGTCGAGGAGTTCATGGACGTACTCGAAGCCCACGACACCTCGGCGGCCTACTTCGCCCACGCGGGTGCGGGGACGCTCCATATCCGTCCGATCCTCAATCTCAAGGACGAGGGGGATATCGAGACAATGAAGTCGATCTCCGAGGACGTGACCGACCTCGTGCTCGAACACCATGGTTCGTTTTCGGGCGAGCACGGCGACGGCCTCGCGCGCACGGAGTTCAACCACAAGATGTACGGCGACGACCTCTGGGCGGCGTTCAAGGAGGTCAAATCCGCCTTCGATCCCGATTGGCTGATGAACCCCGGGAAGGTCGTCTACGAGGACGATCCGACGGACATGCGCGAGAACCTCCGGTATGGCGAGGGCTACACCTCCATCGAACCCCAGACGAAACTCGACTTCGAAGAGGAGGGCGGGTTCTCGCATCTGGTCGAACTCTGCAACGGTTGTGGGACCTGTCGCCAGACCGACGACGTGATGTGTCCGACCTACCGGGGCTCGAAGGAGGAGATCGAGGCGACCCGGGGTCGCGCGAACATGCTCCGGGCCGCCATTTCGGGGGAGATCCCCGAGGAGGAGATCTACTCCGAGAAGTTCCAAGAGGAGGTGCTCGATCTCTGTGTGGGATGTAAGGGTTGTAAGAGCGACTGCCCCACTGGCGTCGATATGGCGAAACTCAAAGCCGAGACCAAACACCAGTACCACCAAGAGGAAGGGATCGGCCTACGCGAGCGGCTGTTCGGCAACATCGACACCGCTTCGAAGCTCGGCAGCGCGCTCGCGCCCATCTCGAACATCGGTCCCCAACTCCCGGGTGCGCGCGCGGTCATGGAAAAGACGCTGGGCATCGCGCCCGACCGCCAGTTGCCGACGTTCCGCCGCGAGTCGCTCGAAGACTGGTACGCCGAGCGCGGTCCCCGCGTGAGCGAACGCGATGCCGACCGGAAGGTCGTCCTCTTCCCGGACACCTACACCAACTACAGCTATCCCGAACCCGGCAAGGCCGCTGTCCGAGTCTTGGAGGCTGCCGGGGTGCACGTCACCATCCCCGACGACCTCGCGGCGAGCGGCCGCGCCGCGTATTCGGTGGCGATGCTCGACGAGGCAGAAGCACGCGCCAGCGAGAACGTCGAGCGGTTCCAGGAGTACCTCGACGAGGGCTACGAGATCGTCGCAATCGAACCCTCGGACGCGGTGGTCTTCCAGGACGAGTACCTCGACCTGCTCGACGGGCAGGCGGCGGAACGGGTTTCCGAGCACGCCTATGGGATCTGTGAGTACCTCGACGCCCACCGGTTAGTCGAGGGCCTTGACCTCGACGGAACCGACGAATCGCTGACCTACCACGGCCACTGTCACCAGCACGCCGAGGGCAAGGACCACCACGCGGTCGCCGTGCTCCGCCGAGCGGGGTATGCGGTCGATCCCCTCGATTCGGGGTGTTGTGGCATGGCCGGTTCCTTTGGCTACGAGAGCGAACACTACGACCTCTCGAAATCCATCGGCCAGCGCGTCTTCGAGAAGATCGACGACAGCGACGGCGAGACGGTCGTTGCCCCCGGTGGCTCGTGTCGCAGCCAGATCGGCGACCGCGACGAGCGCGCCGAGAACCCGCCCCACCCTATCGAGAAAGTGGGGGCCGTGCTCGCGCGCTGAGGGGCGCACCACCGCGACCGGGCGGACGTATCCTGTCGGCGGCTTTCGAGTGATCCTACACATTTATTATGGGCGAATGTGCACATAGCCGTGAGTCGTTCACGATGTCCATACATGATACGATACAACCGGACGGTCCGATGAACGGTCGGCGACCGAATTCACCGGGGGCGAGGCGATGATCACCGTCATGCAGGCCGGTGTCGGCAATATCGTCCTCGCGGCGCTTCCGTTGATAGTCGTGGCGGTGTTGCTCATCGGGTTGCTGTGGCCGGCGACGCGGTCGATGCCGGTCGCCTGGATCACCGCCCTCGGGGTCGGGTTTTTCGTCTGGAACATGCCCCCCGGTTGGCTGGCGGCGGCCTCGGTCGTCGGCGTGATGACCGCCCTCGAGATCCTCTGGATCGTCTTCGGAGCACTGGTGTTGCTGTATACGCTGATGCGTGCCGGTGCGTTCGACCGGATCAACCAGGGGTTTGCGATGCTCTCGGACGACCGGCGGGTACAGATCGTCCTGGTCGGGTTTTTGCTTGCGACGTTCATCGAGGGGGCGGCGGGTTTCGGGACGCCCCCGGCGGTCGTCGCGCCGCTGTTGCTCGGATTGGGCTTTCCGGCTCTGGCGGCGGTGATCGCCGCGCTGATCGGCCACGTCATCGCCGTCACCTACGGCGCAGTGGGGACGCCGATCACCGTCGGCATCCAGGACCCCCTGAGCGACGTGGCGTTCGCCCAGGAGGCCATCCAGGAGGGCGGCATGACCGTCCAGGAGTTCTCCGTCGAGGTCGCGGCGTGGGCGGCGACCTACCACGCGCTGGTCGGCTTTCTCATGCCGCTGTTTGCCGTCAGCATGGTGGTGTATTTCTTCGGCGAGGAACGCTCGCTCGAACCCGCCCGGGAGGTCGTCCCGCTATGTCTGTTCGCGGGGATCGCCTTCGTGATACCCTACTGGATCTCGGCGTGGTTCATCAGCGCCGAGTTCCCGTCGTTGATCGGCGCGATGGTCGGCGGTGGGATTGTCGTCTCGACGCTGCGGGCGGGGTATTTCCTGCCCGAGGACGAATGGGATTTCCCCCCGCGCGAGGAGTGGCCCGACCACTGGGTCGGCACCATCGAACCCGGTGACGCCGACGTGCTCGCGGACAACGGTCCGGAGATGTCGCTGTTGAAGGCGTGGTCGCCCTACGTGATCCTCGTCGTGTTGCTGATCATTACCCGCATAATCGGCCCGATCGCCACGTTCCTCCAGAGCGACGCCCTGACCCTCGCGTGGTCGGGAATCCTCGGCACCACGCTCGATGGTAGCGTCCAGTGGGCGTTCGTTCCCGGAATGTGGTTGATCATCAGCGCCCTCATAGCGATCCCGGTGTTCGGGATGAACACCGATCAGGTAAGGAGCGCCTGGCGCGAGGCCGGCGAGCGCATCGTCTCGCCCCTGATCGCGCTGGTGTTCGTGGTTGCGATGGTGCAGGTCATGTTGCAGTCGGGGGCTCATCCCGGTGCCCCGCAAGCCGGAAGCATGATCGTCGTGCTCGCTCAGTCGACTGCGGACCTGTTCGGGGTTGCCTACCCGTTCGTAGCGGCGCTGATCGGCGCGCTCGGGGCGGCGTTGGCCGGCTCGAACACCGTCTCGAACATCACCTTCGGCGCGTTCCAGTTCGAGGCCGCGACCCAGTTGGGCCTGCCCCGCCAGATCATCGTCGGCGCGCAGGCGGTCGGAGGTGCGATCGGCAACCTCGTGGCGATCCACAACGTCGTCGCGGCGCTTGCGACGGTGGGGCTGCTCGGCCAGGAGGGACGCGTGATCAGGCTCAACCTCATTCCGTTGACGTACTACGCTATTGGGGTCGGGTTCTGGGCGATGTTGTTCTCGTACGTCCTCTTTCCGGACGTGTTCTGATCGCTACGTCCCGCTGTCAGGACCCTGATACGGCGTTTCGCGGTCGGAAGGATGAATCGACAGCGTGTCGACGTAGGTGTTAGCCGCGACGAACGCTCCGACGACGCCGAGCAGTTCGAGGGCCTCCCCCTCATCGAAGCCAGCGGCGGTCAGTTCCTCGAAATCGTCTCCAGTGATTCGTTTGGGATCGTCAGCAACCGATGCAGCGAATCGCGCCACCGCACGCTGGGCGTTCGGAAAGTCGTCGTAGTCCGTCACTGCGACGGCATCAATCGCCGCCGCGTCCATGCCCACGACAGCAAGCAGGTTCTCCCGGTGGCTCGCGGTACAGTACTCGCACTCGTTCGTTTGCGAGACGACGACGCTTGCGAGTTCCTTGAGCTCGCGGTCGACGTCGCCCCGCCGCATCGTCCGGTCGAGGTGGGTGTACATCCCTTTGAGTAGCGGCAGATGGTTCGCAAGCGCATCGAGCAACAGCGATCGGTTCGCGGTTCCGTCGCCCTCCCAATCGTCGAGCAGTTCGTAGACCCGACCCTCGGCCTCCTCGCGGGTGACGTAATCGAGGGTTCCATACCGGCAGGACGGCGGCGTCCCCTATTAACGTTCGTCCGGCGCGATCAGTTCGATAGGGTGTTCGGGTTTACGGTCGAGCAGCGCGTCGAGCTGATCGTGACAGGAGGTGCCGCTTGCGAGCACCGTTCGGTCGCGTTCGCCGGCTTCCTCGAACTGGTCCTCGAGTTCGTAGCCCACGTCCATCGCCAGATCGTAATACTGGGATTTGTAGCCGAAGCTGCCGGCCATTCCACAGCACTCGACCTCGGAGGTGAGCACGTCGTACCCGAGCCCGTCGAGGACGGCGGTCGTGTGGGCTTCGAGCCCGAGGGTGCGCTGCTGGCAGTGGCTGTGATAGGCCACTCGTTCGTCGCCGGTTCCGGCCCCAGTCAGCCGATCGGCTTTTTCGGGATCGTTTTCGAGCAGGCCGTAGATGTATTCGAGAACCTCGTAGCTGTTCTCGGCGAGGCGGTCGAACGACGCTTCGGGCAACAGGTGTTCGTAGTCGCTGCGAAACATCGCCAGATCGCTCGGCTCGATGGCGACGATGTCCCGGTCGGCGTCGATGTGTTCGGCGAGCGCGCCGTAGACCTCGCTGGCGTGGTCTTCGGCGGTAGAGATCATCCCCTGTGAAAGGGGTGCGCGACCGCTTTCGGGGGCCGCGGGGATCCGCACGGCCACGTCGAGTGCTTCGAGCGCCCGGACGGCGGCCTTGCCGCGCTCGGGATCGACGTAGTCGGTGTAAGGATCGGGATACAGGACGGCCTCGCGGTCGGCGTTGGCGGCCGCGAGTCCCTCCCGCGAGGCGAACCACTCCCGAAGCGTTTCCCGGGAGAACTCCGGGAGGTCGCGTCGGCGGTCGATCCCGAGGGTCTGCTCCATCGTCCATCGGGCCGGCGACAGGTCCGCGAGCCAGTTCGAGACGGGCGCGGTCGTTGAGCCGAGCTCCGCGAGGGTGCCGAAGTTGCCGAAAAACCGCTTCTGGAGGTCCATCCCGCTGGGTTCGTCGTCCGGGGTGAGGCCGTCGACGAGGAAGTCGAACTCGGTTGGCTCCTCGCCGTGGTTGATTCGGTCGCGCACCACCTCGTTGATCCAGGGGATGTCGATCTTCACCGGACAGTTGTTGACACACCGCGAACAACCCGTACAGAGGTCGTTGAACTCTTCAGCACTTTCCTGGCCGTGGACGCCGGCCTCCCAGCCGGTGGCGATGCCGCCGGTGTAGGTCTCGCCGCCGAAGGCGTGGCCGCCGACGTGCTGGAAGTTCGCACACGAGTTCGCACACGCCCCACACCGAATGCAGTACAGCGTCTCCCTGAGCTGGTCGTCCTCGCGCATCGCCATCCGGCCGTTGTCGATGAGTACGAGGTGGAAGTCGCGGTCGACTCCGGTTTCGCTGACCGGCGCGTCCGAATCGAAATCGAGCGTCGGGGTTTCGACCGGCGGGGAAAGCATCGTCAGGTACTGGGGGATGTCCTGGCCGGTCGCGGATTTCGAGATCAGCTCGACGAAGGGTTCGAACTCGCCGACCGAGGGCACGAGCTTCTCGATGCCGGCGACCGAGACGTGGGTGTCGGGCGTGACCGCCGACTTCCGGGCGTTGCCCTCGTTGGTCACGAGCATGATCGTCCCGCTGTCGGCGGCGACGAAGTTCGCGCCGGTGATCCCCACGTCGGCGTCGCGGATGTGTTCGCCGAGGTAATCGCGGGCGAAATTCGTCAGTTCCTCGGCGCTCTCTAGGGGTTCGTCGGGATCGAACCGGTGGTTGAACAGTTCCGCGATCTCCTCGCGGGACTTGTGCAACGATGGGCCGACGAGATGCGAGGGAGCTTCGTCGGCGACCTGAAGGACGAACTCTCCGAGGTCGGTCTCCCAGACCTCGGTTCCCTCCCCTTCGAGGCGCTCGTTGAGTTCGACCTCCTCGGTGGTCATCGACTTGCTCTTGACGACCGTCTCCCCGTTTTCGACGAGGTCGCCGACGATCTCGCGGGCCTCGGCGGCGTCGTCAGCGAGGTGAACGTGCCCGCCGTTTGCCGTGACGGCCTCGTCGACCCGGTCGATCAACTCAGGGAGGCGCTCGATGGCGTCCTCTTTGGTCGCGCGCGCCCGGTCGCGCAGGTCCTCGTACTGGTCGAAGTCCTCGATGGCCCCATATCGTTCCTGGTTGAAATGGGTCGTGTTCTCTCGGATGGCGTCGCCCTCGGTGTCCAGAAGCGTCCTGATCTGCTCGGCTTTGCGCCTTCGCGTCTCGGAGTCGGTGGCGGCGTCGCTCATCGGTTGCTCACCACGATAACGTGAACCTCTTTCGGACCGTGAACGCCCTGAACGAGCGCGCCCATATCGCCGGTCGAACTCGGACCGGTTGCGAACACGACCGAGTCGCGGCCAGCCTCGACCTCGGTTTCGAGCCACTCGACCGCCTCGCCCATGTCGGAAACGATGTCGCTTCTCCGGACCACGGCGACGTGGCGTTCGGGGTAGAGGCTGATGGGTTCGTCGCCCGCCGCCCGCGACTGGATGGCGACGGTGCCGTACTCCGCGACGCCGACGCCCGCCGGCGTCACGCCCGTTCGTGCCTCCCTGATCCGTTCCGGTGTTGGATCGGTCGTCACTTCCTCCGGCAGCGACACGCCCTCGAAGGGGAGCGTCGCCCCGACGACCGGCGGCTCGGTCGCCGTCGAGAGCGTCCCCTCGAACTCGTCGGCGGTCGTTCGGGTGGCGGTGGCGTCGTGAGTGCGCACCGACCGTTCGAAATCAGCGATTCGATTCGATGCCATACCCTCCCTACCGATTCGTCGTAGTTAGCTTTCGCGGTGTAGGGCGCTATCTCCTTAGCGAGAATGGATCGGAGGCCCGATCACGCGGGGTTCCGGCGATAAATGTGGGTCGCAACGACTGCGGCGGTCGCCGCGATCACGGCAAACGCCACGAACAGCGTCGCTCGCGTGGACACCGCGAGAAAGGTCCCTGTGAGCGTCGCGCCCAGCGCGCCGACGCCGAACACCCCGAGGTAGGTGTAGCCGTAGGTGAGCCCGCGCACCTCGGGCGGCGACACTTCCGCGACGGTCGCCTGCATCAGGGGCTGTTCACAGAACAACAACACGCCCAACAGGACCGCGACGACCGCGACGCCGGCGGTACCCAACGAGACCAGCGGCTCGAAGGCGAGCGCCACGACCGCGAGCGCGGCGAACACGCCCGCCAGCCCGCGGGCCGGGTCGATTCGATTCGTGAGCCGCCCGCCGAGATACTGGCCCACGATACCGACAAGCAGAAGGGCGCTATAGGCGTACCGGCCCGCCGAGGTGCCCTCCGCGAGCGACACGGCGGGCAACACCGACTCGAAGATGCTCGGGAGGAACGTCAACACGCCGCGGTAGTACACGCCTTCGAGCATGATGGCGACGAACACGAGCGCGAACGCGCCGGCGAACAGCCGTTTCGACACGTCCCCGAACCCCGACAGCGAGCGCGTGCCGCCGTTCGCGGCAGGGGTCCCCGCCTCCGCCCCCACGTCGGCGGCGGACCCGGGGCGTTCGTTCAGGTCGGCGAAGGCAGCGACCACGCCGGCGGTGACCGCCACCGTCGCCAGCGCGACGACCGCGCTCGGCCATCCCTGTCTGCCCAGCAGGATCACGACCACAAAGGGGCCGACGGCAGTACCGATGTTGCCCGCGATGCCGTGATACGCGAACCCATGACCCCGCTCGGTGACGCCGGTACTGATAAGCGCGAGGCCGGCGGGATGATAGACGCTCGCGGCCGCCCCCCAGAGCACGAGCGCAAGCGCGAACGCGACGGCACTTTCGACGAACAGCAGCGACAGGAACGCACCGCCCATCCCGACGAGCGCGCTCACGATCAGCGGTTTCGAGCCGTAACGGTCCACGAGCGCGCCGGCGGGAAGCGCCCCGATCCCGAACGCGGCGTATCCGAGCGAGGCGATGACGCCTGTCCGTGCCACCGAAAGGTCGAACACCCCCATCCAGACCGGGAGCAACACCGGGATCGAGAGCTCGAAAGTGTGAACCATGGCGTGTCCCGTCGCGGCCACCGCGAGTATCCGGCGGTCGTTTCCGTTCATCCTCGCCACCCCGTTGCCGGCGTGAACGAGGGCGCGCCCCTTCGGCGGGGGATGCCGTCCCGGTCGATCCGTCCTCGGTGCATTCCCTTGATCGGTCGAGAATGACGATCATCATTGTTTCGACGGTGGAGGTGGTCGACACCGCGACCCCTCCCTGCCCGATTATCGCGCGATGTGTCGTGGTGTCACTACCGTTATCGTCGATTGTCGTATCACGTATTCGCCGACGACGACACCTTTTTGGAGGTGTCGGTGGACTACCCGGTATGTCACTGGAGGACGACTCCCTCGACTATCATAGCGAGGACCCGCCCGGCAAGATCGCCATCGAAACGACGAAACCCACGAACACCCAGCGTGACCTCTCGCTGGCGTACTCGCCGGGCGTCGCGGGCCCGTGTCGGGCCATCGACGAGGATCCCGAGGCCGCCTATACCTACACTGCTAAGGGGAACTTGGTGGGCGTGATCTCGAACGGATCCGCAGTACTGGGATTGGGCGACATCGGCGCGCAGGCCTCCAAACCCGTCATGGAGGGCAAGGGCGTGCTGTTCAAGCGGTTCGCCGACATCGATGTGTTCGACATCGAACTCGATCTGCGCGATCCCGAGTCGATGATCGCCGCGGTGAAGGCGATGGAGCCCACCTTCGGCGGGATCAACTTGGAGGATATCCGTGCGCCGGAGTGTTTCGAGATCGAGGAAACCCTCCGCGAGGAGCTGTCGATCCCGGTGTTTCACGACGATCAGCACGGCACCGCGATCATTTCCGGAGCGGCGCTCCTCAATGCCGCCGAGATCGCCAGCAAGGACCTCTCGGAGATGCAGGTCGTCTTCTCGGGAGCGGGCGCGAGCGCCATCGCCAGCGCCCGGTTTTACGTCTCGCTGGGCGTCAGGAAGGAAAACATCGTCATGTGTGATTCCTCGGGGATCATCACCGAGGAGCGCGCCGCGTCCGGCGACGTCAACGAGTTCAAAGCCGAGTTCGCCCGCGACCTGCCCGAAGGCGGACTCGACGACGCGATGGCGGGCGCGGACGCC
>CAYOFZ010000062.1:0-11628 GCA_964403315.1 uncultured Halobacteriales archaeon | reverse complement strand
CTCGGCGTCGCATGGGTGCGGAGCGACTCCGAGGCGGCGGAGGCGAAGGCGAGTTTCCGGTACCGCTACACCGACGCCGCGGGCAACACGCAGTACACCGACAACTTCGTCCAGCGCGGTGCTCACATTGAACCCACTGGAGACTGGATGAAGTACTACTTCCCCATCGAGGTGGGGGAGGTGCCCGGGCCGGACGCCGTGCCAGCGCTGGAGTTCTGGACCGGCTACGTCCAGCAGCAGATCGATGTCGCCGGGATGGCACTGTTCGACTACAGCGGCCCGACCCCTGAGGACGCGCCCAACGCAACGCTCGACAGCATGCCGCCGTACCACTATGAGGGGCGGGCGCTCGACGCCGATTGGCGTGACAAGGCCCACCAGCGCATCGATGAGATCCGGAAGACCGACATCGAGGTAAAGGTGCTCAATCCCGGCGGACAGCCGATGGAGGGCGCGTCAATCGATGTCGAGATGATCGAACACGCGTTTGACTTCGGGAGCGCCGTCTCCGCCACCCACATTACCGGCGACAGCGAGAATGACGAGATCTACCGCGACACGTTCCTGAAGAACTTCAACAAGGCCACCGTCGAGAATGCGCTCAAGTACCCCGCGTGGGAGGACGTTTGGGACGGGTACGACGACCAGTCGACCATGGCGGCGCTCGACTGGCTTAACGAGCGCGGCGTCCCGGTGGGGGGTCATTACCTCTTGTGGGAGCAGTTCGACGCCTCCAGCGGCGGCGGCATGAACATCGACCCCAGCCTCTCGAACGACCGGATCGTCCAGCGGATCAGCCAGAAGATCCGCAACCATGCCAACACGTTCGAGGAGGTCACCGAGTGGGACATGCACAACCACCCCATCTGGCAGAGCAACTTCCGCGATATGGAGGGGCTGGGGTGGAACGCCGTCAGGCAGTGGTGGGAGGTGGCGAACGAGGCCACCGACGACGAACTCCACACCAATGAGATGGGGATCGTCGGCGGGTCGTGGCAGCGACAGGCCTACCACGATTACATCACCCACCTCGTTAACCACGGTTACCCCCTGAACGGGATCGGGTTCATGGGCCACCACCAGAAGAAGAACAACCAGCTGCTCGATGTCCAGAACATAATCGAGGGCTTCGAGACGTTCTCGAACTTCGGCGTGCCGATACTCGTTACCGAGTTCGACATCCAGATCTTCGACCGGCGAAACGCCCAAGGGGTCGAACTCCAGCAAGACTATCTCCGGGATTTCCTGACGGTGGCGTTCAGCATGGAGGCCGTCGAAGGAGTCGTCTCGTGGGGGTTCTGGGCGGAGGATCACTGGCGGCCAACCGGCGCCTACTACGATGCGGACTGGAGTCTGCGTCCCCACGGCGAGAAGTTCCGTGAACTCGTGTTCGAGGAGTGGTGGACCGACGAGAGTGGCGAGACTGGCGACGACGGTGTTTACGCCACGTGTGGTTTCAAGGGGCGCTACGAGATCACGGCCGAGAAGGGTGCCCTGTCCGGGGAAACGACTGTCATGCTCGACGACGAGACCGGCACCGTGACGGTCGAACTCACACCGCCATCGGAGGATAGTCCGAACGGTCGGGACTGATCCCGCGCCGCCGACATCATCTCTCGCCTTCCGAGATCCGTATCTCTTCGCCGCGGTCCCTAACCTCCCTGTATGATGTCATCCCACGGGACGCTCCGCGAGCGGCCGACAATTGCGGGTTCGACCTCGGCACGATGGTCGGCGCGTGAGGAAACCAATTCGAAATCGCCGTATGAGAGTACTAAATCGGGACAAGTGGAAACTTGTGTACCGCATAGTGAGAGTGTTCTCCGGGCGAACTGTTACTGTTTGGCGAAGTACGGGACGATTTCCTCCTCATAGTGGGATATCGTTTCCTCAAAGTCGCTGACAGGGATGAGCACGAGGTTGTCCATGCCCGCGTCCCGGAATGCTTCGATGCGCTCTATCGCTCGCTCCGAGTCGCCCGAGATGCTTATGTCATCGACCGCCTCGCCCGGAATACGTTTGGCGGCCGCCAGCAGCCGTTCTTTCTGTTCTTCGTCGAACCTCATCTGCCACATGATGTGGGTATTCTCCGCGATGTCCTCGTATCCCATCTGAGCGAGCAACGGCGGTCGGAGCGCGAGGGTTGTGCGGTTGCGCTCGATTCCTGAACGACGGGCCTCGTCGGCGTCATCGTACACGGTGGTGGGACCATGACGGCGCGGTCGATGGCGTCAAGGTCTCGGCCCGGTCCATGGCGACATCGAGGACGCGCTGGAGATCGACTTCGTACTCGGTGGGTGAGTAGACCCACAGCAACCAGCCGGCGGCGACCGCACTCGTTAGTCCACGCATGCTGGGACCGTAGCCCCCGATCCACAGCGGTGGTCACGGACTCCGTGCTGGCTTTGATCCCATGTGAGCGTCCTCGAGTTCGAAATATTCCCCTTCGAACGAGAATAGGTCATCCACCCGTGACTCCCATAGCCCGTCAATGACCTTCACAGCCTCGCGGAACCGGATGAAGGGATCACTCCAGTCGATATCCTTGATTGGGACGAAGTTGAACGCCTCGCCCGCGCCGATGCCGAGCGCGGCGCGACCGTCGGTCATCCGGTCTAACGTCACGGTCGAGTGGGCGAGTTCGGTCGGGTGGCGACGCACTGAGTCCGTGATCCCGGGCAGTAGTGTCATCTCTCCGGTCCGTTGTGCGATAGCCCCTAGGACGGTAAAAGCCTCCCACGGTGGATTCACGAGGAATTCCTCGGAGCCGGTGGGGTAAAAACAGGTGGTCCGGAACGGTGATGATGTCGAACCCAGCAGCTTCCGCGCGAACCGCCTGTTCGACCGTTCCGCTGACGTCTCCGTAACCAACTACCTGACAATCGAACGTGATCCGTTGAGTCGAATTGAGCCTTCACTCCATGCTCAGTACCTCACAAAGCTCTCCAGTTGACTGCTTCGGAGACGTGAGTTTGATAGAGAAATCGGTGCTGAGCAACCGCTGCGGGGCACAGTTCGGCACTGAGAGCACTGGACCTGTCTCCGTCGGCGGCGGAACGCCGCCGACGCGACGGTGTCGCTACTCACCACGCGGGCGTTCCCGGCGGTGGATTACCGTTCGAAGCGGTCGTCGAGTAGTCCGTTCGCGGGGACGCCCCTCACAGTGCGTCGGGGCGTCCACGCTGCCTAGGTCACCATGTCGATGAACTTCTCGAACGACCACTTCCAGAGACGACGCCCGCCACGGCGCGGCGTCGCCACGTACACCCAGTGCAAGTACCGTCAGATATTCTGGAACAAGAGGCTCATCACGACGAACAGCAGCCGTCACGTCGCATCTTGTGTGGTGGTTGAGTGACCCGAGATAGCCCACGTTTCGAGGGCCGTGTGCAAAATCAGACAATGATCGGCAGGGATTAGTCCCGAACTTTCCACGCACGAATGGACCTCGTATTCGAGTTCGACCTAGGAGGTCGACAGCAGAGCCGCTAATTCAGGCGTCATGTCGGGATGATCCATCGCCCGTTCGAGGTTGGCGAGCATTTCATCGGCGAACTCGCACGAGGCGTTGACGGCCCCGGCGCGAGTGTTTTCATTGAGTTTTCGGCCCACTCAGTTGTATAGATCGGTTCTCCATTCGTACTTGTCGGTGCTTCAGATTCGCATGGTGGTAGTTGTGTGTTGAGGGGGGTGGTTAGTCGCCGCCTTCGGGATCGGGTTCGATCATGTCACCAATTACCGCGCCAAGTAGCCACATCTGCGCTTGGGTATCGGAAAGGTCAGTCCACGTTTCGAGACAACTGCGCGGCACGACGTACGCGCGCTCGCCGCAATAGGATAGGACAGTCGTCGCTCAAAGCCGGTGGAACACGAATCACCCTGCTCGAACCGTGTATTCGACATTCTCCATCGGTATCTAGCGCGAGGATAACGGCATACGACACCGGTACGTGCCTACCAAGGGAATCGGCGGTGTTCCGGGCGGCTGTCGAGCCCAAGACTACGGGGCGACGGTGGTCACGGCAATCACCACCCGATCCGCTGAAGCAAGTCCCCGAGGTCGTCGGAGGTACCCTTCCCGTGATCGAGAAGCTCCTCCCAGCCGGGAATCGGCCGGTCGTCGCCGATGCTTCCGGCATTTTCGACCGTCAGCGTCGTTGTCAGCTCATCGTCCGAGGACTGTAGCGTCATCTGATCATTAATGGAGAGTTCGTACTCGCCGGGTTCGACGACTTTCGGCTCGACAGCGGGGATGTCGCCGGGGACGACCTCCACACTCGAAAGCTCCGCTTCGACCTCGACGGTCGTCGATTCGCCCGCGTCGAGCGATAGTCGCTTATAGCCCATCAACCGACGGTTGGGCTGGAGCACCGACCCGTACGACTGGGTATTGTACACCTCAACGATGTGTTCGCCAGCCATGTCGCCGGTGTTCTCAACATCGACGCTCACCGTGACCGTCGGCGTCTCCGCGGGATCCGAGACGGATTCCGGCGATACCGAGGGCTCCGAGTACTCGAAGTCGGTGTAGGACAGCCCGTGGCCGAAGGCGTACAGCGGGTCTTGATCGTCGCGCGGCGGGTAGGCGTTGTAGTAGTCGGTGATCTTGCCGACGTTTCGGGGCCAGTTGAACCCGAGCTTGCCCGAGGGGTTGTACTCCCCCAGCAGCGTGTCAACGACGGCACGGCCACCGTCGCTGCCGGGCTGGCCCGCGAACAACACGGCATCGAGCCCCTCAAAGGTCTGGACCGTCCCCCGGGGACTGCCTGCAAGGACGACGCCGATGGTCGGCGTGTCGGGTGCGGCCTCGTTGATCGCCGCGACGAGGTCCTGTTGGGCGGGCGCGAGATCGAGCCGGTCGCGGTCGCCAAAGCCCTCGTTGTGGGGTCCCTCGCCGAGGGCGACGACGACCGCGTCGGCGTTTGCCGCGTGATCACGCACTGCGGATTCCTGCTGGTCGGTGAACTCGAAGTCGCCGTTCGGCGTGGGGTCGTCGCCAAACCGTTCGGCGTCCTCGAAGGGGACCGCCCGGAAGTTCGTTCGCACTTGAGTGAGCCGGCCCTCGAGCGAGTCCTCCATCGCTTCGGTGATGGTCTGGCCGCGCAGACGGGGACCGTCCTCGGTCGGTGAACCACCTTGGATTCCCTGCCAGCCGAGCGTCCAACCGCCGTACTGCATCAAAAACCGATTGTTGATGTCGAGTTCGGGGTCGTATCCGGGCCCGGTCAACAGGACGTCCTCGTCGCCCTCCAAGGGCAACACGGGCTTGTCGGCATC
Organism: uncultured Halobacteriales archaeon; assembly: GCA_964403315.1. Classification (GTDB taxonomy): domain Archaea; phylum Halobacteriota; class Halobacteria; order Halobacteriales; family Halalkalicoccaceae; genus CAYOFZ01. The sequence goes on along the minus strand of CAYOFZ010000062.1, from coordinate 6,351 downwards.
GTCGGTCGATGGATCGTTTTTCAACAGCACCATCGACTCCTTGGCGAGTTGCTCCGAGACTTCCTTGGCCCTACCGAGGACGTTCGAAATCCGCGATTCCTCGACGGTCGGGTTCTCGAACAGCCCCAGTTCCCTCTTAAGTTCGAGGATCCGCCGGACGGACTCGTCGATGCGTTCTTCTGGCACCTCGCCGTCCTCGACGAGGCTCACGAGCGTCTCGATAAACGTCACCGGCCCCTTCGACTGGCTTCCGTTGCCGATCATGTACATGTCGATGCCGGCGGTGATTCCCTCGCGTACCGCCGCCCGGAAATCCGGGACGTAGTCGTGATTGACGATCAGTCGGGTGAAATCGTTGTAGTCAGAGATCACGACGCCATCGAAGCCGTAGCGCTCGCGCAGCACCGTCTGGAGCAGCCAGTCCGAAGCATGGGCGGGCTTGCCGTTGACCGCACCGCTGTTTGCCATCACCGTCTTGGGCTCCGCTTCGAGTGCCGTCCGGTGAGGCGGCAGTTGGTTCGTCCGGAAGTCACGCATCGACGTCCGGGCGGGAGCGCGGTCGTTGCCATTGTGAGGGATCGAGTAGCCAGCGAAGTGTTTGTCGGTCGCACACAGCCGGTCGTTGCTTTCGAGGCCCCGAACCCGTGCTTTCGAGACCTCGCCCAGTAACATGGGGTCTTCGGTAATCCCCTCGAAGTACCGTCCCCAGCGTGGATCGCGCTGGAGTTCGATCGTCGGCGCGAATGTCCAGTGTGCGCCCATCGCCGCCGTCGAGTCGGCGGTGTGTTCCGCCGCCCGTTCGAGCAGATCGGGGTCGCGGGTCGCGCCCATGTTGATGCGCTGGGGAAAGACGGTCGCGCCCGCGAGCAGGCCGTTGCCGTGGACGGCATCGACGCCCCAGAGAAACGGGATGTCGTGATCGGCGCTCTCGAGGTTGTACTCCTGCAACGAGTTGATACCGCTGACGACTTCCTCGGGGTCGAACGTCGGCGGTGATCCCCCGCCCGAGAGGATCGACCCGACCCCGAGTTCGGAGAAATAGTCGCCAAGCGTCTCGACCCCGAACCGGTCCGGGATGGCGTCGGATTCGGGATCGAACGTGCTGAATTCGACCTGTGTCATCTGGGCGACTTTCTGCCTGAGGCTGAGTTCGTCCAGTAGCGTATCGATGTTCGGACCGCCTTCTTCGGTTTCGGCGGCGGCCCCCGCGGCCCCCGTTCCAAGCGCGGTTGTTGTCGTCGCCGCGCCCGTCGCCTTCAGGAACGTCCGCCGGGAGGCCTTTGCCCTCGATTCTGTGTTTTCGCGTTCCGGTTGGTGTGCCATCGCACATCATTCCGACGAAGGTATATAGTAATAATTTTTCGCCAGCTGAATTATCATTTGACTGTATGTTAAGTTCGTGGTCGATGGGAGTATCACAAAAAACCGTTCCAGTCCGTTTCGAGGGGCGGCTACGTGCCCTGTTGCCAGTCGTTCCAGTATTCGACCTGTGTATCGCCCATTTCATCGATCTCAATCCCTTCGGCCCGAGTTTCAATTCGGCGACCCGCCGGTCGAGGTCGTTGGGCACGTCATGAAGGCTTGCGGGCGTTCGAGGTGGGTGAGACGGTCAGTGTCATGGGTAGGGTAATCTATTCCGGCCTACTTGCACTCGACGATGTCGTCACCAGCCAACATATCGTCGGAAGCTCTATTCTGGGAGTGAATCCGGGTTGCGACCCCATCGTCATGGGGGGAAGTTGCGTCTCGATTAGCGTTCGCGCCGATCTGTCGATCTGATCACGTCGTTCATCACCGCACCCAGCAGCTATGTTTCGCGCTGCTACCTCCACGACACACTAGCTTCCCGAGGAACAACTGCCGGCGGCACTGTTAACTTAGCCTCGCAGCTGGGAGTGGTGTTGACTGTCAAGGGCTTGGTGACTTCGAAGATTATTGTAGTAGAAGGAGTAGGCAGTCAGCCAGCGCTCGGCGCTGGCCCAACCGCCGTTCCAGTGTTATCACCACGAATCGTCACTGCTAAAGGATGCATCCATGAATCCTATACGCAGTTCTAGGAGTTCCGTTAGAGAAGGACTGATTGCCGCCGCCAGTTATGTTCCTGCCACTGGTCATGTTCCCACCCGTCATATTTCCACTGTCGGTCGTATTCATATTGACGCCGGTTGATTCGGCTGCGGCAGTTACCCAGATATTGCACGGTATAACATTGTTATCCCTTGAATATGAGATCTCCTCGCCATCGTGCGTTCGGAGCAAGGTTGTCGACCGACTCGATTTGCCGTGTGATATTCTATAACAATTTATGAGAAATAATAAAATTCCTAGCTATAGGGAGTCTGAATGGTTACGTTTCGTTCGATTCAGGCACTGTTATCGGTCCTAGCGGACCTTCATAGAGACCGCCGCTCCCGCCACCATCGTAGACGCGCATCGCGATAACGTTCTTACCACCGAAGTCGATAGCCTCGGGCGGAACGATATATCGACGGGTCTGTGGGGACGCCGTTTCGTATCCGTTTGTCGGGAATGTACCGGTCTGACCGATCTTCTCGCCGTTCATGAACGCCTCGTCCACGTCGTCGATCTTGCCGACCGGAATTTCAAGCGCATGGCCCGCCCACTCCTCGGGAACCGTGAACGTCTTCCGATACCACCCAAAGGCGGGATTCTGCTCGTAGTTCGAGTGGGCTTCCCAATTTTCGGGAAGCGTCACGACCTCCCAACCGCTATCGTCGTAGTCTGTCGTCTTCCAGGCCATATCATCGCCTCGGTGGAACCGCCATTCACCTGCAAGCGAGATCTCTGGCGTGATGATGCGCTGGGGATCGAGATCACCAATAGTAACATCGAATATCCCAGCATCGCTGATTTCTTCGGTGAAGCTGACCTCGGTTTTCGCTCCCGGCTGAAGCGAGACCGTTTTCGTCGCGCTGGCCTCGTCGTTTATCACTAGCGACACCTCTCTCATATGTCCCTCGCCGCTTGGATTCCTGAGGGTGGCGCTCGCGTCTACTTCGTTCGTCGTGGCATCGAACGCGACCGAGAGGTCCCCGAACGGGTCCGCCGACGCGAACGCGGAGGGGAGATTACGATTGTCCAGCTCCATCGGCGAGGACCCTCCAGCAACCGGTTTGAGACCAATCACGAACTCGAAGGGGCCATCCGGGAGCACACGATGCTCCGGCAGCGTCTGGACGGGGGTTCCGCCGACGCCGTAACGGCATGATCGACGTTGAACCGCACGCCATCGAGTTCCTGTAGTTGGTAATTATACAGCGCCCGGTCGAGGTTGTCGTAATGGTGGGCGCTGACGTTCACTTCGGGATGGCCGAACGCTGCCAGTTCCGAATCGCCGTCCGACAGCGCGGCCCACCTGACCTCGGTGCGGTTGCCATGGTCCTGAGGACGAACATACGGGACGTACTGGTCCTCGACGGCTTGCTCGTAGGTGTCGGTTTTCGCGCCCCGCTTGCGGTCGGGATAGGTCTCGTTGGGACCGTTGCCGTACCACGAGAGGCGGTTTAGTCGGTCCGGCGTCTGCATCTCCACGCCGACCCGGGGCAGCCAGTGGGTGATGGCTGTCCGTACCGCGTCGTTCGGGACCGCGCGCACGCCGAGCAGTACGTCACCGCTTCCGAGGATGTGATAGACGTAGGTCGTCTCGAAGGCCGCCTCCTCGCCGGGTGCCGACGCGACGCTGTGAATCGAAACCCGGACGACGCTCTCGCCGACGCGCTCGACGGTCGTGTCCTCGACGTGATGGTCGATGCGGTTCAGTCCAATGGCTCGCCACTCCTCGGCCTCGGCTGGGCCCCAGACAATCCGTTCGTTGGCGATGGGTGTCCGCCAGACGTTCAGCAATGGCCCGTCTTCGATGTACTGCTTGCCATTTTGCGAAAGCGAGGTGAGCGTTCCCGCGTCCGTATCGAAGGCGCACTCGAACGTGGTACCGTCGGCCGAAACGTGTATCTGCCCTTGGTTTTGACTCACCGACAGGGCAGGCATCCCCCCGGTGCCGACGAACGACGGCTCCTCGGTCGAAAACGGGACTTCGAACTGCTCGAACGCTACCTCGTAACCGGCGTCGGCCCACCACGTGTCCTCGGCCAGGCGCAGGCTGACGGTAAGCCAGTAGGTGACGCCGGGATCGGTATCAGGGGCTTCGAAGGGAATGGTCACCTGACTCGATTCGCCCGGCGGCACATCGAGATCGAGCGCCCCCTCCTGTATTACCCCGTCGTCGGCCGACAGCGTCCAGCGGGTCTCGTAGGCCGAGAGGTTCGTGAACTCGTGTTCGTTTTCGACGGTCAGTTCGCCCGTGGTGCGGTCCTCGGCGGTCATGGCGGCGGGCTGGTGGCTGTGTTTCAACTGGGACAGTTCAGGCTGGGTGTCGCGGTTCCCGAAAACAAGGCCGTTACAACAGAAGGTACTCACGCCGTAGTCGATGAACTCGCCCTCGTCGGTGTATTCCGTGAAATCGAGCCACAGTACCGCCCCGTCACCGGGCTCGGACCGATCCATGGAGAGTTCCGCACCCGAGAGCGCCTGGTCATAAATCGTGGCCCGATCGTAGACGGCGTTCGAAAGCCAGCCGTTGTAGCTGTCACCGTGTATCTGGGCGTTACGGCCGACGTTGACCGGGAACGGAACCTGACCGATGGAGCCGTCGTACTCCGTCGTTGCACACTCTTCACCATCAATGTATAGCCGGAGTGTCGATCCGTCATAGGTGCCCGCGAGATGGTGCCACGACCCGGTCCAGTCGTCGGGAACGGACGCAGTGGCGGTCACCGCCGCATCCTCATCGGGATTGTAGACGAAGAACGCGAGGGTCTCCTCGTCGGGCTGGTGGAGGCCGTACTGCTCGCTACCTTTCGTGAGGAAGGCGTTCGACCCGGTCCAGGGGTCCCGGGGTTTCACCACGGTTTCGAGCGTCAGCCCGGGATCGGTGATGTCGAGGCTTGGATCACGATACAGTTCGACCCAGTCATCGAGCCCACTGAGCGCGAGCGCGCTTTCGTCCTCGCCGTCCCGTCCGGGAACGATGTCGGGGTTGTTCATCAGGGTGCCGTCATTGTCCTTCCCGGAGCCGTCGGGTGTCGTTCGCAGCGTCCGCGAGAGGCTCTGATTCACCCAGTCCCAGATGAACCCGCCCTGGAGTTGGTCATACTCGTTGATGTACTGCCAGAAGCGATGAACGAGACCGAGGCTGTTGCCCATCGCGTGGTTGTACTCGCCCATGATCGCCGGGCGGGTTTCCTCGTCGTTGGTCGCCAGCTCCCGGAGCGCCTCCGGACTCACGTATCGCGGCCCGACGGCGTCCGAGTAGGGGGCCTGTCCGCCGTTGTTTGCCTGATGATAGAGGAGGCGTGTCCCGTCAACTCGCTCGGCGTAGTCGGCCATCTCGAAGTGGGCAGGGCCGAGCCCGGCCTCGTTGCCGGTAGACCACATGACGATACTCGGATGGTTCTTGTCGCGTTGGATCATCCGGGTGAACCGATCCAGAAACGAGGGCTCGAATTCCGGGTAGTTGTTTACGAGATCCGGGTTTTGATGGGTTTCGGCGTTCACTTCGTCCTGGATATAGAAGCCGTACTTATCGGCGAGATAATAGAAGTCCGACGTGTTCGGGTAGTGGGAGGTCCGCACCGCGTTGACGTTGGCCCGCTTCATGGGGTCCCAACTATCCTCAAGGACAATTACGATACTGGTGACATGCCAACGACCGGGGGTTCACTATCCCTCGAAGGATCGATTCCCCCGGATGATGCTTTTCTCGTGAAACAACTCCGGGAAGCTGGGGCAATTATCATCGCAAAGGCCAACCTTCACGAGTTCGCTGGCGGTGGAACGTCGATCAGTTCGCTTGGTGGACAAGTACAAAATCCCTACGACCTCACAAGAATCATTAGTGGATCGAGTGGTGGCACTGGCGCAGTGGTTGCTGCGAACCTCTGTGTTCTCGGGACCGGGTCCGATACTGGTGGTTCGATCCGTGGACCAGCGATGATGGGCAATCAAGTTGGCCTTCGAGCTACCTTGGACGTCATGAGTCGCGATGGGATCATTCCACGCGCGCTTTCACGCGACACAGGCGGGCCGATGACACGAACGGTCACCGATACCGCAATCGCTCTTGATGTCATGGCAGGCTATGATCCTCAAGATCCGATTACGGCCCGATCGATCGGCAATATCCCGCCCAACAGTCCTCTCACCGGGGCGACAGCTACACGGACTATCTGAACGAAGATGGCCTTGAGGGGATCTGCATCGGCGTTTTCCGCGATTACTTCGGCATCAAGGCGAACGATCGTGTCGTCGACGACGTGGAACGCGCCGTCGAGG
>CAYOFZ010000061.1:8412-11633 GCA_964403315.1 uncultured Halobacteriales archaeon | reverse complement strand
GCGTGGGCGTCGACCTCGGCGGTGGTTTCGAGCATCACGCCCATCGAGGCGTTCACGTCCGCGACCTCGGCCATCTGCTCGTGGGTCTGGTCGCCCGGGTTCGAGTGCGGGAGGATGCCGACATCAAGCGCGAGTTCACACACTTCCCGGAGATATGAATGGATCGAGTCGTGTCCCCACTCGTCGAGTTGCCCGTGGATCCGCTCGTAGCGGTCGTCGGGGTCGTCGCCGAAGGTAAACAGCGCCTCCGTACAGCCCGCATCCACGCCCGTCTCCAAGATGTCGCGCACTTCCTCGGGCGAGAGGAGACTGGCCTGCCCCGGCGGGTCGAAGTATGTACAGTAGGTACAGGTGTACCGGCAGGCCGTCGTCAGGGGAACGAAGACGTTTTTGGCGAAGGTGAGTTCTCCGGTGGGGGAGACGTCGCTGGGCGTGACCGCGAGCGCGCGCTCGATGTCGCGGTCGTCGACCGTGAGATCGATATCGTGGTCGTCAGCCCCCGGGATCATAGATCCCTGTCTACGATCCAGGCGGATAAACGTACCAATCGCGGTTATCGTCGCCGGGGTCGCTGAATCGGTCGGCTATATCCCGCCGGTGATCGCGTTGAGGAAATCCGGTATCGAGAGGATCGCAAGGACGACCGAGAGCACCACCAGCAAGACGTTGGCGACGTTGAGTCTCCGGGTGTTGGTTCGCTCGCCCATGATTTCGCTGTCGTTGACCGCCCAGAAGAGCAACGCGGCGGTGATGGGTAAGCCGACGATACCGTTATAGGCCGGAAACAGAATGATCATGTCCACGACGCTCAGCCCGAACAGGTAGTTGACCAGCGGCGAGAGCATCCCAATTGCGACCCCAATGGTGTAGATGATCTTGAAATCGCGGTCGCTGCTGTCTACGTCCCGGCCTCGGGCTTGGAGAATCATATAGGCGGGCGTCCACATGATCGGCACGATGCTGTTAAAGGCCGCGGCAGTCGCGCCGAGCAAAAACAGGACCATCGCCCACCGCCCGAAAACGTCCGCGAGCGCGAGCCCGGGCGTGAGAAACGACTGGAGTTGATCGAATCCTGCGGGTCGAAGCACGGCGGCGGCGACGATCAGAATGGCGATGGTGGTGATCCCGCCGATGCCATAGCCCGCGAGGAGGTCCCGACGGATCGTCGGCAGGTCCGCCGCCTCGGTCCAGCCTTTCTCCTCGATGAGGGTCGACTCCAGAAAGAAGTTCGGCCACAGCGCGGTCGTGCCCATGATAGCGACCGCAAGCGTCAGCACGCCCGCCGGCAGCGACGGGACGAACCCGCTCGCGATGCCCGCAATCGAGGGGTCGCTCGCCCCGGCGACGAACACGTACACCGCGAGCAACAGAAACATCATCACCGTCATGATGCGCTCGACCATCGCGTAGTTGAGCAATCCGACGACGATGGCGGCCACGCCGGTCAGTACCGCGAGCGGCTGCCAGGCGACGGCACCGCCCAGCAGATACGACACTCCCGCCCCGACCGCGGCGGTGAGTTCGAGCGCCCAGGCGACACAGCCAATCGATAACAGAAGCGCAAGCGCAGTTGCTCCTGTTTGTCCGAGTTTCCGGCGGGCGAAGACCATGAGCGATTCGCCGAAAATCCCCAGGCGCGCGCTCATGTCCTGGGCCATGACGCCGAGCAACACCGCGCCGACGATGGTCCAGATGAGCGCGTAGCCGTACTGGAGGCCGGCTTGACTTGCGATGAAGATCGATCCCGACCCGAAGTAGCTGGCGACCATTACGAAGGCAAGCCCGTATTTCTGGAAGAATCCCGACACCGTATCGGCCAGTTCCTCGTTTTGAACCTGTGACATACTCATCTCCCCACGGTGGGTATGCAGGCGTCTTTTGAGGAAGGATGGATAAAAGAACCTGGATACCGGAACCCGGCCGGGCCGTCGATCAGTTGGGGTCGGAATCGGAGTCGGTATCGGTGTCGGGTTCGTCGGTCCCGCTCGCGCCGAACAATCCGGTACGGTCCTCCTCGGGGAGGTGGTGAACGTCCCAGTGGCCGGTGGCCATTCGGTCGTTTGTGATGTGGTCGTAGATTCTGGTCTTCATTGCGTGGGTTCGTTTTCGTGGTCTGGGAAAGCTCGCCTTCATCGTCCGTCACGAGAGGTGTGGACCTCCACGTACAAAGGCTATACGGCCACTTTAGGTGGGTGAATATGCATGCTACGTCGTCAATGGGGACGGAACCGGAGCCGACTCAAGCATTCCGTTTTCGTCGGCGGCAGTCAACGTGTTTTATGGGGCTCGGGTAGCTATCGCGCCCGATGAGCATCATCGCCGAGTTTCACGTTGCTTCCGACGACTGCGTGTTGGGGCGGACGTTTCGGGAACGACCCGACCTCCGACTCGAAGCCGAACGGACGGTGGGCTACAACCGGGAGACGTTCATGCCGTTTCTCTGGATCGCCGGCGACGGGTTGACGGGTATCGAGGCGACGCTCCGCGACGATCCGACGGTTCGAGCGGCAACGCCACTGGATACGTTCGAGACCGCCGTCCTCTATGAATTCGACTGGAACCCCAACGCCGAAAGCGTCGTCCACGCCATTCCCGATGCCGGCGTCGCGGTCCTGAACGCCCGTGGCCGGTCGGATACCTGGGAGATCCAGATGCGATTCGCCGACCGGGGCGTTCTCTCGGCGTTTCGAGACGAATGCGACGAAAACGGTATCGCCCTCGTTACGCAATGGACGATGCACCCCGAGGGGCCGAAAGGCCCCAGACAGCACGACCTGACGCCCACACAGCGCGATACGCTGCTGACGGCGTTCGAGCGGGGGTATTTCGATATCCCCCGAACTATTTCGCTCGACGAACTGGCCGACGAACTCGGCATCTCCCATCAATCCGCATCCGAACGGCTCCGCCGGGGGTATGCACATCTCGTCCGGGACACGTTGCTTCTCGATGGCTCCCGATGGCCGGACGAGGACGGCTCCGAGGACCGGTCAGGGGGCGAATAACCCGCGTCCGGACCGTCTATCGAACGGCCTATACTCGTTCTCGATAGACCTGGTGCCGTGTCCCTTCAAAACCAGTCCGATGGGGCTTCCGGGCCCGGCGAGACGATGGAGGAACGGACGGACGAAAACCGTCTCAAACGATGGATCCTCCTGGATGCGAACCGCTGGAGCATTATCGCCGCTTTGCTGACCGTTGTGTTCGGTGTGCTCGTCCTG
>CAYOFZ010000061.1:0-8312 GCA_964403315.1 uncultured Halobacteriales archaeon | reverse complement strand
AGGATATCGAGGCGTATCTCGATGATCTCACCGAGAATGCAGCGGACGTAAGCGACCAACTACAGGGCGCGCAGTTCGGGAACTTTCGCCTGCTCGATGCGGCACTGGACTACGATTACTCACGGAAAATACACAGTGCTCGCAAGATACAGACGACACACCATCGTTCGCTCTCGGATGCGGTACTGGACTCGCTCGACGATCTCATACGAATACTGAAGTTCGTGGGCCCGGCCCGCGAACACTTCAAGACGTTCTACTTCCAGTGGGAACTGATCAATCTCTCGTATGCGATCCTCTATACCGCGATTCCGGCGCTCCTCGTCAGCTTCGCGATGATACTGTTCTTCGATCCGGGATTCGTCTCCGGAACGATACTGGGAACGAACACCGTCCTGGTGGTGGTTTGTGTTGCGGTGACGATCGGAATCATACCGTTTGTGGTGTTGTTCGCGTACATCCTCCGGATCTCTACGGTGGCAAAGCGGACGCTCGCAGTGGGACCGTTTACCCTTTTCGCATCGGAGGGGTCGGAGGACATCCAGTGGGAAGACGATTGAACACCCCCATCAGGCGGGCTATTGCAGCTTATCGGCGCTGAACGGCCACTCGTCCGGCCGACCGATCCAGCGCAAACCCGGCCTCACGAAGCCAGTCGGCCGCGGTCCTCTCGCCATGGATCAACAGTTCGACCAGATCCGCCCGCTCGTCGATGTCGGTCGCCAGTCGGTGGGAATCGACGATTCCAACCGACCCTAGTTCGGCGGCCGCCCGGCGGTGTTTGAGAAAGGAGCCGCCGTGATAATCGACCCGGAACTCGGGATGGCGGGTCACGAAGGCGTTGGTCCCGCCGCCACGACCGGGCGCGAGGACGACATCGCCGGGCGTCTCGAACAGCGTGGTGAGGGACTCGGGCGTCGCAAGCGGGAGGTCGGCCATGACGACCGCGAGCGGCTCTCCCGCCTCCGTCTTCGCCTTCGCCTCCGCGAGGACCGCGTTGACCGCCGGGGTCAACGCGCGGTCGTCGACGGTGACGGGGGCATCGACCTCGATGGGGGCGGTCGAGAGCACCTCGGGGTCGCGGCCGGCTCCCCGGATCGCCCCGAGTACGTCCGCGAGCATCGCCTCCGTGAACGCCACCCGCTCGTCGGGTGCGAGCACGTCCCCGAGGCGGGTTTTGGGCTGGTGGGGTCCGACGGGCACGACGACGCGCATTCGGACAGGCGGTCGGCGGCCGTCGGTGTTAAGCGACCGGGTTCGACATTACTGTGCGTTCAGTTCGGGTTCCTCGCCCTCAGCGTCACCGATGATGATCGCGTTCTCGTTGAGGGTGCGCTGGGCGCGTCGCAACCGCTCGGAGAGGGCCTGATGGGAGATCCCGAGTTCCTCGGCCAGGTCCGCCTGCGTGATCCCGCGGGGCACGTCGAAATACCCCAGTTTCGTCGCTGCCGCGAGCGTCCGTTGCTGGTCGTCGGTCAACCCGAACCGTCCCTGCCTGCGGGTGTCGAGTTCGTAGATCCGGACGACGGTAAACGAGAGATCCTGTTCGTTGGCGAAATCGTAGGTCCGGGAAAGCGAGTCTCGGTTGGGAAAGAGCACCCGGACGTGCCAGCCGTCGGTCTGGCCCGTGGCGTCGAGGATGGTGCCCTCCTCTTCGAGGAGGATGTGGACAACCATCTCGATGGCGCTCACCCACTCCATGCGATAGAGGCGGTCGCCGTCGACCCGCGAGACGAGTTCACACGATTTAATCGTCGAATCAGCCTCAAGCGCGGTATCGACCGCCTCGAAGTCGTCGGCGGTCAGCCAGACGAAGGGCATCAAGCGGTCGTGATCGTGAGCAACGAGGCGTTCGATCTCCACCTCCAGATCCGGCACGTCGTGCAGCGTCGTCCCCAGAACAAACTCATCGATGGGGATGTCGAATTCCGCGATGGTTCCCATATCGGGGTTCTTGGGGTCGACCGGGAAAAATCCCCCAGTTAGCGAGCGCCAAGATATTCCGCGAGCGTCGTCAGTTCGCGCTCGTCCAGGCCGAACGCATCGATATCGTTTTCGTCGGTCGTCAGCGACAGCGTCAACGAGCGGTACTGATCCTCGCCGAACGGAACGCCGGGTATCGGGTCAACGGTGTTGAGCCCGAGCCCCGCAAGCCCCATCGGCACCGGAAGGATCGTCACCGACTTGCCCTTCGACCGGTAGATCAGCCGCGTAACGTCCGCGAGCGAGAGCCGTTCGGGGCCGGCGATCTCGTAGGTCTGTCCGACATGCGTGTTGTCTTCCACAACGGCGGCCAGCATTAGGACGAGGTCCTCGACTCGGATGGGTTGAAACTCCATGTCCTCGCCGCCACCCGGGAGACCGGTGATATAGGGCGTCGTCAGCGTTTCGGTGAAATCAATGAATTCGCCGCCATTGCCGAAGACGATGGAGGGTCGGACGATCACCCAGTCGAGATCCGACTCGCGGACGACCCCCTCGGCCCGGCCCTTCGCGCGGACGTAGGCGGTCGCCCCATGGGGATCGGCCCCGACCGCGCTCAGGTGGACGAACCGGTCGATGCCGTGGCTTTCGGCCGCCCCGACGACGTTTTCGGTGCCTCGGAGGTGGACCTGATAATGGGCTTCCTCGCCCTCGCTGGGCTGGTACAGCGGCGAGAGGGCAACGAGGTGGACGACAGCATCCTGGCCCTCCATCGGCCCCTCCAGCGAGTCGGGATCGGTCACGTCGCCGGCGACGGTATCGACGCCCGCCGGCACGGCGTCGGGCTCGGGCGAGCGGGCCATCGCGGTCACGTCGTGGCCCCGGTCGTCGAGTTCAGTACACAGATAGCTGCCGATGAACCCCGTTCCGCCGGTGACGAGAACGTTCATACCCCGGATATGTGTCCGCGCCGTCGTAAAACTATCTGCCCTTATTTGGGGGCCAGCCGTAGAAAAAGAGCTGGAGGACGGAGTAGGTCACGCCGAATACCGCGCCACTGAGGAGTGCCTGATGGAGAGAATCGCCCATCAGGAGGGCGGTCGCCGTGACCGCAGATATAGGGAGGAAAAAGAGACAGACAGTGTAAACGACCGGATGCTCACGCAGGTATGTATCGAACTGCTGGTACGCTCGTCGCACCTGCTGCATACTTGCTGTTACTATTCGGATACGATATATTTTCTGGCGAGAGTTGAGATTCCGACAGGTAGTAATGAACCGTTCCCGAATCGGGAATATGCTCGTCACCCTCGAAGGCCTCGACGGCAGCGGCAAGACCACCGTTCACGAGGCCCTTCAGGACAGCTACCCCGACGCCGTGTTCACCCGCGAGCCGACTGATTCGTGGTACGGCGAGACCGTCTCGCGCTCGATTGCCGATTCCGAGGCCGACCCGCTCGCGGAACTGTTCCTCTACACCGCCGACCACGCCGCTCACCTCTCGCGGGTAGTTCGGCCCACGCTCGAAGACGACCGACTGGTGATCTCGGATCGGTATTCCGATTCGCGATACGCCTATCAGGGCGCGGCCCTCGACGGGGTGATCGACCGCCCGGTGGAGTTCGTCCGGGAAATCCACACACCTTGGACCCGCCCGCCCGATTTCACGATCTATCTGGATATCGACCCCGAGACGGGTGCGAGCCGTAGCGGCGCGACGAACAAGTTCGAGCAAGCCGACTACCTCGAATCTGTTCGGGAGAACTACGAGCGATTGATCGACGCCAATCCCGACCGGTTCGTCCGGATCGATGGGACCCAGTCGCCCGAAGCGGTGGTGAATCGAGTCGAGGCCGCCCTTCGGGATCACTGCTCTTGACGGGCGAGTTCCACGTCCTCGGGGGCGGGCATCCAGAACAGATCGATGGCAAACCCCAACAGGAGCGGCAGGAGGATCGTTACCATCATCACCGTATCGCGGCCGATCCCGCTAAAGACGGGAAACTGGCCGACGATCAACAGCGAAACCACGAGCGCAAGGGGGACGAAAAACAGCGCGAACAGGGCCGTCCCCCAGCGTGTGGCGAGTCGCAACCGGAAAAACCGGATCAGTACCGCCGCGATGGCCGTGTGAATCCCGATGATGACCGCAAATCCGATTACTGCCCCCAGGCTGACCATGCCATCGTTATGGGGGATGCGTTCTTTTCCGTGTCGATTATCTCACGCTCCGTCCGCGTTCCGCACCCCTGGACTAATCCAGCGAGATGTACGTTTTGGTGTCGTCGACCCCATCGAGACCCTGTACCGACGAGGAGGCGGTGTGTAACACGTCGTAGACCTCCTCGGAGTCGACTTCGACGATGAGGTCGTAATCGCCGGCGACGATGTGGGCCTCGGTGGTCGCGGCGATCTCCCGGGCGGCATCGACCATCTCCTCGGCCCCGCCCGCGACGGTTTTGGCCATGATGAACGCGTGAACCATGATACTGTGATTCACTATTACGAGTCAAAAAACCTTCCCCCATAACGGGGGCAACATTATTCATACCCCCTGTCGTAGGATGTCCCATGCGATTTATTATCATCGGTGCTGGACGGGTCGGTCTGCGAACGGCCCGGGTGCTCTCCTCGGAGGGTCACGAGATCACGATGGTCGAGCGCGACCCGGACGTGGCCGACCGCGCCCGCAACGAGGGCTACGCCGTCGTCGAGGGTGATGGCTCGCGCGAATCGGTGCTGGAAGACGCCGGGATCGCCGAGGCCGACGCGCTGGGCGCGCTCACGAGCGATCTCAACACCAACTTCGCGGCGTGTATGATCGGTAAACACCACGGCTGTCGGACGATCCTCCGGATCGACGAGGACTACCGCGAGGACATCTACCGGAAGTACGCCGACGAGGTCGACGAGATCGTCTACCCCGAGCGGCTGGGCGCGATCGGCGCGAAAAACGCCCTGCTCGGTGGGAATGTCCGGGCCATCGCCGACATCGCTCAAAACCTTCAGGTCGTCGAACTCACCGTCCAGCCCGCCTCGCCGATGCGGGGCTACACCATCAGCGAGATCGAACTGCCAGCGGACGCGACGATCCTCGCCTTCGGCAAGAAGGACCGACCGCTTTCGATCCCCTCGCCCGACGAGTCGCTCGAAGCCGGGGATCGCTTCGCCGTGCTCGCGGATTTCGACGTGCTCGATGACGTCCGCCAGTTGATCGTGGGTGAGGCCCCCGCGACCATCGGAGGTGTCTGAATATGGTCGTCGCATACGTCATGGTCAAGGCAAACACCGGGGAGGCCGACCGACTGCGCACCACTATCGAGGGAATCGACGGCGTCGGAACTGCTCACATCGTCGCCGGCGACGTCGACATCATCGCCAAACTCGATGTCGATTCCCCGACACAGGTAAAGGAGATCGCCGCCGACGGGATACAGGGGATCGACGGCGTCGAGGACACTCGAACGTATATCGCGATGGACTAAATCCCGCTCTCGTTTTCGTCGTAGTTTTCGGTCGCTTGCTCCAAAAACGACGCCGCCGGATCGCGGTAGTCGTAGCCGGGGATGATCCCCTGGACCCACGTTCCCTCGACAAACTCGATCAGCGCTTTCACGTTCTCTGCGGCGCGTTCGGGGTGGGGATTCGTAAATTCCATCGTGACCCGGATTCCGTCGCCGGCGCGAGCCACGTCGGGATCGATAGTCTCCAGTCCGCGCCCGGCCTGGTGAGGCTGTTCGAGCCGGCGTTCGAGCGTCTCGAACCACCCCTCCTCAACGACCTCGGCGACGCTCTCGCCCTCGACGACGGCATCCAGCGTCGGCGCGGTAACGACTACTCGGTAGGTGGTCCCTTCGGCCTCGGGGGCGGGGCTCGTCCGGACAACTCCCTCGAAGGGCGTGGTCGTCAGTTCGTACCCCTCGGGGGTCGCCTCGAACGCCTCATGGTCCTTGAAGGCCGCGTCCGCGTCGGTGTCGGTACTGGCCATACCCGAAGGAATGCGATCCGCCGGTATGGGGATTGCGTTCAGGCGGCGTCCTCATCGGTGGGATCGCTCGCTGCACCGATCCGCTCGGTTTCGTAGTTGCCTCGCTCGCCGACCATCCGCAGGCGCTGATCGATCTTGGTTTCGAGATCCTTGGCGCGATCCCCATTGATGTCGTCGTGTTCGCGTAGTTCTTCGAGTTCCTCGCGGGCGGTTTCGAGGCGTTTGCGGGCGGTGTCATTGTCTTCGATATCGATGGCACGCGCAAGCTGATCTTCGATATCGTCGAGTGAATCGGCCATACGGGATGATCGAGCCCAGTATTCGTATATCTATGGATAAATTCACCGCTAATCGAGAATTTGAACTCTGAGAGCCGAATATCCTGTCTCGTTCGTGATGAATATCCCATTGTTATCGACTCCGATTAACTGAGTAAGTCGAAATTTATATATGTAATGGTGGTTTAGATATCGTAAGGAAATGAGTACTACGGACGAGGCGACCGTCACCAGCAAGGGACAGATCACGATTCCAAAGCGTGTCCGGGAGCGAATGGGGCTAGAAACGGGCGAGAAGGTATCGTTTATCGTCAAGGAAAATGGGGTGGCGATGGTCCGAAAAACCGGCGATCCGATGGATCAGCTTCGAGAGGTACAGGAACGGCTCGCACCGCTTTCGGTCGATGTAGACGAACTGATGGCCGAATCGAAACGCGAGTGGAGTAAACACGAGTGATATTCCTCGATACCTGGATCTGGAACGAATTCGCGTTCAAAGGTGCGAAGTGGGAGCGAGCAGAGGAGGCAATTGAGACCGCCCGAGACGAGGGTGGTATCATCGCAGCCACCGTTATCATGGAGGTGCGCTACACCGTTCGTCACAAGGCGGACGAGGAAACTGCCGACCGCATAGTTAGCGCAATCGACGGATTCGAGGAAATCGATGTCGTTCCGGTGACTGCGGAGGTCGCCCTGTATGCCGCCGATCTGCGCGAAAAGTACTACCAGCGTGGCGAACGGGAGCTATCGTATGCCGATGCGATCCATCTCGCAATCGCTGTCATGACCGATTGTGAGGCGCTATATTCCGGCGATGATGATTTCGAGGGGCTGGAGGAAATCGAGACGGTAATTCTTTAAGCCGATTTCGTCGCTCAGAAACTCAAGGCGTGAGGAAATGCGCTAACCGAGATTTGATCTTGCTCGTAGATATATTTATCAGATAATTTATATTTCTATTCTTGTTGTATTATCGTGCAGAGTTCATCTGCTACCTCGGGAATATTATCCGTATCGATTGTTTGTGCGAGTAAATCAGATAGTGGTGGACTCTGTCTAGCGACATATTCATGATCAATATCATACCAGAGAGGTAAAATTACTTTGTCTTCTTCCATGTGTCTAGAAACCAACCCATCTAATTCGTATTGCGCCCATTCTTTCTCGAAGAATTCCTCCGATAAGACCACAATCCCATATTCTGAATTGCCAAGACCCTTATCAATAGATTCTCTCAGATTATCTCCTAACTCAATATCAAACTCATCGTACCATACATCAACTCTTCGCTGCGATAATTCAGTTGCTAGTGGCCGAACAATATCGCCCTTATCGCCACTAGCGTGCGATATGAACACATCGTGATCGTATCGGTCGTTTGTACTCCTTTCTAAGGGTTCTGGTGTTGCTTGGATCAAACCCATTTCCCAGATCTTACTTCCAATTCTGGATACTGCATTCTGTATTTCGGCTGATCCGGTAGCACCACTGATCACCATTTTTTCCCGATGCAAATATTAGAGCGATGGCCTTAGGTTTGTCAAGTTGATAAACCACCCAGGAAATCCATCAGGATCGTATTCAATATTATCGAGTCCAAACCCAATGGCAACAATATTGAGTTTGAAGTGCTGTCTCAGATCAGCAGAGGCGATTAAATTCTGGATAGTGATTTGAGGATCTTGATTCACTTCAGTGCCCATCTTCTGTAATTTCTTTAAGAAAACCCACATACACTCATAAATTTCGTCGATAGATTTTGCACCGGTACAAACAAATTTTCCTGACTGGAACAGCAATATCGCAGATCGTGGATCTTCAGTTGAATAAATAAGTCTAGGGAACTGATCGGGATCGTAATCTGCTTCGTCCCATTTCCTTGCAAGCAATTCAAGATCTACCTCTTTACCAATTCCAGCTGAGGCCACCACATTTTCTGTATTGATTGATTTGATTAGTGGTCTTAGATCCAAAGTGGCCATAGTTCGTATGAACGGCCATAGGTTCACTTCCATATAAAACGTAACCTATGTAGCCGACAAATCACATCGCTACCATACACTGAGAGGATTACCTACATCCATGTATTCAAGATAAATGTGTTACTCGGAACCTAAACCGTC
>CAYOFZ010000060.1:0-11714 GCA_964403315.1 uncultured Halobacteriales archaeon | reverse complement strand
CGTCGCCGACACCGACTGGGACCACCCCCGCGGCGGCAAGGGCGTCGAGTTCAAGGAGGGATGAGCGATCCCGGGATCGAAGAGCGCATCGATGCGCTCGCCGACCGAGCCCGCCGCGACCGGCGGACCTTCGAAGAGCCGACGGACCCGCCCGACGAAAAGCGTGCCACGGAGTACATCCGCGAGGGGGTCGGTCCCGCGGTCGCGCTGTATCTCGACGTCCGTACCGGCGAGTTCGTCGGGATCGGCCCCGAGGAGTTCGCGGCGCTCGAAGGCGCGATGAACGACTGGATCGAACTGTACGCCCGGTGTTACGGCATCGATCTCGACGCTGAGTTCCCGATCCGCACCGCCGCCGAGGCGCTGATCGAAACCCACAGCGCCCGCGATGCGGTCGAACTACTGACCGGCATCCCCGACCGGACACGAACTTCCTCACGGATCCGGTCCGCTGACGAGCGATGGTAGTGCTGGCACGCCCCGGATCGGGATTCGACAATTGACAAAGCTTTAAGTCGTCATGGTATGTTATCTCAGTACATGAACGAACCCGAAACGCTGGAGTTCGGCCACGACGACCGAAAACGGATCTACGAGTTCATCGAGCGGGCGGGCGCGGCGGATCTTGACGAGATCGAACGCGAGTTGCACATCGACTCCGGGGGATTGCGCCACCACGCGGCGATCCTCAAACGCGACGGGCGGATCGTCTTGGAGGAGGACGGCACCTACCGGGTGGCGATGGGCGGCGGCGAGGAGGAGGCCCACCGCAACGAGGGCGTCGAGTTCGCCATCCGCCCGGCCCGCCAGGAGGACCTCGCGGGGATCGTCGGCGCGATCCGGCAGGTCGCGGAGGCGGGCACCTACATCGTCGCCGAGACCGTCGCCCAGGAGATCGATCACGAGGACGCCCTGTTGCGCCACAACCAACTCGAATCCCGGATGTTCTTCGTCGCCACCGTCGACGACGATGTGGTGGGGTGGGTGCATCTGCACGCCCCCGAACTCGAAAAGCTCGAACACACCGCCGAACTCACTGTCGGCGTGATCGAGGAGTATCAAGGTCGGGGGATCGGCAGCCACCTGCTGAATCGCGGGCTCGAATGGGCCGGCTCCCGGGAGTACGAACGGGTCTATCAGAGCGTCCCCTCCTCGAACGAGGCCGCCATCACCTTCCTCGAATCACAGAACTGGGAGACTGAAGCGGTGCGAGAGGATCACTACAAGATCGACGGCGAGTACATCGATGAGGTGATGATGGCGGTCGAACTGCCGTGATCACAAACAGGTTCACATTGCTTTTTATCGGCCAATAGTATAGAGCCGATAATGCCAGCTGTAGATAACCAACAAATAACACAGCTCTGGGACGCATACGCTGACAATAATTTTTGCTTCGAAAACAGTCAGGGAAACGTCCTACACGCCGAGGAGGCTGACGAACAGCGACGAGAACGTCTTCCGCTACTTCAAGATCACCTTGATGATTTCGTTCGCGGAGAAACCGAACTCAAGGAATTCAAATCAGAGATAGACAGCCAGAATAAACAGTATCCGTTTTGGGGATTCAAGGGGATGAACGGAATGATGTTTTTTAATATGATTCACAAATCAGCGGGTGACGAACGTCAGTCAGAACTGGCTACGCTCCTCCGCAAGGTTCTTCTACCTCCCGACAATACAGCCGAGACTAAAGAGAAAATCAGATCTATCGAAGGGTTCGTTGAGCAGCTACGAAACGAGGCTGACGACCTAAGGAAAGCACCACGGCTGGGATCAATACCGTATTTTATTTCGTACTTCTGGCAGATAGCTGATCCAGATACATACCCGATTTATTATACGTCAATGGTTCGTGTACTCTCCGACCTCGCCATCTGGGAACCAAGCGATGATCTCGCAGCGAGCTACGTTGAATTTTGGGACCTCAACGAAGAAATACGGGGGGTTCTCACGGACTACGGAGATCAGGAAATTCACCTCTGGACGATTGAGCACGCCTTCTGGTACTGGCAGCAACGAGACGAATTCGAAAACGAGCCAGAAACAGTTTTCGACTCCCGGCAGACAACTCTTCCGGATAGCTACATTCCCCCGATTGTATCCATCCTCCCGAAGCTAGCGCGCAATACGGATGAGATTAGAGAACTTGCCGGGGAAACCGGACAATCAGTCGAGACGCTCTTCGAGAACAGGCTGGCGAAGTGTCTGCGAATGCTTGGTTTTGAGGTCGATGAACTAGGACAAGGAGCCGGCAGGAATCCTGATGGAATTGCGAAAGATCGACTGCACAATTATGCAATTATCTACGATGCGAAAGTTCGAGGCGATGGCTATAGCATCGGGACTAGTGACGAACGGAAGTTCCAAGACTACATCAATCGGGAAGTCCCTTCGCTTCGTGCTAACGGATTCCGGAACATCTATTTCTCCGTAATATCGGGAAACTACACGGATGATGGGACCGAAGCAATCAGAACTCTCAAGATAGGAACGGATATTCAAGAAGTTCGGCTCATCGAAGTGGAAGCACTTTTGATACTGCTCGAAAACCGCTTACGAAATCCGAACTTCGATTTGGGGCCCGGCGATGTGGAAGGACTTGGCGTGCAGGCTTTCTTCGCGGAAAGTGGGGTACTGAACGCAACTGAAGTGCGTGGGGAACTCGGATTATAAAATCATCCATGATTCATCTTTCCCGGTGTTCCGTCATGCTGATTCGATAATTAATCGAAAGGCAGTTGCCTCGCTCGTGGATACCTCCTCCATGCTCTCGCTCGCGCTCGCCGGCAAGCCGAACGCCGGCAAATCTACGTTCTATACCGCCGCGACCCGTGCGGAGGTCGAGGCCGCGAACTACCCCTTCACGACCATCGACCCCAATCGCGGGATCAGCTACGTCCGTACGCGCTGTCCCTGCCTCGACCTCGACGAGTGCTGTGGGAACTGCCGCGACGGCAAGCGCTACGTCCCGGTCGAACTCATCGACGTCGCCGGGCTGGTCCCGGGAGCTCACGAGGGCCGCGGACTGGGCAACCAGTTCCTCGATGCACTGACGAACGCCGACGCGATCATCAACGTGGTCGATGCTGCCGGCGCGACCGACGAGGAGGGCGAACCCGTAGACGTCGGGGATCACGACCCCCTCAACGATGTCGATTTCGTCGAACGCGAGATGAACCTCTGGCTCGCGGACATCGTCGGGCGCAACTGGGAGGGGGTCGAGCGCCAGTCCCGGTCGCCGGGGTTCGACATCGACGAGGCGATCACGGAGATGCTGACGGGGTTCGGCGCGACCGAGGCCGACGTGGCCGCCGTCCTGCGGAATCTGGAGTATCCTGAGGACCCCCGCGAGTGGGGCGACGACGACCGCGAGTCGCTCGCCCGGAAGGTCCGTGCGCGGACGAAGCCCATCATCGTCGCCGCGAACAAGGCCGACATCGCCCCCGAGGGGAACGTCGAACGGCTACAAGGGACCGATGGGCCCGTGGTTCCGACCACCGCGGAGGGCGAACTCGCGCTGCGGAAGGGCGCGGAAGCGGGCGTTATCGACTACGATCCCGGCGACCGGGAGTTCGGGATCGCCGGCGAGGTGAGCGACGCCCAACGGGAGACCCTCGATGGCCTCCGGACGGTAATGGACGAGTGGGGCGGCACGGGCGTACAGCAGGCGCTCGATACCGCCGTCTACGATCTCCTCGATCACTTCACGGCCTACCCCGTCGAAAACGAAACCAAGTGGACCGACGGCCAGGAAAACGTGCTCCCGGATGCGTTTTTGCTCCCTCGGGGATCGACACCTCGGGATCTCGCCTATACCGTCCACTCCGATATCGGCGAGGGATACCTCCACGCGGTCGATGGGCGCTCGGAGCGTCGGATCGGTGAGGACCACGAACTCGCCGAGGGTGACGTGATCAAGATCGTGAGCACGGCGACCTGAGCGGATGAGCGGGAGCGAAATGGTTTGGGGACGGGCCGGGAGGGTGTTGTGGGTCGGGGTCCTCGATACGGTACTGGTGGCGCTGGCACTGTGGGCGTTTTCGGTCGGAGCCCCGGGGCCGGGGGCGGGGATCCTGACGCTCGCATGCGTGCTGACCGGGATCGACCTGTGGCTCTATCGCCGGGGCTCGTTTTGAGACGGTGACGTGGTCGGACTCTCTATCCGAATCACGATTTTACAGCGCATACATCACGCCGGCGACGACGATCAACAACAGGACGAGGCCGATCCGTCCATCGAGTAGCGCCACAATCGCCGCGATACACGCCGCTCCGTACAGAAATCCGACGAGAAGCCTGTTATCACTGAAGGAGTGACGGCGGTCCAGCATGGTCGAGGGTTGATCGGATACATACGTACTCTGTTGCAAAAACACTGGTGAACGATTCGCGGGATCGATCTCAACAAGTTCATATCCGTCTCCAGGAGTTGTGTACCCACAGTACAGTGAGACGACGTGACACTGAAAGATCGATTCCGGGCAATCGGACCCGGTGCCATCATCGCGGCGGCGTTCATCGGGCCCGGCACGGTAACGACCGCGAGCGTGATCGGGGCGGAGTACGCCTACACGCTCGTCTGGACGATTGCCTTCTCGGTGGTAGCAACCATCGTCCTCCAGGTAGATGAGCGCGCGCCTCGGCCTGGTCTCGCGGGAAGGGCTGGGCGAGGCGCTGCGCGGGGAGTTCGAGGCTCCCGCCGTCCAGTATGCGAGCATCGCGCTGGTCGTGAGCGCCATCGGGATCGGCACCGCGGCCTTCGAGACGGGCAACATCGTCGGCGGGGCCGCGGGCCTCGAAACGATCACCGGCGTGAGCGCGAGCCTCTGGGGGCCGCTCATGGGACTGGTGGCAGGCGCGCTGCTGTGGACGGGTGACTACGAGTTGATCGAGCGGACCTTCATGGCGCTGGTGGCGATCATGGGGCTCGCGTTCGTGATCAGTGCCGTCCTCGTCGGCCCGGATCTCGGGGCGCTCGCCGGCGGGTTCGTGCCGACGATCCCGGCGGGGTCGGCGTACCTCATCGCCGGCCTGATCGGGACGACCGTCGTCGGCTACAACCTGTTCCTGCACGCGAGCACCGTCCAGGAGCGCTGGGACGGCCCCGCGGATCTGGGTGAGTGCCGGACGGACACGGTCGCCTCGGTGCTCGGCGGCGGCGCGATCACCCTCTCTATCGTCGTCACCGCGGCGGCGGTGTTTCCCGCCGGCACCGAGATCACCGATGTCGGCGCGATGGCCGACCAGCTCGAACCGCTGTTCGGCGGGTGGACGCTCGCCTTCTTCGGGATCGGCCTGTTTGCCGCCGGCTTTACGAGCGCGATGGGCGCGCCGCTCGCGGGGGCCTACGCCACCGCCGGGGCGCTGGGCTGGGAGGGTGATCTCACCTCGACACGGTTTCGGGCGGTCTGGATGACGATCCTCGGGGTGGGGATCGTCGGCTCGGCGCTCGGCTTCGAGCCCGTGGAGGTGATCGTCTTCGCGCAGGTCACAAACGGGGTTCTGTTGCCGATCCTCGCGGTCTTTCTGCTCTACGCGATGAACAACGACGACCTGCTCGGCGCGTACACTAACTCCCGGCTGCAAAACGCCCTGGGAGCGGTCGTGACCCTTATCGTGATCGGTATCGGCCTTCGAACGCTCTACGATACGCTCGTACTATGACCGAAACACATGTCGGGGTCGATGTCGGCGGCACGTTCACCGACGTGGCGCTGTACGCCGACGGCGACCTCACGACGGCGAAGGTACCGACCACCGACGACCAGAGCGTCGGCGTCATGGACAGCATCGAGAAGGCCTGTGCGTCGGCGGATATCGCTCCCGACGAAATCGACGCCTTCTCCCATGCGATGACGGTATCGGTGAACGCCCTGCTCGAACGCTCGGGCGCGGAGACGGCGCTTGTAACGACCGCTGGATTCAGGGACGTGTTGGAGATCGGCCGCCAAGACCGGCCCGACCTCTACGATCTCGACGCCGAGAAATTCGACCCGCTGGTGCCCAGGAGGCGGCGATACGGGATCGAGGAACGCGTCACCGACGAGGGGATCGAAACCCCGGTCGATCCGGCGGACGCCCGCGAACTCGCGGCGGAACTCGACGCCGACAGCGTCGCGGTCTGTCTGTTGCACGCCTACGCCCACGCCGACAACGAACGGCGGGTAGCCGAAGTGCTCCGGGAGGAACTCGACGCGCCGGTTTCAGTCTCACACGAAGTGCTCGCCGAGTTCAGGGAGTACGAACGCGCCTCGACCACGGCGGTCGACGCCTACGTGGGGCCGGGAATCGACCGCTACGTTGCCCGGCTGGCCGAGCGCGCGGCCGACGCCGGCGTGCCAACCCCGCGGATCATGCAGTCGAACGGCGGGACCGCGACCGCCGACACGGTTCGGGACCATGCGGTCACGACCGTCCTTTCAGGGCCGGCGGCGGGCGTCGTTGGCGCGGAGGCGGTCGTCTCGACCGACCTCGACGGCCTGGTGACCTTCGACATGGGCGGGACCTCAAGCGACGTGAGCCTCGTGCGCGAGGGGGAGATCGAGCGGACCACGGATGCCGAGATCGACGGGATCCCGATTCGGACGCCGATGGTCGATGTCACCACGGTCGGCGCGGGCGGGGGCTCGATTGCCCGGGTTGATTCGGGCGGAGCGCTCCGGGTCGGCCCCCGCTCGGCGGGCGCGGACCCCGGCCCGGCCTGTTATAGCAAGGGTGGCGACGAGCCGACGGTCACCGACGCGAACGTCGTCCTCGGGTACATCGGCCCCGAGACGGCGCTCGGCGGCGAACTCACGCTCGATGTCGGGGCCGCCCGTGACGCGCTCGCGGCGCTCGCCGCCGAGGCGGGACTCGACGGCGCATTGGAAGCGGCCCGCGGGGTATATCGCGTCGCCAACGCCGACATGGCCCGCGCGATCCGGTCGGTGACCGTCGAACGGGGCCACGACCCCCGGGGGTTCGGGTTGGTCGCCTTCGGCGGCGCGGGCCCGATGCACGCCGCCGCGCTGGCCGACTCGCTCGACGTCGGGACCGTCGTCGTGCCCCGACCCTCGGGCGTGCTCTCGGCAGTCGGCCTGCTCGCCGCCGACGAGAAACACGACGCCGTCCGCACCCACCGAACCGGGCTTGCGGCGGCCGATCCCGACGCCATCGAGGCGATCTACGCCGACCTCGCGGTTGAGGTGCGCGCGGACGCGACCGGCGACCCCGCCATCGAGCGCGCCGCCGACCTGCGCTACGCCGGCCAGAGCTTCGAACTCACCGTCGCCACCGAGGAATTCGACCCCGAAACCGTCGAGGAGCGGTTCCACGCGGCCCACGAGCGCGCCTACGGCTACCGGATGGACGAGGCGGTCGAACTCGTCAACCTGCGTGCGAGCGCGACCGTTCCATGCGAGACGCCCCGGATCATCCACGAGGGCGAGGGCGACGCCGCCCTCGGGACCCGTGAAGCGTATTTCCCCGACGCCGGCCACTGCGAGACGGCCGTCTACGACCGCGAACGGCTCAGTTCTGACGAGGGCGTCGAGGGCCCCGCCGTCCTGGAGCAGGCCGAAAGCACGACCGTCGTCCCGCCCGGATGGACGGGCGAGATCGATGCGACCGGCACACTCATCTGTGAGAGGCAATCATGATCGATTCGGTTACCCTCGAAATCCTCCGCAACCAGCTCGAAAGCATCGCCGAGGAGATGGGAGAGGTCCTGATCACGGGGGCGTACTCCCCGAACATCAAGGAGCGCCGGGACTGCTCGACCGCCCTGTTCGACGGCGAGGGCCGGATGGTCGCCCAGGCCGAGCACATCCCCGTCCATCTGGGCGCGATGCCCGAGGCTGTCGCCGCCGTCCGGGAGCGCAACCCCGAACCCGGGGAGACCTTCGTGGTGAACGACCCCTTCTCGGGCGGTACGCACCTACCCGATATCACGATGGTCTCGCCGCTCGCACCGGACGGGGAGATCGTCGGCTACGCGGTTTCCCGGGCCCACCACGCCGACGTGGGCGGGATGGTCCCGGGGAGCATGCCCGCCGGAGCCCGCGAGATCTACCAGGAAGGCCTGCGCCTGCCCCCCGTTCGACTGGTTCGAGGTGGCGAAATCAACGACGACGTGATGGACCTGCTGTTGGCGAACGTCCGCAACCCCACCGAGCGCCGGGCGGACTTGCGTGCCCAACTCGCCGCCAACGACCGCGCCGAAAAGCGCCTCGACGATCTCTTCGCCGACCACGGCGAGGCGGTGGTGCGGAAGGGGTTCGACGCCGTGATCGAGTATTCACGCGACCGGATGGCAGGCGAGATCGCCGACCTTCCCGACGGGCGCTACGGGGCGACCGACGTGCTCGAAGGCGACGGCGTCACGGACGAGAACCTCCCGATTGCCGCGACCGTGAGGATCGACGGCGAGCGCATCGAGGTGGATTTTTCGGGCACCGCCGATCAGGGCGCGGGCAACTGCAACGCGCCGCTCACGGTTGCGAAAAGCGCCGTCTACTTCGTGCTCCGGTGTGTAACTGACCCCGAGATCCCGCCGAATCACGGGTGTTACGAGCCGATCTCGGTCGCCGCGCCCGAAGGGTCGTTGCTCGATCCGACCCCGCCCGCCGCGGTTGTCGGCGGCAACGTCGAAACCAGCCAGCGCGTGACCGATGTGGTGTTTCTAGCGCTCGCTGACGCGGTCCCCGACCAGGTGCCCGCCCAAGGTCAGGGCACGATGAACAACCTCACCATCGGGGGCCGCGAAAGCGGGTTCACCTACTACGAAACCGTCGGCGGCGGCTTCGGCGCGCGCGCCGACAAAGACGGCATGGACGGCGTCCAGGTCGGAATGACCAACACCCTGAACACGCCCATCGAGGCGCTGGAAACCGAGTACCCGATGCGCGTCGAGAAATACTCGCTCAGAGCCGACAGCGGCGGCCGGGGCCGGTATCGCGGCGGGCTCGGGCTCGTGCGCTCGGTCACCGTCGAGGCACCCGCAACCGTCTCCCTGCTCACCGAGCGCCGCCGATATGCTCCTCAGGGGATCGCGGGCGGCGAGGACGGCGCGCCCGGCGAGAACCTGATCGAGGGAAACGAGATGCCGGCGAAGACGACCCGGGACGTGCCCGCCGGAGCCACCGTGACCGTCCGGACGCCCGGCGGGGGCGGCCACGGCGACCCCGATGAGCGCGATCCCGAACGCGAGGACCGCGACCGCGCGGACGGAAAGACGACCGAGTGATACCGTGCGAGATCCCCTCATCGCTGTGGAGACGGAGTTTCATGGATATGACCCCAGCCGGCAGTTGTGATGGCACTTCACGATCAAAATATTCGACCCGGACTCGCTGTCGATCCCCGAAAAGAGCGGGTTCGATTCCCTGGCTATTGTAAGGATAACGAACAAAACGATGGCCGTCGAACGTGAGGACTGCAATGGCACTGTCCCAGATCGACCACCTGTCCGAGGAGATGCAAAACTGCATTGACAACTGCCTCGAAGCCGCTCAGGCCTGTGAGTGGTGTGCCGACGAGTGTGCCGGGGAGGGCGAGGAGATGGCCCGCTGTATCCGGCTGTGTCGGGACGTGTCGGACCTGACGACGCTTCACGCCCGATTCATGGCGCGTGATTCCGCCTACAGTGACGACCTCGCGGCAGCCTGTGCCGACGCCTGTGAGGAGTGTGCCGCCGAATGCGACCGCCACGACGAGGAGCACTGTCAGCTCTGTGCCGACGTACTGCGCGAGTGCGCCCAATCGTGTCGGCAGATGGCCGCATAACGTCTTCGGTGCTGCGGGTGACCGGGGTCGATCCCCGGCTGTACCATTGAGGATCGCTTTAGGCTAGCGGGCGAAACCACGTCGCCGCCAGCAACACGGCGAGAAAGACGTACGATCCCCGGACGAGCAACATCGTTGCGAGTTCGGGACCCGCCCGGCGAGCCATCACCGCCACCGCACCGAACGCGACGACCGCGAGCGCCGAACTCGGCGGGAACACCCGCACGAGCGCGAATGCAACCACGAGCGCGAGCGACACCGCCATCAGCGCGTAAGCGGTCGTGTGAGCGCGATCCGGCCCGAGGACGACCGCGACGGTGCGCTTGCTGATCGAATCGTCGTAGTCGTAGTCCTGGGTGTCGTCGATCACCTTCACGCCCGAGAGAAGCACGAGAAAGACGAGCGCGAACGCGACGGCGATAGGCGCGAGCGCCGTCGTCTGGACGTAATACCCCCCGACGACCGCGAGCGCGATGCCGGCCGGATAGCCCGTCGTCGCGGTCACGGGGTTGGTGTCGAGTTGCGGGGCGTGGTAGTAGCCGATCACCCACCCGGGGAACGTCACGAGGGCGGCTCCGGGCCCGACAACGATCCAGAGCCCGACGAGACAGGTCCCGAAAACAAGGGTCGCGCCGGCCAGCGCGCGCTCACAGCCCCGCTCGGAGAGCGGGTGGTCGTCGTCCTCGTTTCGGAGATAGAAATCGACGTAGCCGTCCTTGAGGTGGGCGGTGTAGACGGCCATGAAGATCGCGGTCATGTGGAGCGCGCCGACCGCAAGCGAGAACTCCCCCGCGAGCATGCTCCCGAACCACGAGGCGGCGACCGGCGGCAACATGAACACCGGATGTACCTGCGAGAGCAGCGCCATGAGATCCGCACGCACCCCCTCGTCGTTGCGCGCAAAGACCATGGTGGGTATTGGACAGGAACCCACATAGTTGTGAGCCCGGCGGTCGCACTCCTCGTCCTTACCATCGTTAACCAACACCCATGAGCTTTTACCGTAGGGCGACATTGTGGCCGGCAGGACATGACAAATCTTGTCACAAACGTGGCGGCGGTCGTCGAAGAACAGCCCGACCGAACCGCAGTCGGCTACGAGGGCCGGGAGACGAGCTATCGGGAGTTCTGGACGCGAACGGGGCAGTTCGCGGCCGCCCTCGACGACCACGAGATCGGCGAGGGCGACCGTGTGGGCGTGTACCTGCCGAACCTCCCGCAGTTCCTGACGGCGTTCCACGGCACGCTGCGGGCCGGCGGGGTCGTCGTCCCAATGAACCCCCAGTACAAGGCCCGCGAGATCGAACACCTGCTCGGCGACAGCGGGGCGCGAGCGGTCGTTACCCTCACGGATCTGGTGCCGTTCGTCGAGGAGGTCCGCGAGGAAACTCAGGTTGAGCAGATTATCAGCGTCGGCGGGGAGGCCGAAGGCGCAACCCCCTTCGAGGAGTTTCTGGCCGACGAGGAACTCGATGTCGCCGAGCGCGCCGATGACGACGACGCCGTCCAACCGTACACCTCTGGCACTACGGGTCAACCCAAAGGCGTCCAGCTCACCCACGCCAATCTCGGGACGAACGCCGAGATGTCGATCTCGACGGTACCCGACGGGATCCGGGCCGACGACAAGCAACTCGGCGTGTTGCCGCTGTTTCACATCTACGGGATGACGGTGACGATGAACGCGACGCTGTTCGACGGCGGAGCCTACTACCCGATGCCGTCGTGGGACGCCCAGGAGGCGGTCTCGCTCATCGAATCGGAGGGAATCACCCTGATGCACGGCGTGCCCGCGATGTACAACGACATCATCAACCAGCCCAACGCCGAGGAGTTCGACTTCTCCTCGATGCGGCTGTGTGGCGTCGGCGGCGCGGGTATCCCCGTCGAGGTACTCCGGCGGTTCGAGGAGCTGTACGATGTCCAGATCTACGAGGGCTACGGCCTCA
>CAYOFZ010000059.1:0-11759 GCA_964403315.1 uncultured Halobacteriales archaeon | reverse complement strand
TCACCCGGGCGTAGGCGTCGGCCCACGCCTCGGGGACGAGCGCGTAGCCCAGTCGCAGGCCGGCCAGTCCGTAGGCCTTCGAGAAGGTTCGCAAGACGGCGACGTCGTCGCGGGCTTCGACCAGTTCGATCCCACTCGGGCTGTCGGAAAACTCCCCGTAAGCCTCGTCAACGACGATCAGCGTCTCATCGGCGGTCTTTTCGGCGAGGGTTTCGACCTCGTCGAGGGCGATCTCCGAGCCGGTGGGGTTGTGCGGGCTGGTGAGGTAGACGATCCGCTCGCCGTCGTAATGTGAGAGGACGACGTCGGCGGTCTGGGCGAAGTTCTCGCCCTTCGAGACGAGATATGTCTCAACCTCGCCGTGGTGATACCGGGCGCTCATCCCGTAGTACGCGAAGCCGGGGTCCGGAACGAGGACGCGATCACCGGGTTCGAGGATCGCGCGCGAGAGGTAATCCAGCGCGCCGTCGCCGCCGTTTGCGAGCCAGACCTGCGCCGGATCGACGCTCCAGCGCTCGGCGAGTTCCGCGGTGAGGTCGGTATGAGAGGATTTCGGATACGAGTGAACTCGCCCGGCGGCTTCGCGGATCGCCTCGACGGCGGCGGGGCTGGGACCCAGCGGGTTCTCGTTGGAGGCGAGTTTCACCAGCGAATCGGGATCGACGCCGAGTTCGCGGGCGACCTCTTCGATCCCCCGCCCGGCCTCGTAGGCGGTATGCGAGGAGAGATCCCGTGGCTGCATGCTCGCGTGAAGTGGACCGGGGATATTAAGCGTGCTCTTGTCCGCACACGTTTCTGGGCGGTAAAATTATGTCAGTACTCACGAAACACTGTGGTATGCGCGGTCGCGCGCCCTCGCACAGTCCCCAGCAGTTCGAGACACGCTACGGCGAATGCAGGATCGAGCAGGGCGTGGTGCGGCTGGACCAGGGAATCGCGCGGCTGGTTCGGCGCTACGTGGGGGCGATCCGGAAGCGCGATATCGGTGCGCTCGGAAAGGGCGGAATCATCGTGTTCGGGTTCGTCCTGACCGCCCAGCAGGCGGTTGGGCCGGCCATCGCCGCCGTCACCGCCGCACGCGATACGATATATGCGGACCCCATGACCGGCACTTTGGCGGTGTTCGCGTTCTGTGCGGCGTGTTACCCGCTCGTCCGGCGCTGGCGGGCGAGCCACGGCCCCGCTGAGATCCACTGTAGCGAGATCCGCTCCATCGAGCAACACGACCGGGAGTTTCACATCGAGTACGAGGATGGTCCCGAAACCCGAACGCGGACCATCGAGACGCCGAAGGACGATTCCCGCGGATCGGATCGCGCGCGGGAGGCCTTCGAGGAGAAGGGGTTCGAGGTCGAGCGCGTCTAGGGGATCCGCACGTCGTGGGCGAGGATTCCGACGCCCTCGATTTCGACCTCGACGCGGTCGCCGTCCGAAAGCGGGCCGACGCCCTCGGGGGTCCCGGTGGCGATCACGTCGCCGGGTTCGAGGGTGAGATACGTCGTGATCTCCGCGATGAGTTCGGGCACCGAGAAGATGAACTGCTCGCGCGAGGAGTCCTGGCGGGTTTCGCCGTTGACCCGCAGCGTGACGCGAGCGTCCTCGGGGACCTCATCGGGGGTCGCCAGCACGGGCCCCATCGGCGCGGCGTTGTCGAAGGCCTTGCCCCGCACCCAGTTCTGTTCGATGCGCTGGTCGTCGCGGTTCGAGAGGTCATCGACGCAGGTGTACCCCGCGATCACGTCCTCGGCGTCGTCCTCGGGGACGTGACGGCACTGCTCGCCGATGACGACCCCGAGTTCGGCCTCGAAGTCGATGCGCTCCTTCCTGCCAGGGAGGGTAACGGTGTCGCCCTGGCCCGCCGTGGCGTTCGGCGGCTTGAGGAAGAGCATGGGCCGCTCGGGGATGTCCTCGTCCTGTTCTTCGGCGTGGTCAGCGTAGTTCAGCCCGATACAAACGATCTTCGAGGGCTCGGTCGGCGGGAGGACGTCGACCTCGTCGGGGGCGTAGGTCTCATCGGCGAAGGCGATGCCGTCGTCGGTCCACTCGCCGTCGCGAACCGATCCGGCCGGATCGCGGAAGCGAACGCGGTGCATACCGGATCCACCGAGCGCGGGGCCAAAAACGTTCCCACGGCGGCAGGATTCGTGTCAGGTAGCACAATCGCCGGCACCTTTTATGGGGCCGTCGGGCGTTGTCCTACCCGTATGGAACTCACCTGGCACGGCCACTCGACGTGGCACGTCACCGTCGGCGACACCGACCTGTTGATCGATCCGTTTTTCGACAACCCGAAAACCGACCTCGATCCCTCGGACGCCGGATCGCCGGACTACGTTCTGCTCACCCACGGCCACGGCGATCACATCGCCGATGTGCCCGAGTTCGCCGACAGCACCATCGTCGCCACGCCCGAACTGGCGACCTTCGTCGAGGACGAGTACGGCGTGAGCGAGACCGTCGGGTTCAATATCGGCGGCACCGTCGAGTGTGGCGACGCGTTCGTGACGATGCACCGTTCGGACCACACCAACGGCCTCGAAACCGACTACGAATACTCCGCAGGGATGCCTACGGGCTACGTCATCAGCGACACGAAACCCACCCAAGTAGCGGACGAGGAGTCCGAGAGCTTCTATCACGCCGGCGACACTGGCCTGATGACCGAGATGCGCGAAATCATCGGCCCCTACCTCGAACCCGACGCCGCCGCCGTTCCCGCGGGCGATCACTTCACGATGGGGCCGTGGCAGGCCGCGGTCGCGGTCGACTGGCTCGACGTCGATCACGCCTTCCCGATGCACTACGATACGTTCCCGCCCATCGAGATCGACACCGAGAACTTCGAAAGCGAGGTGCAGGCGACCGGCAGCGACGCCGAGGTCCACGTGCTCGACGGCGACGAGACGTTCACGCTGGAATAGTTCGCCGCGTGGCCAATCTTTAGGACGCCGGCGACCGTTGGTCCGAGTGCAATGGCCGACATCGACACCACCACCGTCAGCGAAGAGGGGTTCGCAAGTCAGAGTCAGATCGGCGATTTCGAGCTCAGCGTCGATCCGGGACACGAAAGCGGTCCCGATCCAAATCAGGTACTCGTCGCGGACTACGCCTCGTGTTTCCTGCCCGCGCTCCGCGTCGGCGCTCAACAGCGCGACCACGACGATCTGGGCCAGATCCAGATCGACGCCGAGGCCGACCTCGACGACGAGGACGACATCGAGGCCATCCGCTTCAACATCGAGATCGAAGAGGAGCTGGACGACGACGAACTCGACGAACTCGTCGACCGAGGAGAGGACATCTGTCACGTCCACGCCGCGCTCCGTGACGAACTCAACGCCGAGATCAGCGCCGAAGGCGGCGCGTTCTGAGTCGGTTCGAGCGCTGAGCGGGGAACTTTCTTTTATCGGGTGGCCGAAAAACCGATATGAGCGGACAGTCCTGGACGGACCGGATCGCCGGCGACCGGATGGCCGTCGATGGGGAGTTCACCGAGCGGGTCAACGAATCGCGGTTTTCCAGCCAGCAGTGGGGGCTGATCATGACCGCCACCGAGTTCGAGATCAACGAGCCCGACGATCCCGAACGCGCGGAACTGGTCGCGGACACGAGCAGCCTCCCCCAGATCATGCCCGAACTCGACAAGATCGACCCGCCGGTCGGGCCCGGTGGCGGAACCGGCGGGACGGGTGGCTCCTCGGAATCGAGCAGCGGCGGTTTTCTCAGTTCGATCAAGGGCGCGCTCGGATTCGATAGCAGTGGGGGCGATGACGAACAGCTACGAGCCGCCGAGGAGCTGGTCGCGGAGTACGCTGACCGGCTTCAGGAACGCCTCGAAGAGCGGGGCAAGTGGGAGTCGATACGCGAGCAGGCCGCTGGAGATCAGAGCTGATCGCCCGATTGGTGGATCGTCATCTCGCCGGCCTCGTAGATGTTGATGAGTTCGTTGACCAGTTCGTCATAGGATTCCTCCTCGACGCGAAGCGAATCCAGGCGCTCGATGGTTTCCTCGTTGAGGTCTACTTGGGGCATCAATCGACGGTAGCGTCGCCGTGATTGTAAGTGTGCGTGTTGAAACTGACGGGATGGGATGATACCAGAGTCTATATATAATGGATAATATATATACTACCGCGTCCTCCAATAGCCGTTCGTTGGCCGTTCCGAGTGCGGTCTACCTCGGTGCCAGTGTCCTGATCGGGATCCCCGCTATGCTGATCCTTTTTCACGCCCTCGGAGCGGCCTCCGAGGCGCTCGGGCGAGGATCGGCCCGGGTCGCGCTCGCTTGACATCTGAGCCTCGCGTTGGGTGTGTTCATCGTACTGGCGGTTGCGGCCTTGATCGGACTCTCGATAGCGTTCGGCGGCGCGGGACCGGGGGCCACCGCCCTCGGGCTACTCATCGCCCTGGCGGCCCTGGTCGTCCTCTATCGAGCCGTGAGTGCGCTTGTCGCTGGCTTGGGCCTGATCTCGGATAGCTGGAGGTCCGCTATTCTTCGCGCCACTTGATCGAACAGCCCCGCGAGGGGATTTCTTCGACAGTGACGTCCTCACCCGCGAGCACCGACTCGATGGCCTCGCGCATGTCGTGTTGGGTCGGCTCCTCGTCGGGATCGTGGGCGTCATCGAGGCGGCCGTGGTAGGCCAATCGGAACTCCCTATCTCGATTTTCGAACAGAAATGGGTCGGGCGTACAGACCGCGCCATAGGCCCGGGCGATTTCCTGGGATTGGTCGCGGAGGTAGGCGTCGTAGTCGATGGTCCCGTTTTCGACGAGGTCGCGCATTCGGTGGAAGGAGTCCTCGGGGTACTCCTCGGCGTCGTTTGGGTTGATGCCGACGACCGCGACCTCGTCGTAGTCGGCTGCGAGGCCATTGAGAACGTCGATTTTCGCCTGGGCGTAGGGACAGTGGTTGCAGGTGAACGCGACGAGCAGGGCTTCGCGGTCGGCGAAATCGACGAGCGTGTGGGTCTCGCCATCGGTTCCGGGGAGCTCGAACGGGGGCGCAGGATCGTCGTGTGTGAGGTCGCTTTCGGATTCTTGGAGTACCATAGCCGAACCAAGGGAATGCCCCGCCAAAAACGTTCACTCGACGGCAGTCAGATACACTGCCACCACCGCGAGGACGATCCCCGCCGCTTTCCGGGCGGTCAGGGGTTCGTCCAGTGCCGCGATCCCGATGATCGAACTCGTGACGATGAACATCCCGAAGATGGGAACGACGGTACTGACGGGGCCCATAGCGAGCGCCCGGTAGTACGCGAGAATGCCAACGGACAGACAGATCCCCGCCGCGAGGGCGTACGGAATATCGGGATGGGTGAGATATTCGAATACCGGCTCCCGGGAAACGGCGACGACCGCGACCGTGGCGATCACGAGCACGCTGTTCGAGATCAGGACCGCGACGTTGCTCGGCACTTCGGCGGTTGCGAGGCTCATCAGCGGTGCGACAAAAGTGTAGGCTAAAAGCGCCAGGATCGCCCATGGAAGGTAGTTCATGCCCGCCGTTCTCGGTGGGGTCGCGTAGGCGTTGCGATACCGAACGTTCGACCGAAAGTGATGGTGTCAGAGGAAGTCAATATCGATAACATCGGTAATTCCCGGGTCTTCGAAATCCGAGTCGGCTACGACGAGCCGTTCGCCGAAGCCTTTCGCGGCCCCGGCGATAAACGCATCCCGAGCGGCAAGCGGTTCTCCCCGGCGTCGGAGTTCGTCCTGAAGCTCCCTGGCGGCGCGCGATGTCGGTGGTCGCATCGATCACGGCCAGCCATCCGAGCGCGGCGTTCACGGAATCGAAATCCGTTGGCCCCGATTTGAACACCTCTCCCTGATAGATTTCGAACAGTACCAGCGGCGGCGCGACCGCCCGCTCGGTACTGTGGTCATCGACGTAATTCACAGCCACGTCAACGCCATCGAGGTAATCGATGAGGACACTGCTGTCGTAGAGGGTCATCGAGAGCCGACGCCCCGCTTCATCTCCTTGCGGGCGTCGCGGGACTTCTCGGCGGCGTCGGTCCCAGTCCAGAGCCCGGCACCCTCCCGAACGGTTTCGCGGCGCTCCCGGACGAGACGCGAGAGCAACTCGTCGAAGGTTTCGTCCTCATCCTTCAGCGACGCGAGCGCTGCGTGGGTGTCGTCTTCAACCCGGATGCTTTTACTCACACCGTCCTGTATACGGACTCGTATACAAAGCTGTTCCGCCGTACTGTCATGGTAAAACCTTAACCGCTTCCCGTCGCGTTTCACGGGTATGGACCCCGAGCGCGAACTGCTCGATTTGCTCTGTGAGAATGCCCGCGCCGAGACGGGGGATCTGGCTCGCCAGACCGGCCTCTCGGAGGAAGCAGTCGAAAACGCCATCGATAATCTCGAAAGCGAGAGTGTGATCCGGGGCTATCAGGCGGTCGTCGATTGGGAGCGCACCGACGAGGAACACGCCCGCGCGGCGGTCGAACTCAACGTCACCCTCGACCGCGAGACGGGCTACGAGGAGATCTCCTCGCGGCTCGCAAAGTTTCCCGAGATCACTTCACTACAACTGGTCAGCGGGAACTACGACTTCCTGGCGGTGGTCGAGTCCGACTCGGTTCGGGAGATCTCCCGCTTCGTCAGCGAGAAGGTCGCGCCCGTCCCCGAGGTGACCCAGACGGTCACCCACTTCGTGATGGACACCTACAAGGAGGGCGGCATCGAGATGCGCGAGGGCCACGACGACGACGACCGACTGTCGATTTCGCCATGAACCCCTCGGAGCGAGTCCAGCAGGTGCCGCCCTCGGGCATCAGGAAGTTCTTCGAACTCGCCGAGGAGCGCGACGACGTGATCTCGCTGGGGGTGGGCGAACCCGACTTCTCCGCGCCGTGGGCCGCCCGCGACGCCGCCATCGATTCTTTGGAACGGGGAAAGACCTCCTACACTGCCAACCGCGGCACGGCCGAACTCCGCGAGGAGATCGCCCGCCACGTCCGGGATCGCTACGATCTCGTGTACGACCCCGATGAGGAGGTGCTCGTCACAACCGGTGTCAGCGAGGGCGTCGATGTGGCGCTGCGCGCGCTGGTCGATCCTGGCGACACCGTCGCGGTCGTCGAACCCTCGTACGTGTCGTATCGGCCGGGCGTGACTCTCGCGGGTGGCGAACCGCTCCCCGTACCGACACGTAAAGCCGACGACTTCCGGCTCACCGCCGAGGCACTCGACCGCGCGGGTGCGAGCGAGGCCGACGCGCTGATCCTCTGTTATCCGAACAACCCCACCGGCGCGATCATGCGCGAGGAGGATCTCGAACCCATTGCACGGTTCTGCCGGGACCACGATCTCACCGTGATCTCCGACGAGATCTACGCCGACCTGACCTATGATCACGAGCACACCTCCATCGCAACCCTCGACGGTATGCGCGAGCGCACCATCGTGTTCAACGGGTTCTCGAAAGCGTACGCAATGACCGGCCTCCGATTGGGCTACGCCCTAGGGCCGCCCGAGGGAATCACGGCGATGAACCGCGTGCATCAGTATTCGATGCTATCGGCCCCGACGACCGCCCAGCACGCTGCTCTCGAAGCCCTGCGCAGTTGTGACGAGGAAGTCGAGGAAATGACCAACCAGTTCAACCGCCGGCGGCGGTTCGTCCTCTCGCGCTTTTCGGAGATGGGTATCGACTGTTTCGAGGCGAAGGGGGCCTTTTACGTCTTCCCCGAATGCCCGACCGGCGACGACGAGCGCTTCGCCGAGGAGTTGCTCGAAGCCGAGGGCGTCGCCGTGGTGCCGGGATCGGTGTTTGGCGAGGCTGGTGCGGGCCATCTCCGGGTGTCGTATGCGACCGGACTATCCCAACTCAAGGAGGCACTGAACCGGATCGAGGCGTTCGTCGAGACGGGTTGATTCCCTCGATCCTCACCTACCGCTTGCGGCCGTGCGTGTGCGGAAACCAATCGAAAACAGGGCGTTCCGTCGGTCAGCCGAGAAGCGTCAGTCGATGTGGCCTTCGCGTCGGAGTTGATCGGCGTCCTGTCCCGTGTAGCGCCACTCGATATTGGCCTTCTCGTCCTGCCAATCCCACGGTTCGGCGAGAACGACGTCGCCCTCGTTGATCCAGGTCCGATACTTCATCCGACCGGGGATCCGTCCCATTCGGTTTTCGCCGTCCTCACAACGGAGTCGGACGTGGTTGCCGCCGTTGTGTTCGGTTACGACAGCGAACAGTTCGTCATTCGAGGGCATGCGGAGGTTCCGACGCCCAGTTTCTTCACTCACAACTACCCTACGTACGACAAACAGTTAAATCATCGGAGAGTCACGATAGCGTTTGGCACACTAATAAGGATTCTGTTTTCCGAAGACCGGAAACGAAACGCGGCGGGTGATCGGTTGAAGTACGGTTCGCCGGCGTTTTACGGACAGGTCCCGTATCGGTATCGGTGGATCCCGATGAGGTTATTAAGAAATGGGCGGAACGAACGGGCGAGTACTCCCCGGACTACTACGCGTATTACGGTCCAAACGAGACAAGCGAGTTGATCCGCGGAATCCTCGATTCCATCGTCGATCCGGACGCAGCCATCCTGGAACTCGGTTGCAGTTCGGGCCGACACCTCGCTCACCTCCACGACCACGGCTACGAGAACCTGTACGGCATCGAGATCAACGACGAGGCGTTCGACGTGATGGAAGACACCTACCCCGACCTCACCGCTCACGGAACGTTCTACATCGACGCCATCGAAAACACCATCGCCGGGTTCGACGACGGGCGGTTCGACGCCGTGTATTCGGTGGAGGTGCTACAACACCTCCACCCCGACAGCGAGTGGGTCTTCGAGGAACTGTCCCGGATCACGGACGCCCTCCTCGTCACGGTCGAAAACGAGGGAGGGGACGATCATCAGGGATCCGAGCGTGCCGTGAACTACGTCAACGACGACTTCCCGCTGTACTACCGGAACTGGTGCCGCGTCTTTACCGAACTCGGCTTCGTCGAGGTCGATTCCAGACCGGTCGAGCGTGACACGCTTCGGGCGTTCCGGCCCGCATAGGGCTAATATCCAATTATATTCATTTGGCGGCCCGAACGCCAAAACGATTTGCCGGCGGGCGTACCACCGGCGGTATGGTTCGCATCCTCTCCGAGGGCGAGGTCGCCGAGCTGCTCGAACTCCCCGACTTCCTCTCGGTCGTCGAAACCACCCTCGTCGCCCAGGGTCGCGGCGATGTCGAACGCCCCGAGCGCCCGCATTTCCCGGTCGGAACCGGACTGGGCGACGATTTCGACGAACCTCTGGGAACCGGGCTGACGATGCCCGCGTACGTCCACGGCGCGGACCGCTACGCGACGAAACTCGCGAGCGTCCACCCCGGCAACGAAAATCGCGACCTGCCGACCGTCAATGCCCAGATCGCGCTCACCGACGCCCGCACGGGCCGTCCGCGGGCGTACATGGCCGGCACTCGGATCACCAACGCTCGGACGGGCTGTATCGGCGGGCTCGCGGCGCGCGAACTCGCGGACGAGCCGATCACCCTCGGTGTCATCGGCGCGGGCACACAGGCCCGGTGGCAGGCCCACGCAATCGCGGCCGCGAGCGAAGTCGAGTCGATCCGGGTCTACGCGCCGAGCGATTCACGCGAGGCGTGTGCCACCGATCTCGAAACCGTACTCGGAATTCCAACAGAGGCCGTCGAAACCTCCGAGGACGCAGTCTTCGGCGCATCGGTCGTCGTAACGGCGACGAGCTCGACCGAGCCCGTCTTCCCCGGATCGGCGCTCGATCCCGATACGCTCGTGATCGCGGTCGGTGCGTACACCCCCGAAACCCGCGAACTCGACGCCGAGACCGTCGAGCGCGCCGAGACGCTCGTCGCAGACGTACCCGAGGAGGCCGCCGAAACGGGCGATCTCGCCGCGTCCGGGGTGTCGGTCGAGAACCTGGTTCCGCTGGCGGCGATCTTCGAGGATGCTTTCGACTGCCCGGAGGGGATCGTCGTCGTCGAGAGTGTCGGCTCCGCGGTACTGGACGCTGCGAGTGCCGAACACGTTTTCGAGCGGGCACGCGAGGCGGGCGTCGGAACGACGGTCGCGTTCGATTAGTCGAGTTCCCGGGCGAGGGTGTCGCGCAGATCGGCGATCTCGTCGGCGGTGTAGGCCAGATCGCCGTCGTTGGTGGCAATGTTCAGAGTTCCGTCGTCAGTCGCCGTCCCGATTTCGGTCACGGGCGCGACGCCCGCAAAGCGCTCACGGGTGCCCGCGGGATCGGTCGTCTCGATCACCGCACGGCCCGCGCGCTCGGTGAACAGTCGCCGGATCGCCGGCCCGTCGATCCCGACCGCCGCGCCGGCTTCACCGACCATCTCCGCAAGTGCAACGGCGAGCCCACCGTGGCTCGCGTCGTGGACCGCGAGGGTGCTCTTGGCGTCCGCGACGGCCGCGAGCGCTTCGATGAACTCGGCTGAACCGTCGTGAACCCGCGGAAATTCGTCGGAACCGCCGAATCGTGCGAGGTACTCCGAACCGCCGAGCGGACCGGGATCGGCCGCCCCGGAGTCCCCGGCGACCAGTAGCGTACCCTCGCCTGCAAGGGCAGCGGAAGGGGCTTCGTAGCCCGGTTTCGCCCCGACCATCGCAAGCGTCGGCGTCGGCGGGATCGGTCCCGCCGGCGAGTCGTTGTAGAGGGAGACGTTCCCGCCGACGACCCGCACCGAGAGCGCGGAACACGCCTCGGCCACCCCGGTAACGATCCCTCGAAACTCGCCGTACACACCGGGTTTCTCGGGGTTGCCACCGTTGAGACAATCCACTGCCGCGAGCGGCCGAGCGCCCTTCGCCGCGAGGTTCGTGGCGTTTTCGACGGTGACCGCGCGCGCACCCTCGTAAGGGGCCGCTTCAGTCCAGTCGGGCTCAGCGCCCGCCGAGATGGCGAGTCCGGTGTCGGCTTCCCTGATCGCCAGGATCGCCGCGTCGTCGCCCGGCCCCGTCGCGGTGCGCACGCCGACCTCGTGGTCGTACTGCCGATAGATCCATTCCTTCGAGGCGGTGTTAGGACTTCCGACGACGGTTTCGAACGCTTCTTCGAGGCTCACATCAGGGAAGTCCCGTTCCGGCGATTCGGAGTCTTCGTGATCGAGATCGTTCGTCGGCGCGCCGTCAGCCAGAAATTCCGCGGGCGCGTCGACGACTGTTTCGTCGTCGAACGTGCACACGTAGTTTCCCTCGGTAATTTCCCCGATCACCGAACAGCCCAGATCGAACCGCTCGGCGACCGCCCGAACGCGCTCAACGTTTTCGGGGCGGACCTCGTAGCACATCCGCTCCTGAGACTCCGCGAGCAGGAGTTCCATGGCGTTCATGCCGGGTTCGCGCTGGTGGACCGATCCGAGGTCGATTGTCGCACCCAGTCCGCCCTTGGCGACCAGTTCGCTCGATGCGCCGCCCAGTCCCGCCGCGCCGAGATCGCGGGCCGATTCGATCAGGCCCTCGTCGAGCAGGGTTTCGTTGGCCTCGATAAGCAGTTTTTCGGTGTAAGGATCGCCCACCTGGACCGCGGGGCGGTCCTCGGTTTCGGCGTCCTCGGCGAGGTCCTCGCTGGCGAAGCTCGCGCCGCCCAATCCATCGCGCCCGGTCGCGTTACCAACGAGCACGAGCGCGTTTCCAGGCCGTTGGGCCTCGGCAGTCACGAGCCGGTCCGCCGACAGGAGGCCGACACAGGCGACGTTCACGAGGGGGTTGCCCTCGTAATCGGGATGGAAGGCGGTGTGTC
>CAYOFZ010000058.1:0-11930 GCA_964403315.1 uncultured Halobacteriales archaeon | reverse complement strand
TCGCCGATCCACTCCTCGCTGGTGCCGTTGGGATCGCCGTAGACGTTGGCGGTGTCGATGAAGTTGATGCCGTGATCCCACGCGGCATCCAGCAACTCGTGGGCTTCTTCCCTATCCGTTTCGACGGTGTCGCCGCTCTGTTTGCCGAATCGCCACGTGCCGAAACACAGTTCCGATACTCTAGTGCCGGTCGAACCGAGCGTGGTGTACTCCATGCCGGCGGTTCGGTAGCCGTTCCCTAAATAGTGGGCCTTGCGGCAGTCCGCGTGAATCGAACGCCTTAGGTCCAGACCTCTCCTCGCCCCGATATGGAACCCATACTCGTCGCCGAGGGGGTTCGCCGAGAATACGGTGACACGGTCGCGCTCGATGGCGTTTCGCTGTCGATCACGGAAGGCGAGGTGTTCGCGCTCATCGGTCCCAACGGCGCGGGCAAGACCACGCTGGTGCGCGCGATGACCGGGACGACCGACCCCGACGCCGGCAGCGTTTCGGTACTCGGCGGGGACCC
This sequence comes from uncultured Halobacteriales archaeon, assembly GCA_964403315.1. Taxonomy (GTDB): domain Archaea; phylum Halobacteriota; class Halobacteria; order Halobacteriales; family Halalkalicoccaceae; genus CAYOFZ01. Next base: position 11,419 of record CAYOFZ010000058.1, on the reverse strand, counting down.
GGGTGACGCGGATCGCTCGCGGGTCGGGTTGCTCCCCCAGGCGTTCGATCCCCCCGAGCGCCTCACCGGCCGCGAACTCGTCGGCTACTACGCCGGCCTCTACGATAAGTCCCGACCGACCGACGCCGTTCTGGAGGACGTGGGCATGGAGGCCGACGCCGACACCTGGTATGAAAACCTCTCGGGCGGCCAGCAACGCCGGATCTGTGTCGGCACGGCGCTGGTTAACGACCCCGACGTACTCTTTCTCGACGAGCCCACGACCGGGATCGACCCCGCCGGACGGCGCGATCTCCGGCGTGTGATCACCGATCTCGCCGCCGGCGGTACGACGGTCGTGCTCACCACTCATGACATGCCCGAGGCCGAAGAACTCGCGGATCGGGTCGGATTGCTCGCCGACGGTCGGCTGGTCGAGGTCGGCACCCCCGCCGCGCTCGTGCGCGAACACGGTGGCGAGAACCGCCTCGTCGTCGAGACCGCCGCCGCAAGCGATGCGCTCGCGGGAAGCGGTTATCGGGTGTCGGCGGCCGACGACCGGCTCACGATCCACGGGATCGATCCCACCGAGATCGGCGAGGCCGTCGCGGTGCTCGACCGGGCCGGGGTCGACTACGAGTCGCTGACCTGGACCCAGCCCGGGCTCGAAGACGTCTATCTCGCGCTGGCCGGCGAGCGGATCGAACCGGAGGCGATCCCTGCCGAGGCGGAGACAGGAACGGAAGCGGAAACAGGGACGGGAGCAGAGGCGGAAACGGAGGGCGTCCGATGAGCGCGCCCGCCCGCGTTCGCGCGGAGTTCGGCGCGGCCTGGCGGTCGTTCATCCGCCGGCGCACCGCCGTCTTTTTCACCTTCTTTTTCCCCGTAATCCTGATCGTGATCTTCGGGGCCCTGATCCGGACCGATCCCACCGGCGGCGGACTGTTCACCGAACCGCCGGAGTACTACCTCGCGGGGTATCTCGCGGTAGTCGTGCTGTTCACGCCGCTTTCGCGGGTCGGCAGCACCGTCGCGCGCCACCGCGACGGCAATCGGTTCGAAAAGCTGGCGACTACGCCACTCACCAGGATGGAGTGGCTCGCGGCCCAGACGCTGGTTAACATCATCCTCGTCGGGATCGCAAGCGCCCTCCTGGTCGTGATCCTCGCGGTGCTGACGGGCGCACAGTTCACCCTCTCGCCCCTTCTGCTCCCTTTCGTTGCCCTCGGCGTTGCGGTGTTTTGTGGGCTGGGCGCACTCCTCGGGCGACTCGCTGACTCCCAGGACGGCGTGATCGCCGCCGCCAACACCGTCGCCCTGCCGATGCTGTTTCTGGCCGAGACATTCGTTCCGCCCGCACTGCTCCCCGGTTGGATGGGGCCGGTGATCGACCTGCTGCCGCTGACGTACTTCTCGCGCGGGGTCCGGGCGGCAACGGTCACGGGCGCATCGTGGGCAGGAGATCTAGCGGTCCTGACAGGGCTCGCAGTCGCGTTTTTCGTCGCCGGAGCCTACGCGCTTCCCCGAACCGATTAGCTCCGTCGATGTTCGACGAGCAGGTGGGCGACGATCCCGAGCAAGAAGGCGACCCCGAGGTTTGTGACTAACGCCACCAATCCGATTCCGACCGAGATCGGGAAGTTCGCAGATTCTCGAACCGATTTCCCGAGCGAGACGGCAACGATGGCGAGCAACACGCCGAGCACGGCGAGCGGGAAGGCGGCGAGGAAGGCCCCCGAGGCGATCAGCGCCAGCCCGAGGTAGCCGATCCCCAAAACTAGGTTCGCCCCGCCGGTGCGCGCGCCGAAGGCGTACTTGCCGGCAACGCCATCACAGCCGTGACACATCGGGATCCCCCCGAGCGGCACTGTAAGCAGGTTAGTCACGCCCATGCTCGTCGAAAGACGGTCCGCCGAGACGTTCCGGTCGAACAGATCGCCGACCAAAAGCGAGGTCGCGAGCGCGGCGTTGCCGATGGTCATGGCGAACTGCGCGACGATCCCATCGAGCGCGCTCCGAGTCAGCGCATCCGAAAGCGTGGGGACCGGGGGCCGACCGGGAAGCTGAACTGCCGGGAGTCCGGTTCCGGCGACGGCGATACCGGCTCCGACTCCGAGGACGGCGAGCGCGCTCGCGCGCCGGTAGCCGAGCGCGGCGGCTCCGAGGGCGATGGCCGCACCGCCCGCCGCGAGCGCGGGATCGCTCGTCGTGAGTCCGAAGCCAGTTTCGAGCAACAACAGTCCGACTGCGAACTGCACTCCCCGAACCACCGGCTCGCCGATCCAGCGCTCGACGACCGAGAGCGCGCCGCTTGCGCCGACCGCGAGCAACACGACGCCGAGGACGAGCCCGGCGAGCGCGAGTTCGGCGTAGGACAGTGTACCGGCGATGGCGAGCGCGGCGAGGGCCTTCATCGGCTCGACGGAGATCGGAAGGCCATAGTACACACCCCAGACGATCTGGAAGACGCCGAACGCGAGGAAGACATGGGCGAGCGAGATCCCGGTGAGCGCGCCGAGCGCAACCACTATCGATAACACCGTGATCGAATCTCCGACCGCGCCGGTCACCTCGTTCATGGAAAGTTCGAGCCGGCGTGAATCGGAGATTCGGACGGATACGGCCACAGTACAGGCATATGACTCGATCCCATATGACCGTTTCCGGAAACCGAGTCCGGTATCGGAACCCAAGCTGGGAAATTGCTGATGGTTACATGGCCGCGACGAACTCTTCACGGACATCCGTTAAAGTGAAAGTTGCTGACGAGGAACACTGGGTATGAAGCAATCGTCACGATCCGGCGACTCGGGGTGGGACCCATGAGCATCGAAGAAGACCAGCGCGCGATCCGGTGTCTCGTTGCGAAAGTCGGCCTCGACGGCCACGACCGCGGGGCGCACGTCATCTCGCGGGCGTTCCGGGATGCGGGCTTCGAGGTGATTTACTCGGGACTGCACAACGCTCCCGACGAGATCGTACAGGCGGCGGTCCAGGAAGACGTGGACGTACTCGGTATCTCGATCCTCTCGGGGGCTCACAACACCCTGATGCCGAAGATCATCGACGGACTCGAAGGCTACGACGCCTTCGAGGACACACTGATCATCGTCGGGGGAGTCATCCCCGAGGACGACCGCGCCGATCTCAAAGCCGCGGGCGTCGATGCGATATTCGGACCCGGCACACCGATGGAAGAAACCATCGAGTTCGTCCGCGAGAACGCCCCCGAACGATGAGCGAGTTGGTCGAGGAACTGCTCGGGGGTAAATACCGCGCGCTCGCGCGTACGATCACGAAAATCGAAAACCGCGCGCCGGGCTACCGCGATCTCGTCGCCGACCTCCACGAACACACTGGCGACGCCGAGGTCATCGGTGTCACCGGCAGTCCCGGATCGGGGAAATCCACCCTGGTCGACAAGATCGCGCTCGCCTACCGCGACCGGGACCTCTCGGTCGGCGTGATCGCGGTCGATCCCTCCTCACCGTACACCGGCGGCGCGGTGCTCGGCGACCGGGTACGGATGGCTTCGACGACCGGCGATATGGACACGTTCGTCCGCTCGATGGGTGCCCGGGGCACGCTGGGCGGGCTCTCGACCGCTACGGGCGACGCGATCACGGCCTTCGACGCCTTCGGGATGGACCGGATCATCGTCGAGACCGTCGGAGCCGGCCAAAACGAGGTCGATATCGTCCGCACCGCCGACACCGTTGCGGTGCTCGTCCAGCCCGAAAGCGGCGACGACATCCAGATGCTCAAAGCCGGAATTCTGGAGATCGGCGACGTGTTCGTGGTGAACAAGGCCGACATGGACGGTGCCGACCGCACGGTCCAGCAGTTACGGGAGATGCTCGAACACCGCGACGACGACTGGACCCCCGAAATCGTCGAGACGATAGCGACCGAGGGCGACGGGATCGATGAACTCATCGACGCCTTCGATACCCACCGCGACTATCTCGAAACGACCGGCGCGCTCGAAGAGAAAGCCCGTACCCGGTACGCCGAGGAGGTGCGCACCCTGCTCCGAAAGGACGCCGGCCAACTCCTCGAACGGGAGATCGACCGCCGGGGCGGCATCGAGGCGGTCGTCGACCGGATCGCCGCCCGCGAAACCGACCCCTATACGGTTGCAAACGAGATCATCGAACCCCTTGAAGGGTGCCTTGACGCCCGGGAGGAGCCCCCGACACAGAACTGAAGGAGCAATGTCCGGATCCCGCCCAGCATTAAGACCCCCGAAGACGATGGATCAGGTATGAAGTTTCGACGCCTTCTCGGTGGCGGAGTCGCCGCACTCGGCCTCGCGGCCGCGGGCAATCGTGCACTCGCCGGCCGCGCCGGATCGCTCGCGCCCGCATTGTCGGGCCGACAGCACACCTACCGCTGGCGCGGCATGGACATCGCTTACACCGAAGCCGGCGACCCCGACGCGCCCGACCTCCTGTTGCTTCATGGGATCAACGCCGCCGCCTCCAGCAAGGAATTCGTGGAGGTGTTCGAGGATCTCGCCGAGGACTATCACGTCATCGCGCCCGATCTGCCGGGATTTGGCCGTTCGGACCGCCCACCGCTTTTGTATTCGGGAAAGCTATACACAGCCTTCGTCAGCGATTTTGCGCGCGATACGACCGAGGGCGCCACCTGTATCGCCTCCTCGCTGTCGGCGGCCTATGCTGTCGAGGCTGCCGGGGAGGACGTCTTCTCGGGGCTGATGTTGGTCTGTCCGACCGCTTCGACGATGCCGACCCAGCGCCCTGGTCTGCGCTCGTTGGTTCGAGCCCCCATCGTCGGCACCGCACTGTACAACCTCATGGCGAGCAAGCCCGCGATCCGGTATTTCAGCGCGGATCACGGCTACTACGACATGGACAACGCCACCGCGGAGAAATTCGATTACGAATGGGAAAGCGCCCACCAGCCCGGCGCGCGCTTTGCGCCCGCGTCGTTCATCAGCGGGTTTCTCGACCACCCCATCGACCTCGGCAAGGAACTCTCGGACCTCGATATCCCCGTGACGCTCGTCTGGGGGCGCGAGGCCGAGACCACCCCGCTCCGCCGGGGGCGGGCGCTGGCCGAAGCCGCCGACGCCCGCCTCGTCGTGATCGACCGGGCGCAATTGCTCCCCCACGCTGAACACCCCAGAGAGTTCGTTGGGATCGTCCGCGAGGAGCTACGCGGGGCGGAAAGCGAGTAGTTCCTCGCCGGTCGTTTCGCGGTTCTCGACATCGACGCCGACCCGCATCCCGGCTTCGGGTTCCTCGACGCCCCGAAGCTGGCCGGTGAGTCGGACGAGGCCAAAATCGGCAATCGCCACGACGTAGGGCGCGTCGTCGGCGAACTCGGGGGTGGCGACGTGGATCGTCGTGAACGTATCGACGGTACCGCTGTCGGGAAGCGTCCACTGTTCAAGGTCGGGATCGCCACACTCCGGACATCGTCGTCGCGGCGGTAGCGACCCGTGACCGTTCGAACAGGCGAGCGCGTAGCCCTCACCCTCGGCGATGGCGTCGAGCCACTCGTCGTACCCCGCGTCGCCGGCTTCTCCAGTCATGTATCTACCTCCAAAACGTGAACGGTCGTACTCGCAACGGTGCCGCCGGCGTTGTGGGTGAGGCCGGCCTCCGCGCTCACAACGGCGTCGCTGTTGGGATGTTCGCCGGCGAGCAGGCGCGCGAGTTCGATGATCTGGCTCGTACCCGTCGCGCCGACGGGGTGACCCTTGGCTTTCAGCCCGCCCGAGAGGTTGATGGGGCGGTCGCCGTCGGCAGTAGTTTTACCCTCGCGGGCCGCACCGATCCCCTCGCCGGGTTCTACGAACCCGAGCGATTCGATGGCGAGTGCCTCCGCGATGGTGAAGCAGTCGTGGACCTCCGCGACGCCGACGTCGTCGGGGCCAATCCCGGCGTCGGCGTAGGCTTCCTCGGCAGCCGCGTCCGCGGCGGGCGTGCGCGCGAGATACTCCCGGTCGGCCAGCGCCATTCGGTCGCCGCCCTGTCCGGTGCCAGTGATCGAAACGGGGGCGTCGATCCCCTCGCGGTCGGCGTAGTCGTCGCTGACCAGCACCATCGCGCTCGCGCCGTCACTGATCGGGCAGGCGTCGTACAGCCCGAGTGGCTCGGCGACTGGCGGGGCTTCCAGTACGTCCTCGACGGTGATCTCGCGCTGGTACTGGGCGTGTTCGTTGTCTAGCGCGTTCGCGTGGTTTTTCACCGCGATGTGGGCGAGGTCCTCGCGGTCGCCGCCGTACTCCTCGAAATAGGCGTTCGCCATCAGCGCGTACGCGCCGGGGAAGTTCATGCCCGCGCGGATCTCGAAGAGTTCGTCAGCGGCGATAGAGAGTGCCTTGGTCGCACCCGCGGTGCCGAGGTTGGTCATGCGTTCGGCTCCTCCGACCAGCACGGCGTCGACCTCGCCGTTGCGGAGGTCCTTGACCGCCTCTCGGACCGCGACGCCGCTCGAGGCACACGCGCTCTCGAAACGGGTCGCCGGAGCTTGGACACCCGCCATTTCGGCCATCAACGGGCCTTGATGGCCCTGATCCTCGGCGACTTCGCCCATGAAGTTACCATAGAAGAGTTCCTGGATTTCGCGGCGGTCGATGCCCGCATGCTCGATGGCTGTGTCGGCGGCCTCGGCGAAGAGATCCCGACCAGTGCGCTCGGGGTATTCCCCGAAGTGGGTGTGGCCGGTGCCGGCGATCCGAACACCTGTCATGGGCGTTCGTAGGGAGGCAGCGAGTAAAGGGCTGCCGGAAATTAGGGTCGGCCTTACATCCCCATATCGCTCGCGGGATCGGGGACCGGCAGTTCGTTCGGGGAGGCTTCGAGCAGTTCGGCGGCGTGATCGAGCGCCATCTCGAAGCCGTAGTAGCGCTCCAGTTCGTCGTCGCCGGCCCGGACCATGAGCATCGCATAGCCCTCGTGGTTCTGTGCGATCTCCGCACTCCTATCGTCGTGCTCGAATTCGAGAACGCGCTCGGTGTCGATTTCGTAGTAGTGGGCGGTGATCCCGTTCTCGCTGAGCGTCGTTTCGGTCATACTGATGGATTTCGCGCGCCCCACAGGTATCGGTTTCCGTCGTGTGCGAAAACCAGAGCTTATGTGAATAGGATTGTGATGTGGGCACGTGGCGCACGAACGGCTCACCTGGTCGGAATCCGATTCGATACCGGCGGAACTCGACTCCTCGGAGGCGAAACTCGTGTACCTGTATTTGGACGCGGCGGACGAGGCAACAGTCGACGAACTCCGAGAGGACCTCGAAATAAAGCGACTCGCATTGCTTTCGGTCCTCGACTTGCTGGAAAGCGAAGGGTTCGTCGAGTGTGACGAGCGGACGTATCGGTGTATCAGTTAGATATTGTCGTTTAGCGCCCAACGATAGCAGTTGCCGTGATGTGTTGTCGAATCTCGACCGAATCGGAACAGTGCGCCTATTCCTCCAGTACTCGATCCCCGACCGTATTCCGGATGATTTCGCTTGTCCCCTCGTAGATCTCGTTGAGTTTGGCGTCCCGGTAGTAGCGCTCAACGTCGAACTCCTTGACGTAGCCGTAGCCGCCGTGGATCTGGATCGCCTCGTTCGCCACCTCCCGGCTGATCTCACTGGCGTAGAGTTTCGCCTGGGCGGCTTCCTTGATGAAGTCCTCGCCGCGGATCTTCCGGTCGGCGGCGTCGTGCATCAACAATCGAGCGGCCCGGAGCTTGGTGTCCATATCCGCGAGTTTGTGCTTGATCGTCTGGAACTCGCCGATGGGTTGGTCGAACTGCTCGCGCTCGTTCGCGTATTCGCGGGCGTCATCGAGGGCGGCCTGTGCGAGGCCGACGCCCCGGGCGGCGATGGTGATCCGCCCGCCGTTGAGGGTTTTCAGACCCTGGATGAACCCCTCGCCCTCCTCGCCGATGCGGCGCTCTTCGGGGAGTCGCATCGAATCGAAGCGCAACTCGGCGGTCGGACACCCTTTGTCGCCGAGTTTATCCTCCGTTCCTTCGACGAAAAAGCCGTCGTCCTCCTCGGGACGGACGATAAACGCGGAGATACCGCGGTTTCCGGCTTCGGGATCGGTCTTGGCGAAGACAGTGATGGTATCGGCGACCGAGCCGTTCGAGATCCAGAGCTTGTTGCCGTCCATAACGTACTCGCTACCGTCTTTTTGGGTGCTCGTCTCCATCGCTGGCACGTCGCTGCCGGCTTGGGGCTCTGAAAGCGCAAAGGCCCCGATATCACGACCCTCGTTGAGCGGCGCCAGGTACTCCTCTTTCTGGTCCTCATCGCCGAACGCATACAGCATATTGCCAGCGAGGCTGGTATGGGCGGCGACGACAGTGCCCAGCCCGCCGCTGCCGCGACTGATTTCTGCGAGTCCCGTGGCATAGGAGTGATAATCCAGTCCCGCGCCGCCGTATTCTTCGGGGAAGGGCATGCCCATCAATCCGAGGTCGCCCATCTCTCGGACGAGATCGTGGGGGAACTCGTCGGTGTCGTCGATCTCGCTCGCACGGGGTTTGATCTCCCTATCGACGAACTCCGCGACCATTTCGCGGATCTGGCGGTGTTCGGCCGAGCGACTGAAATCCATACTGTCGGTTTTTGGTGGTCGATGCTTTATACTATCGGCTATAACTATTGCCATGAATTCGCCAAACTGTAGCGGTGAATTCACAGCAGGGCTTCCGACCGACAGTACGGTTTTCCCTTCGTCCCGAGCCTCGCTGCGGCGATCAACATCGCCGGAAGTCCTGTGGGTTTTTTTGTTTTCGACCCGTAGCGCGCCCACTGCCTATGTCTGGATCCCCACGGAGCCCGCTTTCCGACACTGATGCCGACCTCCAGTGGTGTCACGAGGCTGTCCAGGGCGTCTCACGAACCTTTGCGCTCACCATCGACATCCTCGATGAACCCATGTCGTCGTACATCTGTGTGGGGTATCTCCTCTGTCGAATCCCGGATACTATCGAGGACGCGAGCCACATCCCGCCGACCGAACAGGCGGCGCTCCTTCGGACCTACGACCGCGTGCTCGATCCCGAGGACTCGACGAGCGTGGCCGCGTTCATGGAGGACATTGAACCGTGGCTCCCGGCCGAGGGCGACCGCTCGGACGACTGGGCGGTCGTCGCCCGGACTTCCCGGGTACTGGCGACCTTCGAGCGCCAGCCCGCCGCCGTCAAGGAGGCGATCCGCCCGCCGGTTTCCGAACTCGTCGCCGGCATGGCGCTGTTCGTCGAGCGCTACGCCGAGGAGGGCGGGCTCCGTATCCAGACCCGCGAGGAACTCGAAGAGTACTGCTATTACGCCGCCGGCACCGTCGGCCAGCTCATCACGAACCTCGTCTGTCGGGGCGACATCGAAGACCAGACCGAACGACAACTGTACGCCAGCGCAGAATCGTTCGGACTCCTCCTGCAGCTGGTCAACATCTCGAAAGACGTCTATACCGATCTCCGCGAGGAAAACAACGTCTACCTGCCCGCAACGTGGCTCAACGCCGAGGGCGTCTCCCAAGAGGCCGTCTGTGCCACCGAGAACACTCGATCCGCGGCGGCGGTCGTTCGACGCACCGCGAACCACGCCCGAACCTTCCTCGATAGCGCACAGACCTATCTGGAGGCCGTGCCCGAACACGACGGCAACCGGCTGGCGGCGTGGGCGATCCCCTATCTGCTCGCGGTCGGCACCCTCCGTGAACTCTCGGATCGCCCCGAGGACGCCCTTTCGGAAAACGGCGTGAAGGTGTCCCGCCAAGAAGTCCACGCCATCGTTTCCCGGATGCTCGGGGAGACGGACCGGGAGGCACTTTCCGACCTCCGTGGAACGATCCACGAACAGCCGCTCCATCAAGCCTGAGTCAATCGTCGGGCCAGCGCCAGCGCCTCCTCGATATGTCTTTCGGCCTCCTCGTCGTCCACGCCCTCGACCGATTCGAGCAACTCGACGATCTGTCCCGCGCCCTCCCGACGGGCCGCCTCGGGCAGATCACCCCGGATGTCGTCGGCGACCGCCTGTGCCTCGCCGATCCAGCGGTTTGCACGGTGGTCGATAGGGAGTTCCTCGGTTGCTTCGAGGTGGGCATGGAGTTCCTCGGCGCGCTCCCGTGAATCGTCCATCAGTACTCGTAAAACCCCGCGCCCGTTTTCTTGCCGAGATCGCCCGCGGCGACCTTCCGTTTCAGGAGATAGGCGGGCTTGTAGCGGTCCCCTAACTCCTCGTGGAGCGTCCGGCTCGCATCGAGACAGATATCGAGACCGATGTGATCGGCGAGTTCCAGCGGCCCCATCGGGACGTTCGTGCCGAGTTCCATCCCCCGGTCGATGTCCTCTTTGGTGGCGACGCCCTCGTCGAACGCGCGGATCCCCTCGTTGATCCAGGGCATCAGGATCCGGTTGGTGACGAAGCCCGGCTTGTCGTCGGACTCCCACGTGGTTTTGTCGAAGTCCTCCGCGAGCGCGTGAGCGATTTCGACCGTCTCGTCGCTCGTTTTCTCGCCGACGACGACTTCGACGCCTTCCATGATCGGGACAGGGTTCATGAAATGGAGGCCAATGACCTTCGCAGGGCGGTCGGTCGCGCTGGCGATGGTCGTGATCGAGAGAGTACTGGTGTTGGTTGCGAGGGCGACATCTTCGTCTACGACTGCGTCGAGATCCGTGAAAATCTCTCGTTTGATCCCCATATCCTCGGCGGCGGCCTCGATAACGAGGTCACAGCCGCCGAGATCCGCGAGATCGGTCGTGCCGGTGATCCGGTCGGTGACGGTCCCGGCGTCAGCCTCGGTCAGTCGGTCGTTCGAGACCAGCCGCGAGAGGCTATCCTCGATGGAGTCGAATCCGCTCTCGACGAGCTCCTCGTTGATGTCGCGCATCACCACGTCGTAGCCGTGTGTGGCGGCGACCTGTGCGATGCCGCTACCCATGGTGCCCGCGCCGACGACGCCGATCCGCGCTATCGAATCCAATCCGCGTGGCATGGGATCGCTTCAACCGCGGGATCCCTAAGCGTGCCGGCCATGAATGTACTATTTCAGGGTTATTATTTTCACAATTGACGGTTTTCGGTCGTTAGTAGCTTGCTAATTCGGATATAGGAGGGTGATAAGACGATCTCACTGGCAGTAGATTCTTGTAGTAGGTGACCGGATGATGAGACAATGCTTCCGCTGACCGACTCCCCGATCACCCGGAACGGGAAGATACTGATCCTGGCGTACGATCACGGGCTCGAACACGGACCGACCGACTTCGAGCCGGTACCCGAGACGATGGATCCCGAGCGGATCTTCGAACTCGCCACCCATGACGCGGTGACCGCAACCGCCGTCCAGAAGGGAGTCGCCGAGGCGTACTACCCCTCCTACGAGGACGAGGTGAACCTGCTGGCGAAGCTCAACGGGACGTCGAACCTCTGGATGGGCGAACCCGACTCGGCGGTCAAC
>CAYOFZ010000057.1:0-11951 GCA_964403315.1 uncultured Halobacteriales archaeon | reverse complement strand
ACATTTGTTTGTTCTGTTTATACTATGGGTCTTATGTGTGCGTGGTTTTTCGCCAACCCCTCTTAGCGAATCCGCTCGACCAGTTACGACCGACAGTAGAGGAATCGAGATTTCCCCACGATACCACACCTCCGGGTTCGATCCGGATCACGGGCCGCTCCTCTAGAGCGTGATCAGCGTACTGATCGTACTTCCCGTGCAGCGCCTCGATTGCCTGTTTGTGACCGTCCTCGCCGGGATTGAGGATCGACGCCCGACCCCGGAGTTGCACCCAGCCAAGCGCATCCCAGTCCTCGCTGTAGTGATCGATCACAAGCGAGACGAACGGGTTGGCTTCGATGTCACGTACCCGCCGGAGGTCGGGGTCGTCGCTGGAAGCGGGTTTCTCGTCGAGTACCGAAACGACCCGGCCTTCAAGGAGCGCAAAACAGATCGGGATGACCTGTGGGCGACCGCGCTCGTCGGCGGTTCCCAGTCGGGCGACGCGGGCGCGTTCGACGTACTCGCGTTCGCGATCCGAGAGGACCATACGGATGCTACGGACCGAACCCGGAAGGGCGTACGGATCAGACGTAGCTGAACCAGTCGTCGTAGTCGTCGGTGCGGCGTTCCACGACCTCGTAAAACCTCGACTGGAGCTCCTCGGTGACGGGGCCCCGATCACCGACCTCGATATTGTCGACCCGCCGAATGGGCGTGATTTCGGCGGCGGTGCCCGTAAAGAACAGTTCGTCTGCGGTGTACAGCTCCCCGCGACTAATGGCGGCCCCGTCGTTAACGGTGTATCCCTGATCGCGGGCGATCTCGATCACGCTACGGCGCGTGATGCCGTCGAGAATGCCCTCCGCGAGCCCCGGTGTGTAGATCTCGCCGTCGCGCACCAAAAACAGGTTCTCGCCGGGTCCCTCGGCGACGTTGCCCTCCTTGTTCAATACGATGGCCTCAACGTAGCCCTCGTCGCGGGCTTCCTCGCCGGCGAGCATGCTGTTGACGTACAGTCCGGTCGTCTTGGCGTTCGTAGGGATCTGGCTGGAGGCGTGTTTGCGCCACGAGGAGACTTTGACCTCGACGCCGTTTTCGAGTGCGTCCTCGCCGAGATACGCGCCCCACGGCCAGACCGCGATGGCGGTGACGGTCGGGCAGTCGCCGGGGCTGACGCCGAGGCTGTTGTACCCATAGAAGGCGATCGGGCGGATGTAACACTCCTCCAAATCCTGACGGATGATGAGTTCCTTCGTGGCGTCTTCGAGTTCCTCGGGCGTGTACTCGATGTCGAGCCCGTAGGGTTTCGCCGAGTTGTACAGCCGTTGGGCGTGGGCGTCCCAGCGGAAGATCGCCGGGCCCTCCTCGGTGTCATAACACCGGATGCCCTCGAAGACGCCGCTGCCGTAGTGCAGGGCGTGGCTGAGGACGTGAATCTGGGCGTCTTCCCAGTCGGTGAACTCGCCGTCCATCCAGATCGTGTCGACGTCCATTTCCTCGAATCCCATACCCCACCCATCGAAACCCTCCATAATGAGTTCACGGTTTCCTCGGGTCGATGGAAAAGCGGATCAGCTTAGTCGGGCCGTCAGTTCGGTTCCCTCGACGTAGAACAGGTCGTGGCGCTCGGCATAGACCCGCGCGTCGGCGGGCGCGAGCGCTCCGCCGGTTTCGTCGTCGAGCATCTCACAGACGACGACCGCGGGCGGCAGGCCGGCGGCCGTAGCGAGCGCGATCCCGAACTCGGTGTGGCCCCGACGTTCCCCCAGCAGCCCCTCGGCGGCCCGGAGCAGGTGGACGTGGCCGGGCGAGCGGAACGTTTCGGCGAAATCCATGCTACCGGGATCGTCCGCGGCCGCCGCGAGCGCCTGGATCGTCAGCGCCCGATCCGCGTCGGTGATCCCGGTAGGGGTGACGCGGTGTTTGACGGTGAGCGAAAACGAGGACCGGTCGTCGTAGGCCAGATCGTGGCCCTCGGCGGCGGGGTGATCGATCTCCTCGCGAGCGAAGGGGAGATCGAACGCCTCGGCCACGGGCGCGGAGAGGGCGACACAGACCAGCCCGCCGGCGTCGTTGCGGAGCCGGGAAACGGCGTCGGCAGTGACGGCCCCGGCGGGGTAGACGAGGTCGGTTTCGCCTTCGCGGTCCTCGGCGTCGTGAATCAAAACGGGAGAGCCGGCGAGAAACGCCTCGATGGCCGCCTCGGCGGCTGTCGCGCGGTGTTGGCTCATCGCCCCTCCACGCGGACGGTGATCGGGTCGCCGTCTTCGAGTCCGAGGATCCCCCGAAGCTTCTCGGGGGCGATCAGTTCGAGCTGGTCCTCGTCGTGGTGGGTGCGCTCGGGCGCGATGACGTGGGCGTTGCCGTACTCGTCATCATCGGCCGCGACGGTCGCCGGGTAGCACACACAGGGACCGTAGGTGCGATCCTCGTCCTCCCAGCCCTCAATGTGGATCGGCTCGAACGTCTCCATCGCACCCCGGCGGCGGACGCTTTCCTCGTCGAGATCGACGTTCAGCGTGCCGGGAAACGGCTCGTATTCCAGTCGGTTCTCGAACTGGCGCATGTACCCCGGAAGGGTGATGTAGTGTTCGCCCTCGCCCATCCCGACGGTGACGGTGCCGGCGAGTTCGACGCTCCCGTCGTTTTCGAACAGTCGGCGATAGGCGTCGTACTCGCCCCGAAGCGCGCGCTCGCCGGCGTCGGTGATGGTGATCCACTGGCCGTCGGCGACGGTTTCGCGGGCGATCAATCCGGCCTCGTCGAGTTCTTGGAGCCGCCGCGAGGCGGTCTGGTTCGAGGTATCGAGGCGCTTGGCGAGTGCACCACACGAGACCTTGGCCTCGCCCGCGAGCGCGCCGTCGAGACCCAGTTGCCGCAAAACGGCGAGTTCGTCGTGTCCGATGTCCCGTACCGCGTTCTGTGACATGACCGCGGGTTCGTGACCGCTCCGTATAAGAATACCGAATTTGAGATGCGTTCCAGAAATGGGATGGTCAGTCCGCCGCGAGCGGGTCGTCCGCCCAGAAGTCGCTTCCTTTCTTCAGTTTCGGCACCCACGTATCTTCGGTTTTCGAGAGCAGCGCCACCCGGGAAACCGGCACATCATTGAGATTGTCGTGTTCGGGAAGGTAGTCCTTGACACGTTCGGCGAAGTCAGCGACCTCCTCGTGGTCGGGCATCGAATCACGGTCGAGGCGGTCCTGGGAGTGGCCGACGTGCATGTAGGCTTTGAGTTCAACGAAATCGGGATCCGCGCGCCGGTAGAGTCCGGCGTACCAGTCGGGATCGCGCATGTTCTCGCCGTTGACGAGCGTGGTGCGCAACACGGTGCGGGTCTCGTCCTTGTCGGCGAGCACGTCCATCGTGTCGATCAGGCGCTCCCAGGCGTCGTCCTCAACGGCCCCGACGACCTGATCGAAGGTCGCGCGTTCGGCGGCGTCGACGCTGACGTACAGCTGGGTAGGATCGCATTTCGCGAGGGTTTCGGGGTCGGTACCGTTGCTCACGAGGAAGGTGGTGATCCCCCGATCACGGAAGGCCTCGATGAGTTCAGGGAGGTAGGGGTACAGCGTGGGTTCGCCGTCGAGCGAGATGGCGACATGGCGGGGTTCCATCGCCTGCTCGAAGACCTCGCGGGGCACCTCGTCGTTGCCGCCGAATCCCGAGAGGAGTTTCTTCTGGAGGCGGATCGAGGCGTCGACGACGGCCTCGGGGTCGTCCCACTCGACGCCGTCGAGGCTGTAGGTGTGGCCCTGATGGTCGCGCCAGCAAAAGACACACCGCTCGTTGCATTTCACGACCGGCGTCATCTGGATACAGCGGTGGGATTCGATGCCATAAAAAGCGTACTTGTAGCATTTGCCCTCGCCGCGCAGGGCGTTCGCGGTCCACCCGCAGGTCTGGACGGCGGTGTGGTTTTCGCTGTGATAGTCGGGCGAAGATACCTGTTTCGGCCCGTCGGCGCTGTCGCTCATGGATCGGGGTTCGCACTCGGACGGGAAAAACTCGCGGTCCCTACGCTCGGCGTGATCGACTCGGCCGGCGAATCGGAGGGGACGTAAAAAGCTGGCCGATTAAGGCCAGCATATTTACTTCCCTGACGGCATACATATGCATACGGTTATGGTACGTACTGAACTGTGTCGGTCGAAATCGATCAACCGTGTTGCTCGGAGGAACCGATGACCGAAAGCGATCACAGCGTCAACGGCCCGAAGCCCGTTACGGACGCCGTCAGTTCCTGGTCGGACGTTTCAAGACACGCCACGAACAGCTACCTCGAAGCGAACCGGGCGATCCTCGCCGGGCTGGGTCTCTCAGCCTCGACTGAACGCGAAGCTACCACCTCGGTCACCTCGGTCGCATACGGATCGGCCGATTGGACGACCGAGCGGTCGGTCGACACCCGCGAGGAACTCGGCGTCGGCGAGTACATCGAGTTCACCAAGCTGGTCACCGACGACGACGTTCGTGCGTTCGCGGAGGCGAGCGGCGATACCAACCGCCTCCACCTCGACGAGGAGTTCGCCGCCGGGGCCCGCTTCGGCGGGCGGATCGTCCACGGCACGCTGGTCGCCGGACTGATCAGCGCCGCGCTCGCGCGGCTGCCCGGATTGACGATCTACCTCTCGGAGAACCTCGAATTCAGAGCACCCGCCGAGATCGGCTCGATGCTGACCGCCCGCTGTGAGATCGTCGAGGATTTGGGTGGGGACAAATACCGCCTGACCGCGCGGGTCACCGACGCCGACGATACGGTCCTGATCGACGGCGAGGCGGTCGTGCTCATCGACGAGTTCCCCGAGTAGCCCTCGATGTTTTTGTAGTTGGATAGCCAATCGGTTTCACGGCTATTGCCGTGGGGAACATGACCGAAACCAACATACAACCGAATCTGGACGTGTATTTGCGTGCGTCAGCGCCACGACCGGCCCGCGAACGGCAATGGGTGGTGATCGAGCGAGCCGAACGGCTCGCCGCCGAGGGACGGGTCGGGGACGTGACCGTTCGGCAATGGGACGACCGCATCGTTATCCCTGACGACAGGCCCGAGAGCGCCGATACTCCCGCTATTGAGGCGTTCGAGACGTTCAAATTCCGGGCCGAGGAGATCGACCATGTAATCGAGCCGTTTTTCCAAGAGTACGAACGGGCGGGCGAACGCGAGATCGTCTTCCCGGTGATCTGTATCGCGGTGTACGCAAACGAGGAACTCCGCCGGATCTTTCCGTGCATAGATGCCAACGGGGCAAACAGCGTCTGGGATTGCCTCGCCGCCCTGGAGAACGACAGCGAGGTCGCCGGACTAACCGATTGAAAACGGCTTTATCCGACCGTCGTATTACGGCCGGTATGTTCCTCTCGCTCCGTACCGAGGCCGAGCGCGCGATAGCCGACGCGCTCTCGGCGCTGGAGCTGCCCACCGACGACCTCGGCATCGAGGAGCCGCCCGAAGGCGTCGATGCGGTGCTGGCTTCGAGCGTTGCCTTCCGATTGGCCGGCCAAGCGGGTCGGGCCCCCGACGGAATCGCCGCCGACATCGCCGAAGCCATCGATTCCGCCGACTACGACTATGTCGGGCGCGTCGAATCACAGGGGCCATACGTGAACGTCCACGCGAGCGAGGCCTACTACGCCGACACCCTTGACGCCGCCCGCGATCCCGACTACGGGCGGCTCGAACCGACCGGCGAGTCGGTCGTCGTCGAGCACACCAGTGCCAATCCCACCGGTCCCGTACACGTCGGCCGGGCGCGCAACCCCATCGTCGGCGATGCGGTCGCCCGCCTGCTCGATTTCGCAGGCCACGAGGTCGAAACCCACTACTACGTCAACGACGCCGGCCGTCAGATGGCGGTCTTCACGTGGGCCTACGAGACCTTCGACGAATCCGATCTGTCCGAACCCGAACGCGAAAAGGCCGATTACGACCTCGTGCGCTACTACCGGAAAGGCAATGCCTTCCTCGAAGAGGAGTCCGATGAAGCGGTCGCCGAGGCCGAAGCTGAGATCGAATCGATCATGCGGGGACTGGAAGCGGGCAACGAGGCGACCTACGAGCGCGTCGAGCACGTTGTCGACACTGTCTTAGGGGGAATGCGCGAATCGCTTTCCCGCCTGCCCGCCGAGTTCGACGAGTTCGTCAAGGAAACCCGGTTCATCCGTGACGGCTCGACCGAGGACGTAATCGAGCGGCTCAAGGATCTCGACGAGGCGGTCTACGAGGACGACGCCTGGCAACTGGATCTCCCCGGTTTCGAGAAGAACCTCGTCTTCCTGCGCTCGGACGGCACCTCGCTGTACACCACCCGTGATCTCGCCCACCACGAGTGGAAGTTCGAACACTTCGACCACGCGGTGACAGTACTCGGTGAGGATCACAAACTCCAGGCCGAGCAACTCGCCGCCGCGCTGGATCTGCTCGGCAACGATACCGGCCGACTCGATTCGGTGTTTTACTCCTACGTGAATCTCCCCGAAGGGAAGATGAGCACCCGCGCCGGAACGGGCATCGACCTCGACGACCTGCTCGACGAGGCGGTCGCCCGGGCCCGTGAGGAGGTCGAGGACCGCATGGACGACCGGATCCGCGACGACGAACTCGACGAGGAGGATATCGACCGCATCGCCCGGCAGGTCGGGATCGGAGCAGTGCGATACGATATCGTCGCCAAACAGCCTTCGAAGGCGATCACCTTCGAGTGGGACCGTGCGCTGAATTTCGAGGCCCAATCGGCCCCCTATGTCCAGTACGTCCACGCCCGGACCTGCGGGATCCTGAGCGAGGCCGACCGCGATCCAGGCGCGGTCGATCCCAACCGACTCGAAACCGACGAGGAGCGCGACCTGATCGAGGTGATCGCGCGGTTTCCCGCCGTCATCGAGACCGCCGCCGAGGATCGCCACCCCCACGTGGTGGCGACTTACACCCGCGAGTTCGCCGAGACGTTCAACGCCTTCTACCGGGAGTGTCAGGTGCTCGGCGCCGACGATCCCGAACTTAGCGAGGCGCGACTGGCGCTGGTCGCCGCATCGAGACACACTATCGCCAACGCGCTGTGGGTGCTGGGGGTCGCGGCCCCCGAGTCAATGTAACGGGAGAAGCAGGCCGGTTGCCCCGCTTCCCGTCCCGGCGATCAGGATGACGGCGGCAGTCAATCCTAGTGCGAGCAGGACGAACAACACTACCCAGCTAAGCGGCACCGAATCGTCTTCCGCTGCCATGTTCCGATCATCAGCGAGCATCCAGTTATGTGTTGCTCTCCTCGTCAACAGGTACTTACCGGCTGGCGGGCCTAGAAACGGCAATGAGTACCCAGGAGACCGAGGACTCCGACCGGAAGAAATACGAGTTCCGGCGGGTCATCGAGGAGCTAAACGAATACGAGGGATCCGGAACCCAACTCGTGACGATCTATGTCCCGCCGGATCGGCGGATCTCCGACGTTACCCAGCACGTCACCCAGGAACACAGCGAAGCAAGCAATATCAAATCCAAGGATACCCGCAAAAACGTCCAGGACGCACTATCGAGCATCAAATCCCGACTACAGTACTACGACACCCCGCCCGAAAACGGGATGGTCCTCTTTTCGGGCGCGGTCGATTCCGGCGGCGGCCAGACCGAGATGATCACGCGCGTGCTCGAAAGCCCGCCCCAGCCCGTCGAATCATTCCGTTATCACTGCGATTCGGATTTCTTCACCGAACCCCTAGAGGAGATGCTCGCGGACAACGGCCTCTACGGGTTGATCGTGCTGGATCGCCGGGAGGCAAACGTCGGCTGGCTCCGGGGTAAACGGGTCGAACCCGTCAAATCGGCGACCTCGCTGGTGCCGGGCAAACAGCGAAAGGGTGGCCAGTCCGCACAGCGGTTCGCTCGCCTCCGCCTCGAAGCCATCGACAACTTCTATCAGGAGATCGCCGGCATGGCGAACGACCTGTTCGTCCCCGAGCGCCACGACCTCGACGGCGTGCTCGTCGGCGGGCCCTCGCCGACCAAAGACGAGTTCCTCGACGGCGACTACCTCCATCACGAACTCCAGGATCAGGTGCTCGGGAAGTTCGACGTTTCCTATACCGACGAGTCTGGGCTGTACGATCTGGTTGACCACGCCGAGGAGGCGCTGGCCGACGCCGAGGTGATGAAGGACAAAAACCAGATGGAGGACTTCTTCAAACAGCTCCACGAGGGCGATCTCGCCACCTACGGGTTCGACCAGACCCGACGGAACCTCATGATGGGGTCGGTCGAGCGGTTGCTCCTCTCGGAGGACCTCCGACAGGACGTGATCGCCTACGACTGTGGCGACACCGAGGAGTACGAACTCGTCGAGCGCGGCGGGGAAGCGCCCGACTACGAGTGCGACGACGGCACGAGCGCCGAGATCGCCGACCGCGAGGACGCCATTGATCACCTCATCAATATCGCCGAACAGCGGGGCACCGAAACGAAATTCATCTCAACGGACTTCGAGAAGGGCGAACAGCTCTACGACGCCTTCGGCGGCATCGCGGGAATCCTGCGCTACTCGACAGGGATCTAAGCTCCGCCCTCGTTTTTGCTTTCCTGCTCTGCGATCATCGAGAGAGCGTTCTCGATCATCTCCAAGAGATCGTCCTGGCCCTCGATCCCGTGGCGAGCGGCAAGATACTCGGGATCGTCGTAAGTGACGTTCACGCCTCCCTTGGCGTCCTCCCAGACGAGCGTCTTCTGGGGGAGATCGATCCCGACCGACTGTGCTTCCTGCATCAGCGGCGTCCCGACTCGGGGATTGCCGAAGATCAACAGCCGGGTCGGGCGTAGCTCCTTACCGACCGACGCGGCGTTTTCGACGTGATCGACGGTTGCAACCAGCATCAGCTTCTCCTTCTCCCGGATCGCCTCACAGATCCGCGAAGCCGTCCCCTCGATGCTCTCGTCTCCATCGACAGTCACTAATCCATCGTCCTCGGGAAGGCAGAACTCGTCGTCTTCCCCTCCACTCATCCGTCTCGTCGTGTCCATCGCTGGCTCCCGCGGTGCTTGCGAGCGCACTACCACCCAGTACCGCGCCGATCCCCTGTAGTACGGGGCATACGCTCGAAGCTCGGCCTAAACCATCATAGAAGTTTTCCAAGATTCGAAGTTATCGGAGCAACTGCACCAACTGCGGGCGTCGCCGTTCGACATCGATAGCGAGGTTGAGATCCGGATCGGCGGCCAGCCGATCCAGCGTCGAGAGCGGATCGACGCCCGCGCGTTCGATCCGGGAAACGAGGTCTTCGATCTCGGCGCGATACACCGCAAGCGAGTCACAGAGCGTCACGAGCAAGGCGACCCCCAGGGCGGTCTCGGGATCGGACGGTAGCGCGGTCGAGAGTTCGGTAACGAACACGAGATCGACCTCGACCGGCTCGGATTCCGCCGGCGAAGCCGTCAGACAGCGCCGACAGATCCCGATCCGGTCGGGTTCGCCGGGGCGAAACGCCTGGAAATCGGCCGGAAAATCGATGACCGGCGCGTCGGCACCACACACAGGACAATCCATACCCAGGGATTAGTCGTCGGCGGGAACCGGCTCCGGTTCCGTTTCCTCGGGTTCGTTCTCGGCTTCGCTTTCCTCTTTTTTGTCCTTGATCTTCTTCATCCGGAAGATCTCCTCGCGTTCCTGCTCTTCGAGTTTCTGCTCGATGTACTCCTGGTTCTCGCGGAGGTCGGGCAGGAGCTTGAACTCCAGCGCGTTGACCCGGCGCTTGGTGGTCTCGATCTCGCGGAGCATCTTCTTCATCGCGGTCTCGACCTCCGCGGCGAGGATGATGCTTTCGAGCAGTTCCTCGTAGGCCTCGGCGGCCTCGTCGATGCGGGCGCTCGTCCCGAGGACGCCGTACCCCCGCTCCTGGAGGTTCTTCTGGACCTTCGTCGACTCGATCTGCGGGACGACGACGCCCATGATGTTCTTGGACTGGGTGGTGATCTCGGGGTGTTCCTTCAGCGCGGCGGCCGCCCCGCGCACCGTCACGTCGCCCTCCATCGCCCGCGCCAGGTTGATCGAGCGCTGGGCCCGCTCGTAGGACTCCTCGAGGTCGGTCCGGACGTCCTGGGCCTGATCGAGGATGTCCATGAACTCCATGATCAGGCCGTCGCGTTTCTTTTCGAGGGTGTCGTGGCCCCGTTCGGAGAGTTCGATCCGATCCTCTATCGCCATCAGGTTCTTGCGTGTCGGTTTAACGTCATTGGCCATTACGTGGAGATTACAGCCGGACGCTGTTAATCCTTTTCAGTCGAAGGGCTAGAGCTCCCCAGCCTCGAGTGGGCTCGCCGCCGACCGGTGGTCCTCGTGGACCGAGCGCGCCCACGACACTACCTCGGAGTCATCAGTGTCGATTGCCGCCTGTAACACCCCGTCGTCGTCACGCAATATCAGGTGAACCCGGCCGTCGGCGATGGTGACCGCGACCGGGATCTCCTCGGGATAGCTGTGAATCGCCGCGCCCTCCGCCGAAACGAGGTCGCGCAACCGGGCACGCAACGAGTCGTCCTCGGCGAGCGCATCGATTGCCGGCCGCGAGAACACGCCTTCGAACGTCTGGGTCCCCTCGGCGACCCGCTCGTGGATCACCTCCAAGCTCTGTTCGTTGAACGCGTGCGAGCAGATCCGAACCTCCTCGGCATCCCGGAGCATACCGAGTACCCGTTTTACCGGCGCACTCGGGCGTGTCCGGCTCGGAACGGTGATCGTCGCGTCGCGCAGGCGCTTGAGGTCGAACTCCATCGCCTCGGCGGGGAGCCACTCCATCACTGGGCGCAGTTTCTCCTCGGTTTCGAGAATCGCGAGCAAATCGGTGAGTCCCGCCGCGACGAGCCGCCCCGTCGCCGTCACCTCGTAGCCTCGCTCGGTCCACGTGATCCACCGACGCTCCTGAAAGTCCCGGAGGATCCGACCGATCGTCGGCTGGGAGGCACCAGTCGCCTCGGCGATGTCACTGCGCGTACGTGGTTGTTCGGCGAGGACTTCGAGTACCGCGACGCGGTTCGACGAGAGCGCGAGGAACTCGATCTCCGCGAGCGCCGACTCCATACGGGTTTTGCGCGGCAGCCACACAAAACGGTTTCGTACCATGAAACTGTTTCATCGATCGATTCCGTTCCGTCTCCATTACGTAATTTCACTTGATGAATCGGTTTCTGGACAGATATAAACTCGGTACGGCCCTACCGAGAAGTGAGATGGTTGCTATGGAACGCTACCGATCAAGGGGGTGGTGGCGATAGACCAGTCGACTCGCCGTGTTGTCATGTTTCTCGCAACGGCGATTTTCTTCGGGGGCACCTTCGTCGCGGCAAAGGCGGGCCTCGAATACATGCCCCCGCTTTTGTTCGTCGCCCTGCGGTTCGATGTCGCGGCGGTGTTGTTGCTCGGGTATGTCCTACTGGCGCTACCCCGCGAGCAGTGGCTTCCGAAAACCCTCGGCGACCTCGCGGGGATCGCCGCCGCAGGTCTGCTGTCAATTGGGCTTGCCAACGCGATGATCTTCCTCGGCCAGCAGTACATCTCAAGCGCCGTCGCGTCGATCATCTTCAGCCTCAACCCGATCCTGACGCCGGTGTTCGCGGCCGTCTTGCTCTCCGACGAACGCCTCGACCGGTTCGAGGCCGTCGGCATGGCCGTTGCGCTCGTCGGCGTGGCGGTCGTCATCGATCTCAATCCCGCGAACCTGCTCGCGAGCGTCGGCATCGGCTACGCGATCCTGCTGGTGGGTGCGGTCGGGATCTCGCTTGGCGGCGTCCTCATCCGGCGGGCCGATCCCCCTATGCCCAGCACCGCGCGGACCGCTTGGGGCCTACCGGTAGGAGCGGCGTTCTGTCATCTGCTGGCGGGACTACACGGCGAACAGTTCACCACAATCGAGTGGACCCCCGGCGCGGTGATCGCGCTCGGCTACGTCAGCCTCTTCTCGGGGGTGCTCGCGTACATCGCGTACTT
>CAYOFZ010000056.1:0-12348 GCA_964403315.1 uncultured Halobacteriales archaeon | reverse complement strand
CGCCCGAGAGGGGGTGCTCCTCGCCGATCCCCTGGCCCTCGACCATGAAGAACTCCGTATCGTCGGGAACGTCGAGCCCGGCGGCCTCGGCGATTTCTTCGGGGGGTTGGGCGACGACATCCCCGCTCAGCGAGCCGTGACCTTCGGGGAACATCGTCGCTTCGAGTTTCCGGCGCTCGTCGGGGTTACACAGGTATCCGCCCTCGGCTTCCAGTGCCGCCACCATCTCGTCGTAGACCGATTCGACGATCACCGCCGAGTTGTCGCTCGAACAGCTCGTCGCGTAATCGAAGGTCTTGCTCTCCTTGATCCGCTCGGCCGCCGCCTCGAGGTCGGCCGTGCCGTCGACGACCGAGACGACGTTGCCCTCGCCGACGTTGTAGTTGGGCGTCCCCGACTGCTCGCCGCGCTCGACGTTGTTCGCCGATCCCGTCACCTGCAACAGATCGACCCGGTCCATCAACTCGTAGGTCTGCTCTTTGTTGACAGGCGCGGGAAGCATCTGTACCAGGCCCGTGGGCGCGCCGATCCGTTCGAGTTCCTCGTGGATGTACTCGACGACGCGTTCACACGTCGAGAACCCGCTCGGCGATGGCGAGAGGATCACTGCGTTGCGTCCCTTGAGCGCCATCATGGCGATGTTTGCGGGTGTCGCTCCCGGATTGGTCGAGGGGAGCACGGCCCCGACGACGCCGACCGGCTTTGCGATCTCTGTCAGGCCCTCCTCTTCGTCGGTGTCGATGACGCCGACCGAGGGTTCCCCGAGGAGGTCGTCGAGGGTGCCCTTGGTTTTGCGGCGTTTCTTCTGGATCTTGTCTTCGACGTTGCCAAAGCCGGTGTCCCGGACCGCCACCTCCGAGATTTCTTCCGCGCGATCCTCCTCGTAGACCGCCCAGGCGACCGCCTGGACGAGTTCGTCGACCGCCTCTTGATCGTAGTCCTCGATTCGGTCCATCGCGTCGCGCGCCCGCGACAGGCACGCATCGACATGGCTTGGCTCCGACGCTTCTTGCAGAGTGTCCCCACTCATACCTCTATCCTCTCGGCCCGAACGGATAGGTGTTGCTGTCTTCGGACCGCGAGCACCGGCGTATCGGGACCGCTCAAAACGGGGGATTAAGGCGGGAGACATAGCAAGAGTTAATGAATCGGAGCAAGCAGGATAGCTAACCAATGTCGGACGGATCCGAGGGCGATATGGCCGACGACGCAACCGAGATCGAGCGACTGGACAAGGAGTACGTGTTCGGCACGTGGGCGTATCAAAGCGAGGTGAGCCCGACGCAGGTGACCGGTTCCGAGGGCGTGCGATTCACCGACGCCGACGGCAACGAGTTCATCGACTTCTCGGGACAGTTGATGTGTACGAACCTCGGCCACTCCGCGGATGCCGTCGCCGAGGCGATGGCCGAACAAGCCGAGGAAGGGGCCTACTTCGCGCCGAGTTTCACGACCGAGGCTCGCGCCAGACTCGGCGAGAAACTCGCGGAGGTGACGCCGGGCGAGCTCACGAAGACATTTTTCTCGACTAGCGGGACCGAAGCCATCGAGGCCGCGCTCAAGATCGCGCGGTCGTACACCGGCAAACAGAAGATCCTCTCGCGGTACCGCTCGTATCACGGTGCGACCGCCGGCTCGATCAGCGTGACCGGCGATCCCCGTCGGTTGGATGCCGAACCCGGCGTTCCGGGCGCGGTCAAGGCCCCCGATCCCTACGCCTATGGCTCGACGCTCGATCCCATGAAGAGCCTCGAATACATCGACGAACAGTTGATGCTCGAAGGCGACACGGTCGCGGCCGTGGTCGTCGAGCCCATCGTCGGCTCGAACGGCGTGATCGTCCCGCCAGAGGGGTACCTCTCGGGCCTCAAGGAGATCGCCCACGATCACGACGCGCTGTTGATCGCCGACGAGGTCATGGCGGGCTTCGGGCGCACCGGCGAATGGTTCGGCTGTGACGTGTTCGACGTTCAGCCCGACATCATGGCGATGTCGAAGGGTTTGACCGGGGCCTACGCCCCGCTTGGCGCGACGACGGTCATCCCCGAGATCGCCGAGCATTTCGAGGAGAGCATGCTCTCACACGGGCACACCTACGCCGGCCACCCGGTCTCGTGTGCGGCCGGCCTCGCGGCAATCGAAACCTATCAAGAGGAAGGCCTCATCGACCGTGCGAGCGAGGTCGGCGAGTACCTCGGCGAGCGACTCGCTGCCCTCGCCGCCGACCACCCGAGCGTCGGCGACACCCGCGGCGTCGGGCTGTTCCGGGGGATCGAATTGACCCAGGATCCCGACGAACGCGTGCCCTTTGCAACCCGCGAGGACCGGAGGTCGATGGGTTCGACGGTCGTCGACGAGGTTGCGGCCGAAGCCTACGACCGGGGCACGTATGTCGCCAACGTGATCAACACGCTCATCATCGCGCCGCCGCTAACGATCACCGAAGACGAGATCGACGAGGCCGTCGCGGCACTCGACGCCGCACTCGAAACCTCCGACGACGCGATGGAGGACTGAGCCGATAGGACGGTCTGCCGGAACCCGGCGAAGGGGGAGGTTTACGCCGCTCGAATCCATCCGTCCGGTATGGAAAACCAGGACCGAAACGAACGCGGACGACACACCGAGACCGTCACGGCCGAGCGCGTCCTCGAAGCGGTCCGAGGGGCCGACGACCCCGTCGTGACTGCACGCGAGATCGGGTCGATGATCGGGTTCTCGCCCGATGCCGTCCGCCGGAAGCTCGACGAACTCCACGAACGCGACGAGATCGAGCGAAAAACCGTCGGGGGCGATACCGTCGTGTGGTGGGTTCGTCGCCCGCTCGACACCGCTTTCGACGAATCCGAGGCCGGGACGATCCTCGCGCGCCTGAGCAACGAACTGGATACGACGATCTCTCTGGACGATGACACCGTTTACGAGGACGGTGATCGTCACAGTATCGACGAATCGAAGTGACTGGGCGATGTTTCGACCGACCGAAAACGGTAGAACCCGTGGATCCGATAGCAGGCTTAAGGATGTAGCCCCGTAATCGGAGCTATGGTCGTCGTTATCACCGCCGTTGCGCTGCTCGTGATACTCGCGTTGTTGGTTCTCAGTATCCTCTCACCGCTTCTCGCCATCGGCCTGATCGGCGTGGTTCTCTTCTTTGCGATACGGGCCTATAGGAAGGCGGGCTGAACGCCGAGTCAGCCGGTTTCTGGGGAATCCTTTCCTTCGCTCGTATTTCCCGCCGTCGTTCCGTTTTCGGTCGCGTTGTTTTCGCTCTCGTTAGTCGGTGTAGACCCATTGTCGGGATCGTCGGCCGAATCGTTCGCGGTCGTGTCCTCATCCGGACCCGATAGCGTGGGAAACGAGTGGAGGATCCCGCCGGTCGTGATGATCGCCGCCGTGATGACGACCATTGCGGCGGCAAACGCCAGAACGGTCCCTAGCGTGAGTTCTTCGGAGTCAGCACTGCTCATCGCCGTATCGTTCCTCCGGCTGCGATTCGCACGCGGCTCACTCGCGGGCGGGCGCTCCGTTGATTATCTCGGTCATGTCCATACACGCCGGACAGCCGTAGACTTCACCGTCGTTACCGGCGAAAACACGCTGGAATCGGGCAGTCACGTGTTCGCCACAGGTGGCACAGGCTGGCATCTCGGTTCTATCTACCACGGAGCCGATTATCAATTTGTTTCCTCGAAAAGATGACGTGCCGCACTCGATCCCGGCGCCACGGTAAAACGGTGTCACAGTTCGATGTATCTCGCGTCTTTCAGCATGATCGTTTTGCAAGCAGGGTCCAACTTTAGGTGGCTGGCCAACGTTGGTTCACCCATGACGGTGATCGCACTGCTGAGCGTGGCACCCGTTCGGGAAGGAAGCATGGCCGACGAGGTCGCAAAATCCGTCGAGGCCTTGGAAGAGTTCGACGTTACCTACGAAACCAACCCCATGGGCACGGTGATCGAAACCGAGGACGTAGACGAACTGTTCGCGGCGGCCCAGGCCGCCCACGAGGCCGTCGACGGCGACCGCGTGAGCACCCATCTCAAAATCGACGACAAGCGCGCGAGCGACCAGACCGCGAGCGAGAAAGTCGAGGCCGTCGAGCGCGAACTCGACCGGGAAGCGGGCGGGACGTAAGGCCGGTACCTCGGGAATCCGGTTTCTGGAGCCGACCCGAGCAACCGCTATGTCCATTAGGGTGCCGGCGAAATCGGGGGTATGGACAGCCTCAACCGCATGGCGCTCGAACTCGTCGACGAGGCGCTCGATTTCACCGCCGAACTCGACATCGCGGCCTCGGAACTCGACACCGGAACCACGGTGCTGGATTTCGGCATCGAGGCCGACGGCGGCATCGAGGCCGGCCTCCTGCTCGCGGAACTCCAGACCGCCGGCCTCGCCACCGTCCAGACCCGCATGGACGAGGTCGCGGGCGCTCCCTTACCCCACGTCGAGTTCTCGACCGACCAGCCCGCGCTGGCGATCCTCTGCTCCCAGAAAGCCGGCTGGGAACTCACCGTCGAGGACTTCGAAGGGCTCGGCTCGGGGCCGGCCCGCGCGCTGGTCGCCGAGGAAGGGGAGTTCGCCCGCGTGGGTTACGAGGATACGTTCGACTTCGCGGTGCTTGCCGTCGAGAGCGACGACTTCCCGACCGAGGCGGCCGCCGAGCAGGTCGCCGACCTCGCTGGCGTCGAGCCCGATGCGGTGTTTCTGCCGACCTTTTCGACGGCCAGCCTCGCCGGCAGCGTCACGATGGCCGCTCGCGCGGCAGAACTCGCGGTGTTTCGGCTCTCGGAACTGGGCTATGATCCCCTCGACATCGTCACCGCGAGCGCGAGCGCGCCCGTCGCCCCCGTCGCCGGCGACGAGGAAACCGCCATCGGCCGGACAAACGACGCGCTGGCCTACGGCGGGCAGGCTCACGTCGTCGTCCGAGAGGAGTTCGGCCGCTTCGAGGAGGTGGTTTCGACCGCGAGCGAGGAGTACGGTCGGCCCTTCGAGGCTATCTTCGAGGACGCCGGCTGGGAGTTCGGGGACGTGCCCGCATCCGTCTTTGCGCCGGCACAGGTCACCATCGACGTACTCGGCGGCCCGACCCACCACTACGGTCGAACCGACGAGGACCTCCTCGGCGAGAGTTTCGAGTTATGAGGGTCAAGCCGGTGCCCCCAGTTCCGAGGACGGTCGATCAGCTCTTCGAGATACGGGAGGCGGTACCGCTGGTGCCCGAACCCGAGGCGAGTTGCTGTGATCGGTTGATCGACCGGACCGCTATCCGGGAGTCCGATGGTGCCCGCGACTGGCTCGCCTTCCTGCGAGGACTCGGGCTCGTCGCCAAGGGTCCTTCGGGCTATCACCGCACGCGTGAGGAGCGCGACGACCTCGGTACCGCCCTGATCGAGGGGGTGTACGGCGCGCGCGAGATTCAGGGGATCCTCGAATCGTCGGGGCCGCTTTCGGCGGCGGCGGTCTTCGAGCGATTCGAGTCGGTCCCGCGCTGGGAACGCCACCGCACACCCGACTGGGAGGGGATCTGGCGCGAGCGCGTCCGCCGGCTGCTCGACTGGCTCGGGCTGTTCGGCTGCGCCGAGCGCGACGACGAGTGTTACTACGTCGTCTGATCGGTCGTTCGATTCACCGCCCTCGCGGAACTGCTCGGGCGGCAAGAATGCGAGGGGTGGGATTCGAACCCACGGACCCCTACGGGAGCGGGTCTTAAGCCCGCCACCTTTGGCCAGGCTCGGCCACCCTCGCTCACCGCCTGGTTTCATATTCGCAAACAAGTGGATTTCGGTCCCTTCTCTCACAAGGGCGATCATCCCGTTTTCATCATCCGCCGTCGTCCCGCTGATCCCGTGATCGAAAGCGGTATCGGCCCAGTGGTATGAGACGTTAGCGCGCGTCGAGTTCCCGTTCGAGCAGACCGACGTTCCATTTGTTCGCCTTCCATACCGCGTCGAACACCGTTCCCAGCACCGGAATCGATCCGACAATGGCATCGACGGCGATCAGACCGATCATGGTCGCAAGCGTCGACCACGACGCCCCGACCCGCATGGCTTCCCCAACGATGTATAGCGAGATCACCGCAGCAACGGAGTCACCGGCCACAGGGAGGATACCAAGCAGGGGATCGAGACCGACGCGGTAGTTCGTTCCCGGCACCGGTATCGCCTCGTCGAGGAGGTCGCCCACCCACTGGACGCGTTCGAGCGTCGCTTCGTCGTCAGCGGCGAGCGGGACATCCTCGATGTTCCAGTTGAACCTCTCGCTATCGCCGTCATCGTTCCAATCGGACGTCCAATCGTCGTTTGCCATACCCCCGTTATCGCCGGAATTGACAAAGGGACACGCCTTGCGTGTGCAGTCTAGTTCTTCGGATGATCCGGCGCGACCGATAGAAGAACCACCTTGGCGCTCTAGATCGGATCTCCGAGATACTCCTTGGGAACCGCGTTGCGAACCGTCACGAGGGGATCGACCACCTGGCTGATCTCCAGATCACAGACTAGACTCGAAAACAGGTGCGCGTCGGTCGGGTCGAAGTCGTGTTCGGCTTCGAGCAGCGCCATCGCGTCGCGATTGGCGATCCGGCAGGCTTCCTCGGCGGTCTCGGCGCTCGCCAGGGTCTTCCAGGCGTCGGCGGTCTCGACCAGCGGGCGTTCGAGATCGACCGCCGGATCCCCGATGACCGAGACGGTGAGGTCGATCTCGGCGGCGATCTCCGCGCCCGTCCCGCACATCTCGCCGTCGGCCATCGCGGCCTTACAGTCGCCCATTGCGAGCAATCCACCCTCTTGGAACACGGGAAAATACACCGTCGAACCCGCTGACAGGTCGGTCGTATCGAGGTTGCCGCCGTGATCATGGGGGACGAGGGTGGTGTATGATTCCTCAGCGGGCGCGACGCCGATGGTCCCGACCAGGGGCTCGACGGGCACTTCGATGTTGTCGAAGCGAAGCTGGTCGCCCTCGATGGGCGTGACCCGAGTTCGTGGGGCTTCGACGGCCTCGTCGTCCTGCAGCAAGCCGAACCCGGGGATCGTGACGACCCGACCGCGATCCTCAGCGGGCCGGATCGCCTCGGTCTCGACGGCGAGAACGTCACCCGGCTGGGCACCCTCGATAGCAACGGGACCCGTCGCGCCGTTTACCTCCGCGGGGACGGATTCGATGGTGTCCGCGTCGGACTGGACCGCTCCTTCGAGGCTGTCGCGTGTCTCGACGGTCGCGCTCTCGCCGTCGGCGAGCGTGACCACCGGATCGAGATCGGGCGTGAACTCGTAGATCACGTCGTCGGCGGGGATCGTCCGTCGTGACATACCGGCGGTTCGGCGGTAGCACACGTAATCGTTTGGACGTCCGCGAGCTTCGATGATTGTTTTATCGATATCATACTGAATCCCACTGCATACCCATATTTTCGTGTGAAAACGGTCCCAGACAAGGACCCGGCACCGTCGGTTTTCGGCAGACAACAGATTGATATTTGGTTTTTATTGACTATTCTAATATACGAGTCAGAAGAACATCACGATAAGCACTATAATCGCTCCCGTCATACCGGGAGTTGCCGGAGGGTCAGAGGCACCGAAAAAACCATGGCTCCGGCGTTCTTCCTTCCTGCGGACCTATACTGTCGGGCCGTCCCCGAGAAGCAAAAGTGGGATCACTCAATCCCCGCCGGAGGACGATTCGATCTTCTTGACGATCTCCTGGGCCTGGTCTTTGGCCTTATCCTCGCCGACGGTTTTCTGGATCAACACGGTCTGTACCTCCCAATCATCGCTGCCTTCCTCCTGGCCCATCCGCACTTCACTCCCTTCCGAGACGGACTGGGCCGGGTTTTTCGCCCAGTCGGGGGTGCGGATATCGTCGAACTGATCCGGGTCCCGGAACCGGACGTGGATGTAGTCGTCTTCGGTCTCCACCGCGTTGATATCTGGTGTGTCGGCCATAGATGCGGGTTCGGCACCCATTACCTAAACGTAGGGTGACAACCGGCCTCTTCGGGGTTGACGTTGGCGGTGGCGCTACCCCGGTGCGCGAAACACCGGCGTTCCCGGGTTTCCCATGTCGGTGTATCCCATGGTCCGAAGCGCGTACACCAGATCGGTGAGCGTATGCGATGAATCGAGCACCGGACTTCCATCCTCCGTGTGGCGTGCGGTCCACTCGTTCAGGTCGTCGAGCGCGACGCGCTCGTCCATCCCCGCGAGCGCGGCCCGGACGACGTCGTCCTCCGGGCGGGTCCCGCAGTCTCGGACGCACGTCTCGACCCGCCGCCGGAGGTCGTCGTAGGTGCGCCGGCCACACCGCTCGGGGTCGCGGACCCGCTGGACGTGGGCGACCAGCCGGCGGTTCGCTTCGACGGCCGTGTCCCAGTGTTCGACGACCCACGCGAGCGTATCGACCAGGTCGTCCGCGGGAATCGCGAGCGGGTAGTCCTCGGGGACGCAATCGTAGATCCAGGGTTCGTCCCGGAGGACGAGCACCTGCCCGCTCGCGGCCTGTTCGAAAGGCGTCCGGGCCATCGTCTCGTACTCGCTCGCGCACACGGCGATGTCACCCGTTGCAGCGCCCGTTCGTAGGTCTCGCGCGAAGCGTTGGGGTAGGCTTCGATCCACTTCCGGTTTCGGATCGCCGCCGGAACGTCCTCCATGCTCGTTACCACCGTCCGGATCTCGAACCGCTCGTGGAGCCGTTCGGCGGCGTCCAGCACCGCCCCCGCGTGTTTTTTCGCCCAGAACGACCCGGCCGCGTGAAACCGGCGGGGCTCGTCCCGGTAGGTTTCCTCGAACCGCGAGAGATCCAGCGGGCTCCCCGTCACGAGCGCCCGGTCCATCGCGTCTTCGACAACCGACGGGCGCAGGAACGCGGGGGCGTGCCGTCTCATTCCGTCGGCGTCCACGCCCGCGGTGAACCAGATGCCGTCCGCGAACGCCGCGGCGCACATCTCCATTCGCATCTGAAACTCGTTACGATACGAACAGTAGCGGTACTTGAACGGCACCTGGAGATCGTGGATGTCGGCGATCACATCGAAGGGCCGGACCCGCGCCGCCCACTGGTCTGTGTGCTGGAAGAGCCACTTATAGAGGGTCGTCCGCCCGGTTCGCAACTGGTCGACCACCGCGTCGACGTAACCCAGCGAGTCGAAAATTGCTTTCCGTAGCCCTGTCAACTGCGCCTCCGAATACCCGCCCTCGGTGAACATGGATGGATCACTGCCCGCGTCGAACGGTTCGCCCTCGATGAGCGTCACCCGCTCGCGGTCGGTGAACACGTCCTCGGCGTCATAGTTCACGGCCCCGCGGGGCGGCAACAGCCAGTAAACGTGAAGGCGGTCGTCGGTCTCCAGCCACTGCTCGACCCACATCCGTGTGTCCGAGACGGTGCCGTTGCTCGATAGGTCGTCACGCCGATACACCTCGGGGATGAGTAGTACCCTCATCGAGACCCCGCCGCGGATCGCCGTCGGAATACCCGACTCCGGTTCGCGGTCGTCACCGTCGGGAAATGCGCCGACGGAGTCATGAGGGTTGCGGTGACTAATGTGGGAGCGCGTTTCGTGGCAATGTTGGCCTTGAGCGTACGCTAAATGCGATGTGATCCGATCCGTCGTGGGGGTGAGCGTCGTCCTCACGACATACAACCGGGAGTAGACGACCGCCGGGCGAGTGTCGGAGGCGTTCTGGATGATATCGGACAGCCATTTGGAACGGGATCAATCGAGGAGAAACGACCGCAGTTCCTCGCGGTAGGCATCCGTTCGGTCCTCGGTGACCCAGTGATTCGCCTCATCAAGCCCGACGAGCTCAGTGGTGTCGAGGTCCTCTTGTAGTCGGTAGGCCGACGAAATCGGCTGGGATTCGTCCTCGGCCCCCCATAGCAACAGCGTCTCAGCCGTGATAGCCGTGTAGTCGATCTCCGTTGTATGGTTGGTGTTCGTGGCGATAGCGTTCCGGCCGAGGGAAGTGATGCTCTCCTCCGAGTGCCACTGCGCCGTCATCCCCTCGACGAACTCCTCGCTTGGGTCGTCACCGTAAAGCGTCGCTTCGTACCGCTCGCCGAGCATCGATCGTACGTCCTCGACGCTCGTGTCTTCGATGGCGCCCGGGAATCCGAGGTCGAGAACGAACTCGACGGGCCAGGAATCGTAGCAGGCGGCGTTCGAGAGCACCAACCGATCGATCGCGTCAGGGCGGTGGGCGGCGTAGCGCAATCCGATGCCGCCGCCGATGTCGTGGCCGACGAACGAGACGGTGTCGATGCCGAGACCGTCGAGTAAGTCATGAACCATCGCCTCCTGAGCCCGGATCGATCGGTCGAAACCGTCGTGGGTCGCGGAATTCCCGTACCCCACCATGTCGGGGACGATGACGCGGCGCTCGTCGGCGATGGATGGGACGATATCCCGCCAGAGAAACGACCACGACGGGATCCCGTGAAGGAACACGACCGGATCGCCCGTCCCCTCGTCGTAGTACGCGACTTCGAGGTCGTGGGTATCGACCGTGACCGTCGTCGTGTCCTGTACTTCCGTCCATTTGGCGTGATGAGGCATGTCCGTGCGAAGGCACCGCTGCTATAAGCCTTCTCGCCAAGGAGTGGATATTACGAGGTCGAAACCAGTCCGATAAGCCTTCTTCGAAACGGAGTCTCGGACTCTCCGCCGGCTGCAACTCGTTTCAGCTCACTCCTTGATTCAAATCCGTTCAGTATGATTATTCTGCCGCTCGTGGACGTGCTCGCGACAAGAATAATGGGCCGACACGGATTTGAACCGCGGACCTCCCGGTTATCAGCCGAGCGCTCAACCTAACTGAGCTATCGGCCCGACGAGTGCATCCGTTTTTTCTGTCGTCCACCGTTTAAGCGTTTCTCTTCGGGGGCAGTCACGACCGGCCGTCCTCGTGGACATCGTAGTTCTCGGACCCCAGGTCCACCGTCTCGCCGCCCGAGTTGTCGTTCTCGCTCCCGCGGTCGGAATTCGGAAAGCCGAAGGTGTAGACATCGCCGCTCAGGAGTCCGCCGGTCCGGCGTTCGAGATACGGTTTGATCACGAAGCGCTTTGCCGCCCCCCGGAGGACGTATCGGGTCGGTGGCACCGCGAACAGAAACCCGAGCGTGTCGGTGAGCAATCCCGGACTGAGCAGCAGGGCTCCCGCGGCGATCAGAAACGCGCCATCGAGCAGTTCGTCGGTCGGGGGTCGGCCCTCGTTGAGCGCCCCCCGGAACCGCCGGACCGTGTGTCTGCCCTCCGCGCGGACGAGCACCGTGCCCACGAGCGCCGTGAGCACGACCAGTGCCACGGTTATCGGCCACGACAGCCAGTTGGCGACGACGATCAGAAAGATCGCGTCGAGCAGGGGAACGAGCAACAGCACCGCCAGCAGGCGTTTCCACATACCTCTCCCTACCGGGTTCGCGCGCAAAACGCTTTACCCTGTCGGAGGGTCTTAACCCGCGGCCACCCAAACGGCGGTATGGACGACCCAGCCGCCGAAAGTCCGGTCGAGTGGCGCGAGTGGGGCGAGGACGCCTTCGAAGCCGCCCGCGAGGCCGATTTCCCGGTTTTGCTCTCGCTGTCGGCGACGTGGTGTAGCGATTGCCACGAGATGGACGAAACGACCTACGCCAACCCCCAGATCGCCGCCAACGTCAACGATGGCTTCGTCCCGATCCGGGTTGATGTCGATCGCCGCCCGCGGGCGCGCGACCGATACAACATGGGCGGGTTCCCCTCGACGGTGTTCTGTACGCCCGAGGGCCGGATCCTCACCGGCGCGACCTACCTCGGTGTCGAGGGGATGCGCCAAGTGCTCGAACGCGTCCGGGAGGTGTGGGACGAGCGCGGAGCCGAGGCCGGGCGGGTGCCACGGGCACTGCGCGATTCGGACCCGCCGGCGGGTGATCTCGACGCCGACATCGAGGGGGAACTCCTCGGCCGGCTCGATGGGGCCTTCGACGCCGAATACGGCGGCTGGGGAGAGACCCCGAAGTTTCCCCTGCCCCGGACCATCGAGTTCGCGCTCAAACGCGACCGCGAGGGGGCACTCCGCACGCTGGAAGCGATCCACAGACACCTCTTCGACAGCTACGAGGGTGGATTTTTCCGGTACGCCGGCAACCGTGACTGGAGTGGGGTCGCTCACGAGAAGCTCCTCGACACCAACGCCGCCCTTCTCCGGGCGTTTTCCAACGCCTATCTCGCAACCGGCGAGGAACGCTACCGTGAACCCGCCGTCCGCACCGTCGAGTACCTCACGACGACGCTGTGGACCGGCGAGGCCTTCGCCGCCAGTCAGGCTCCCGGCCCGGAGGGGTACTACGCGGGCTCGCCGG
>CAYOFZ010000055.1:0-12439 GCA_964403315.1 uncultured Halobacteriales archaeon | reverse complement strand
CGAGGCGGCGACCTACTGTCGGTTCGCGCCCCGCTGTCCGCAGGAGTACGAGGAGTGTACCGACATCCACCCCGAATCGGTGCCGGTTAACGAGGAAGCGAGCGACCACACCGCCGCCTGCCTGCTGTATCCCGATGACGAGGCGAAACCGGAAGCGCTCGACACCCATCAGTCACTGAACGACACGGAGGGAAACGATGAGTGAACGAACGGTGTCCCGTGAGGATACGCCCGGCCGGAGCGACGAATCGCTGGTCGAGATAACCGACCTGAAGACCTACTACGACGAGGGCGGCCTGACCGAGAGCGAGCCCGTCAGGGCCGTCGATGGCGTGAGTTTCGACATCAACCGGGGCGAAACCCTCGGACTGGTCGGCGAGAGCGGCTGTGGCAAGACCACGCTGGGCCGGACGCTGGTCCAACTGGAGGACGCGACCGACGGCCAGGTGCTGTTCG
The DNA here is from genome assembly GCA_964403315.1 of uncultured Halobacteriales archaeon. Lineage (GTDB taxonomy): Archaea > Halobacteriota > Halobacteria > Halobacteriales > Halalkalicoccaceae > CAYOFZ01. The sequence continues at coordinate 11,983 of CAYOFZ010000055.1, read as the reverse complement.
AGGGCGAGGACGCCACCGCCCTTTCGGGCGCGGAACTCAAGCGATGGCGGCGCAACACCCAGATGGTGTTTCAGGACCCCGAATCCAGTCTCAACAACCGGATGGCGGTCGGCGAGATCGTCCGCGAACCCCTCGATGTCCATGACTGGCCGACGCTGGCGGTCGCCGTCGAGGGTGAAGCGGTCGCCGTCGAGGGCGATATGGTCGAACCCATTGACGCGACCGAAACGAACGATCCCGATATCGTCGTCACCCCCAGTGGGGATGGCGCGAGCGTCGAGGTGCGCGAGCGCCTGCCGCTCGATGCCGAGGACATCGACGTGCGCCGGCGGGGTGAGGACACCTTCATCGTGGACGTGCGAAAATCGAAAAAACGGATGCGTCGCCAGCGCGTGCGCGAATTGCTTTCGACGGTCGGCCTCCAGGAGGAACACTACTACCGCTACCCCCACCAGTTCTCGGGCGGGCAGAAACAGCGCGTCGGCATCGCCCGCGCGCTGGCACTCGAACCCGAGTTCATCGTGCTCGACGAACCCGTCTCGGCGCTCGATGTGAGCGTGCAGGCGAAGATCCTCAACCTGCTCGACGATCTACAGGACGAATTCGGGCTCACGTACCTGTTCATCGCGCATGACCTCTCGGTGGTGCGCCATATCTGTGATCGGGTTGCGGTGATGTATCTCGGCAACATCATGGAGATCGGCCCCACCGAGGAGCTGTTCGCCGACCCCGCGAACCCCTACACCTACTCGCTCCTGTCGGCGATCCCCGAACCCGATCCGACCAGTGAGCAGGAACGCATCACGCTCCGGGGAACCCCCCCGAGCCCGCGGGACCCGCCCTCGGGCTGTCCGTTCAGCACGCGCTGTCCCATGTACATCCGCCCGGAGAAATACACGGACTTAGACGAGGAGCTGTGGACGAACGTACATGTGTTCCGGGACGTGCTCCGGGAACGCTCGCGCGCCGACCGGTCGCTGCGGGACCGGCTCAAGGAGCGACTGGGAATGGACACCCGTTTTTCCGACATCGGCGAGATCCGCGAGGAGCTGTTCGGCCACCTCGACGTGCCCCCCGACGTGGCGGATCATCTCGACGAGGCGGCGGGCTACGTCCGACAAAATGACGAAGAAACCGCCCGCGAGTACCTCCGCGAAGAGTTCGGTAGCGACTGTGACAACCAGTATCCCGATCACCACACGGTGAGCGAGAACGGGCGGACGAGCCGCTGTCACCGCCACCGCCCCGAGTTCGAGGAGCCCGGCGAGTACACCGGTGTCGATCTCCACATCGCCCGGTGATGTCGTTGGAAGGCGGGCCGAGCCGTACACGACAGGCCATCGACGTGATCGTGTACGCGCTGGCCGTGACCGCCCTCGCGGGGGGGATGTCGTTGCTGGTGTCGGCGGTTGCGTTCGCCGACACCTCCGGCGGCGTCGTCGTTCTGACCTTTCTGCTCGGTTGGCTCATCACCGGGTACGGCATTCTGCGACTCTGGCCGCGTGCAATCTGGAAATCCGCCGGTACTGACACCGACAGAGGTGTCGAACTCGCCGAACCGCGCGTCGACGAACGGACGGGATCGAGCGGCTCCCGCGAGGAGACGGCGTTTCAGTCCGCAGTACAGGAGCTGCCCCCATTGCGGTGGTATTCGATCCCGCCGGATCAGCGGCTTCCGACCGAGGTAAAGACCCTCCTCGCCGGCGTCGCGGTGCTTGCCGTCTCGTTGGGTGTCGATTTCCTTGCTCACTGGTAGCGGCAGGTTTTACCTCCCGGAGACTCATGGAACGGGATATGCCGGATGTCGGCGAGGATGATCCCGAGTACGCGGACCGAATCGCCAGCTACGCGGATACCCATAAGGACGCTTGGCAGCACACCCTCGACGACATGCAGGCGATGGCCGACGACCTCGATGGAGAGGGCTGGAACGTCCTCGCCATCGCGGTGGACCACACCGCGCCGAACCCCCCTGACGCCGGCGACAGCGACCGCTGGGGGTTCGTCCACGTGATCCCCGGCAACGACGCCGAGGCGTTCAGCGAGGCCGTCGAGGCCGGCGAATTTCCCCGATATCGGATCTTCCAGCAGAGCGCGAGCGGGCGGGTGTTCATGGTGACACAACTGCTCGATCCCGACACCGACCGGGCGATCCTCATCGCCGGAACCTACGAAATTCGGAACGCCGCGGGACTGGTGAGGACTGCCCGACGCGAGGGCGAGATGTACACCCACGTTCAGACGCTCGATAAGACCCCGTTAGGAGTGTTCCATCACGACGAGTACGAGCAGTTCTTCCCCAACCCCGACCGATACGAGCGGTACACCCCTTCGGAAACGGAGGGTTCCGACGAAGAGTAGGGCGGCCGACCGGGGAACACCCGTCTCGCTCGCCGTCGAAATCGACGGGAAGACCCCCGCCACTCCCGAGCGCAGGGTACAAGGAGGATGACACCGTAGCCGGCGGGTATGAACGTTGCCGAAGCGATGACGCCCCGCTCGGAGCTCGTTACCGCCGAGCTGCCGGGCACGCGCGACGACGCGCTCGACTCCCTCAGCGACGGCGGGTTTTCCTCGGTGCCGGTCCTCAAAGTCGAAGACGGCACTGAGGAGTTTCGCGGGCTGGTGTCCCGCGAGGGGCTGATCGACAACCCCGACGAGGACCAACTCGCCCTGCTGTTGGAGGAGGGGCCCACGACCACCGAAGACACGACTATCGAGGAACTCGCCGGGGTGATGGTCCGCGAAGGCGCTCGGCGGGTGCCGGTCGTCGACGGCCAACTGAACGGGATCGTCACCGTCACCGATGCGGTCCGGGCCATCGCCAACGGCGAGGTCGACGGCGACGCCGAGGTCGGCGGGGTCGTGGCCCGGCGGATCAACTGCGTCTACCGCGACACCCCGTTACCGGTCGCCGAACGCGAACTGCGGTACGCCGACGAATCGTACGGGGTCGTGCTGGACGATGAGGGCGGGATGTGTGGGGTTCTCACCGAAGTCGACATCATCGGCGTCGCGGAGGTCGTCGAGGGCGAAACGGGGACCGGCGACAGCCTGGCCGACGACGACGATGACTGGAAATGGGAGCGCATCCAGTCCGTCGGCAATCGTTACCTGCCGACCCGCAACGTCGAACTGCCGGTCGCACCGGTCGGGGAGTTCATGACCGAGGACGTGGTGACGATCACCGAAGGCCGGACCGCCCAGCAGGCCGCCCAGTTGATGATTCGCCACGGCATCGAACAGATCCCGATAATGAGCGGCGACGAACTCGTCGGCATCGTCCAGGACACCCACCTGCTGGAGGCCCTCGATGAGCGAGCCTGAGCGCGACAGCGAGGCCCGGACGCTCGCGGAACTCGCGAAGCGACGCGGGTTTTTCTTCCCCTCGAACGGCATCTACGGCGGCGCGGCTGGATTTTACACCTACGGGCCGGAGGGTGCGGCACTGAAACGCCACCTCGAATCGGCCTGGCGGGACCGCTTCACCGTCAAGGAGGGCAACCACGAGATCGACGCGCCGACGATCATGCCCGAGGCGGTGTTCGAGGCGTCGGGTCACCTCGACGGGTTCGACGACATGCTGATCGAGTGTGGCGACTGTGGGGCAAGCCACCGTGCCGACCACCTGATCGAGGACGACACCGCCATCGAGGACGCCGAATCGCTCTCGATTTCCGAGGTCGAGGACCTCGTCGAAGAGCACGACCTGGTCTGTCCGACCTGCGGGTCCGAACTCGCGGGCCAGCCCGTCGAGGACTTCAACCTCATGTTCGAGACCGCCATCGGCCCGGGCTCGGGTTCGCCGGCGTACATGCGCCCGGAGACGGCCCAGGGAATCTTCGTCGAGTTTCCACAGCTCGCGGAATACGCCCGCAACCAGCTTCCCTTCGGGATCACACAGATCGGCCCCGCGTATCGCAACGAGATCAGTCCCCGGAAGGGGATCGTCCGGGTTCGGGAGTTCACCCAGGCCGAACTGGAGCTGTTCGTCGATCCCGAGCGCGACGAACCCGATCTCTCGGCGGTCGCGGACGTGCCCCTGACGCTGTACTCCATCGGCCACCAGCGCGCCGAGGAAACCGAGTACGTCGAGAAAACGGTCGGTGAGGCCGTCGAGGACGGCACCATCGCAAGCGAGTGGATTGCGTACTACCTCGGGCTCGCAAAGCGGTGGTACGAGCGGGTCGGCATCGACATGGATCGCTTCCGGTTTCGCCAGCACCTCCCGGGTGAACGGGCTCACTACGCCAGCGACACGTGGGATGCCGAGGCGGAGGTCGACGGCGACTGGATCGAGATCGCCGGCTTCGCCGACCGGGGCGATTACGACCTCTCGAAACACGCCGAGCATTCGGGCGAGGCGTTCACCGTCTTCGAGCAGTACGACGAGCCCGTCCGGGTCGAGCGCGCGACCGTCGATCCCGACATGAGCTATCTCGGACCCGAGTTCGGCGGGCGGGCCGGCGAGATCGCCGATGCGCTCGAACGGTTGGCGGAACGGGATCGTGCGGCGTTCGAGGGCGACACTGTCGCGGTCGAAGTCGAGGGCGAGTCCTATGAGATCCCAACGGAGAAGACCGGCTTTTCGGTCGAGGAAGTCACGGAAAGCGGCGAACACGTCACGCCCCATGTCATCGAACCCTCCTTCGGCGTCGGGCGCACGCTGTATGCGGTGTTCGCCCACGCCTACCGCGAGGACGAGATCGAGGGCGAGGAGCGGACCTACCTCGCGTTCGATCCCGAAGTCGCGCCCACGACCGTCGGCGTGTTCCCGCTGATGGACCGCGACGGGCTCGGGGAACGCGCCCGCGAGTTGGCCGGCGACCTCCGAGACGCGGGGTTCGAGGTCAGCTACGACGACTCGGGCAACATCGGTCGGCGGTACCGCCGCCAGGACGAGGTCGGCACCCCGTTCTGTATCACCGTCGATTACGAGACCCAGGAAAGCGAAACGGTGACGGTCCGTGAGCGGGATTCGACCGAGCAGATCCGGGTGCCGGTCGGCGACCTCGCTGACGTATTGGAGGCGCTTCGAAGCGGCGAGATTGGGTTCGATGACGTGGCCGCTCGGTACGAAGAACTATCCGTCGAGGCCGAGAACGCCGCGGAGTAGTGGCGGAGTTCGAACGACGCTTGATACACGCAAGCGGCACGACAGCGCCCGCGAGTTACCTCCTGGGGATCGTCACCTGGGACCAGCTCGGCTGGCTGCTTCTGGCCGGCTGTCTGCTCGCGTTCGTCATGGAGGCGATCCGTCTGGGAATCGGCCTCGACTGGCGGATCTACGATCGCCTCACCCGCGAATACGAGCAGGATAACGTCGCCGGTTATGCCCTATACGGTGCCAGTATGACCATCTTAGCCCTTGTCTTTCCGCCTAAGATCGGCGTTCCCGCGATGTTGATGCTCACGGTCGGCGATCCGGTCGGTGGCTATCTCGGCGAGGGACGGCGAACGAAATCGCCGGTTGCAATTGGGGGCGTGTTCGCCGTCTGTGTCGTACTCGCGGTTCCGTTCGTCCCGCTCGCCACGGCCGTGCTCGGCGCGCTCGTAGCGACCGTCGCCGATGGTTACCTGCTCTCGATCTGGGGATATTTCATCGACGACAACCTCACGATCCCGCTGGGATCGGCGCTGGCGATGTGGTTAGGAAGTGGCGTATCGGTTCCTCTATGACACCTATCAATTGCAGCCGTTATCAATCAGATGATCAATAACATCCACGTTGACCGTTTTATGTACTTCAACATGGATATGTTTTGAGAATATTCCTTTAATATATAAAGTAATCAAAAATAGAATTAGCGAGACAGGGATAGAGATAGCGAAGCCAACGTTTGTGAATTGAATAACCAATTCATCCATGATATCCGTGATTGAATAATCATTTATTGCTATTGGGTCGAAGCCTAGAACTGAAACTATCTCGTCTAGCCAAGCGGTGATAGATTCATAGAGCGGTTCAGCAAGGGCAAGTCCGTCTTCGCTGATAACAGCGGTTGGTTCTCCATGTAGAGAATCTCCGCTACCTATGTAATAGGGCAGATCAAAGACGGAGGTTGCAATAGCTTTCCATTCCATCACTGTAATGTATTTACTCAGGTAATATTTGTTTTACTTCCACTACGCTACACGAACCCTTAACCCCGAGAACGAACAAGAACGCTCAATGGCCGCCACGGACGAGCGAACACACCACGTGGACCATCCGCTTTTGAACCCGCGGTTCATCGAGCGCCGGCTCTACCAACTGCAACTCGCCGGCACCGCGAAAAACGCCCACACACTGGTCTGTCTGCCGACGGGACTCGGCAAAACCACTGTCAGCCTGCTGGTCACCGCCGAACGGCTGAACGAACTCGGCGGGAAAGTCCTCTTTCTCGCGCCGACCAAACCCCTCGTCGAACAGCATGCGAACTTCTATCGGGATGCCCTCTCGATCCCCGACAAGGAGATCGTCGTCTTCACCGGCGAGGTCAGCCCCGACGACCGCGCCGCGCTGTGGGACGAGGCGACGGTCGTGATCGCCACGCCACAGGTGATCGAAAACGACCTCGTAGGCGGGCGGATCTCGCTTTCGGAGGTCGTCCACCTGACATTCGACGAATGCCACCGCGCGACGGGCGACTACGCCTACGGCTACATCGCTGAACGCTACCATCAGGACGCCGAGAACTCGCTGGTGACGGGCATGAGCGCCTCGCCCGGCGGCGACGAGGAGGCGATCCTCGAAGTGTGCGAGAATTTGGGGATCACCGAAGTCGAGGTGATGACCGAAGACGACGCCGACGTCGACGAGTACACCCACGACACCGAGGTCGAGTGGAACCGAATCGAGGTCCCCGACGAGATCATCGACATCCGCGACGGGCTCAACGAGGTGCTCAAGGACCGCCTCGAACGGCTGAAGGAGATGGGCGTGCTGTCGTCGGCGCGGGTCGATATCTCCCGGACGGACCTCTTCGAGGCCCGCAGCGAACTCCAGGCGTTGATCCAGAACGACCAGTCGGAGGGCTACGAGGGTATGTCGATCCACGCCGAGGTGATGAAGCTCAAACATGCCGTCGAGGTGGTCGAATCCCAGGGCGTCGAGGCGCTGGAGGCGTATTTCGAGCGTCTGCGCAACGAGGCTCGCTCCTCGGGTGCGTCGAAGGCGAGCCAGCGCCTCGTGAGCGAACCCAAGGTCCGGGAGGCGATGCGCCGCGCCGAGGCCTACGACGACCTCCACCCGAAGCTCTCGGAGACCCGGCGACTGGCCGTCGAGACGCTCGCCCGCGGGGGCGACCGGGTGATCGTCTTCACCGAATACCGCGACACCGCCGAGACGCTGACCGACTTCCTCGGAAAGCACGTCGAAACCCGGCGGTTCGTCGGCCAGGGCGACAAGGAGGGCAGTTCGGGGATGACCCAAAACGAACAGGCGGAGGTCCTCGAATCGTTTCGGGCCGGGGAGTTCGACGTGCTCGTTTCGACCTCCGTTGCCGAGGAGGGACTGGACGTTCCCGAAGTGGATCTCGTCTTGTTTTACGAACCCGTCCCCACTGCGATCCGCTCGATCCAGCGCAAGGGCCGGACGGGTCGCCAGGAGGAAGGACGAGTGGTCGTGTTGCTCGCGGAGGATACCCGCGACGAGGCGTATTTCTGGATCTCCCGGCGGCGCGAGCAGGAGATGGAATCCGAACTCCGGAAGCTGAAAGGCGTTGCCGACGAGGTCGAGGAACAGCTCGATCCCAGCCAGCGCCAGCTGGCCGATTTCGACGCCGACGAGGGAAGTGACCTCGAACGCGGACTGGAGTCGTACGAAGCTCCGGAGGGCGGCACGGAGCCCGACGCCATCGACCGGGAGATCGCGGAACCCACCGGCGACGGCATCGGGATCGTCGCCGACCAGCGCGAACTCGATTCGACCATCGCCCGCGATCTCTCGACCCGCGAGGGCATCGACACCCGGCTGAAAACCCTCGACGTGGGCGATTACGTCCTGTCGGATCGCGTCGCAGTCGAGCGCAAATCCGTCGCGGACTTCCTCGACACCCTGACCGGCGGCGACCGCTCGATCTTCGAGCAAGTCGGCGATATGGCTCGCTACTACGCCCGCCCGGTCGTGATCGTTGAGGGCGAGGGACTCTACGAGGAGCGAAACGTCCACCCCAACGCCATCCGGGGGGCACTGGCGAGTCTCGCAGTGGATTTCGGGGCGTCGGTGTTGCGAACCACCGATGAATCGGATACGGCGGACCTGCTCGCGGTGATCGCGGGCCGCGAACAGGACACCGCCGACAGGGAGATCAGCGTCCACGGCGAGAAGTCCTCGAAGACGCTGGCCGAACAACAGGAGTACGTCGTCGGGGCCATCGCCGACATCGGTCCCGTGACTGCGCGCTCGCTGCTTGCGGAGTTCGGCAGCGTTGAGGGCGTCCTGACCGCCCGCGAGGACGACCTGACGGCCGCCGAGGGCGTCGGCGAAGTCACGGCGGAACGGATCCGTGAGGTCGTCGGCAGCGAGTACGACCGCGAGGCGTAGCGGGGGAGTCCGTGGCGTCTTCAGGCGGTTTCGTCGCGGAGCTCGGTGCGGCGGATCTTGCCGGTGACGGTCTTGGGCAACTCCTCGCGGAACTCGATCTCGCGGGGGTATTCGTGGGCCGCGAGTTCGTCTTTCACGTGGTTTTGGATGTCGCCTTTGAGCCCCTCGGAGGGCTCGGTCCCCTCGCTCAACACGGTGTAGGCCTTAACGATGTTGCCCCGCTCGGGATCGGGTTTGGGAACGACCGCGGCCTCCGCGACCGCTTCGTGTTCGCCGAGCGAACTCTCGACCTCAAAGGGGCCGATGCGATACCCCGACGAGAGGATCACATCGTCGGCGCGGCCCTCGAACCAGAAGTAGCCCTCGGCGTCCTTGTAGGCGAGATCGCCCGAGAGATACCAGTCGTTGACGAAGCAATCGGCGGTCTTCTCGGGCTGTTCCCAGTAGCCGGCGAAAAAACAGGGGTAGTCACCGCGCTGGGCGATCTCGCCCGTCTCGCCGGGATCGAGGGGCTCGCCGGTTTCTGGATCGACCACCTCGGCGGTGACGCCCGGCAGGGGTTTGCCCATGCTGCCCGGGCGCAGGTCCATCGTGGGGTAGTTGTTGATGATCATGTTGCCCGTCTCGGTCTGACCATAGGTGTCGTGAATCGTCACGCCCAGCGCCTCCCGGCCCCACTCGACGACACCCGGCCCGAGGGGTTCGCCGATGGAGAGCGCGTGGCGCAGGTCGAGATCGGCGTCGTCGAGGACCTCGTCGTGTTCGCGTATCATTCGGTAGGCGGTGGGAACGCTAAAGAGGACGGACACGGGATACTCGTCGAGGAGACCGACCCAGGTTTCGGGGTCGAACTCGCCGTCGTAGGTGAGCTGGCTCGTCCCCCAGAACCACGCGCCGAGCGCGTTGATCGGGCCGGTGAGCCACCCGAGGTCGGCGGTCGACCAGTAGAGATCGTCGTCCTGGAGGTCGACCGCGTAGCGCTGAGTGGCCGCGACGCCCGCGATCCAGCGGTGTTTGTGGAGCACGCCCTTCGCGGGGCCGGTCGTGCCGCTCGTATAATAGAGCAGGGCGTCGTCCTCGCCGTCCGTGTGAACGGTATCGTAGTCGGTGCTCGCAGCGCTGGTCGCGTCGTGATAGTCGATATCGTCTTCCCGGGCGTCGCCAACGACGATCACCCTCTCGACGGAGCGGGCGTCTTCGAGCGCGCGGTCGATGGTATCGCGGTTGTCGTCGGTGGTGACGACCAGCTTCGCGTCGCAATCGTTGAGGCGGTAAGCGATCCCTTCAGGACCGAAGCGCTCGTTGACGCTGCCCCAGACCGCGCCGGTCTTGAGCGTTCCCACCAGCGCGACGTAGTGTTCGGAGATCCGGGGCATATACGAAAACACCCGGTCACCCCGGTCGATGTGCTCGTCGAGGACGTTCGCAAACCGATTGGATCGGGTTTCGAGTTCGCCGAAGGTCAGCGTCTCGCGCTCGCCGTCGGCCCCGGCGTATTCCAGCGCAACCTCCCCGTCGGGGTGGCGGTCACAGATCTCGTGGGCGATGTTGAGTTCCTCGGGGGCGTCCCAGTCCGCCGCGGCGAAGATTTCGTCCCAGTCGAAACTGCCGCGCATCTCCTCGTAGCCGCCCATGTTGTGTGTGGACATGGTGGTGAGTGTGCGGGACGACCTCATAAATGGTCGGGAGTTTTTTGCGCCGCACGCCCCTCAGACTCGTCCATGTCCATCTCCGACCGCGTCGAGGGAGTGCTCCACGAGGACACCCAGGTTCACGACGACGGCCTCGATATCACCGTCGCGGAGGTCTACGAGATCGACGACCCGGGCCGGGTGGATTTCGGCGGCGACGAACTCGAAGACTCCGACCTGTCGCCCCACGAACGGACGCGGCGCAACCCCGACGACGAATACCAGTGGTGGTATCTCGATAGCGGGGGCTACCTCCTCGAATACAACGAGGACCTGATCGACGGAGAGCCGTTGGCCCTCCAGACCCGCGAGGAGGTGCGCGCCCGCGGGGCGTTCCATCCGACGGTGACCGTTCGGGAGATAGGGCGAATGCCCCTGACTGTCGGCGGAAGCGGGATTCAACTGAAGGAAAACGCTCGCGTCTCGACGCTTTCAACCGAGGCGGAATGAGCGAGCCAGCCGTCCGTACGTGTCCCGATCATGGCTACTTCGCGGGCGGGAGCTGTCCAGTTTGTGGCGCGCCCAGTCGAATCATCCTGAGCGCCGAGCGCCGGACCCGCCTCTCGAAGTTCGCCAGCGGGGCGTTGCGACATTTCCCCGGAGATGCCGGACTCGAACCCGACGACGGTGGGTGGGTCGGATTCGACGCGCTGGAGGGGGCCGTCCGCGAGCAGTACGACTGGGCCGATCGCGAGGCCCTCGAAGGGGTGATCGCCACCGATCCGAAGGGTCGGTTCGAGCGGGCCGAGGACCGGGCGCGCGCCGCCTACGGCCACTCCATCGACGTGGAACTCGATGTACCCGATACGCCCATTCCCGACCGGCTGTACCACGGTACCGCCCCCAGCGCCCTCGGTTCGATCCGCCGACAGGGGCTCGAACCGATGAGCCGCCAGCAGGTGCATCTCTCCGGAACCGTCGAGGATGCCCACGAGGTTGGCCGGCGGCACGCCGACGATCCGGTTGTGCTCGGAATCGACGCCGCGGCGATGGAGCGCGACGGCCACCGGATCGTTCGCCGGGGCCGAGGGGTCTACACCACCGACCGAGTGCCCCCGGAATACCTGATCGAGCGGCCGTGATCGTCCTGCTGTGTGGCCCGCCGGGGTCGGGGAAGACAACCATCGCAACGGGTATCGAGGAGCGGCTGGCGGCGCGGGGCGCGCCGATTCGTACGCTTCGCTCCGACGAGTTCGCCCGGCGGACCTACGAGCGGATGTACGAGCGAGTCGTCGGAACCGACGAGGACTGGCTGCTCGACGGCACGTTCTACAAGCGGGAGTTCCGGGAGCGTTTTCGCGGCCTCGACGAGGTGTGCGTCGTTCATGTCACGGCGAGCCTCGAAACCTGCCTCGAACGCAACCGAGCGCGGGCGGACCCGATCAGCGAGACGGGCGTCCACGTCGTTTACCGAGAGTTCGACCCCGTCGAGGCGGATCTCGCCGTCGATACCGATGAGTTATCCACCAAGGAGGTGACCGAACGAGTAGCGCGGGCGATCACCGACTGGCGAAGGGAATAGATCAGTAGTGGGTGGTTGTTTTATAACCAAATTATTAATTTATTACGAGATAAACAGCACCGTATGTCCACTATTGAACGACGTGGTTTTCTTGCCTCCCTTGGGACAATCGCTATCAGCGGCCTTACGGGCTGCTTACTCCTTCAGTCCGAGTCTCCACCAGCAGGATGCCTTCGCTTTGTGAATAACAGCACTCTACCCCATTCGATTACCGTTCGGGTGACCGATGTTGGAGCATTCATC
>CAYOFZ010000054.1:0-12475 GCA_964403315.1 uncultured Halobacteriales archaeon | reverse complement strand
GTCACCCTCGCCTGTGGGACGATTAGCGGCTTTCACTCGCTGGTCTCCTCGGGGACGACGGCGAAGCAGCTCGACAAGGAAACCGACGCCCGGGCCATCGGGTACGGGGGGATGCTCGGCGAGGGATTGCTCGCCACCGTCGCGCTCGCCACCGTTGGCCTCGTCGGCGTCCTCGCGGGCAGCGGCGTCGGCCGCGCGCTCCCAAACTTCGCGGAGGGCGGGGGCATCATCCTGACGAGCTTCGGGATTCCGCTCGGATACGGTGCGCCCTTTATGGCGCTGGTCATGGTGAGTTTCCTGCTCACCTCGACCGACACGGCCGTCCGCCTCGGGCGGTACATGTTCGAGGAGATCATCGGCACGCCGGAAACTACCGTCGAGGAAACCGCGACCAACCGCTACGTCAACGCGGGCGTCCAGTCCGTCATCGCATACGTGCTGGTCGCAAGCGGGAGCTGGTCGAGCCTCTGGCCGCTGTTCGGTGGCGCGAACCAGTTGCTGGCGGCGCTCGCACTCCTGACGGCGACCGTCTGGCTCGCCAACTGGGACGAGAACAAGCAGCTCATCAGCACCGGCGTCCCGATGGTACTAATGAGCGTGATCACCGTTCTCGCACTACTCTACCTTGCGCTCATCACGAACCTGCAGGGGAAGCTCCTCGATCCGACATGGATGGCCGACAACGGGGTCGTTGCGATGGCATCGGTCGTCGTACAGATCGTCATCGCGCTGGTGCTGGTCGGTCTGGCGCTGGCAGTATCTCGGCTGGGATATGATAACATCAAACGTGTCCGGAGGGAAGGCGGCGAAACAGTCGCTACCGACGGACGCGGGCGACCCGAGGACGACTAGATCCGCAACTGTCGGGCGATCAGCCCGAACAGCCCTGGTTTTTCGTCCTCGGTGGATTCCCAGAGGACGAAGGCGTCGCCGATGTCGGCTTCGGGGCTGGCAACGCACTCCTCCTGGTCGGGCGCGACGACGACCAGATCGATCTCGTAGTGGCCGTAATAACCGTACTTCAGCAGGGAACGGTCGCTGAACCCGGCGACGAACGAACGAACGCCTTCGGGGATGTCGGGGACGACGACCGCAAACGTGAACTCCGTGCTGAAGTGTTCCTCGTCGGCCTCGATCCACTCGTCGGCGAGATCGTGAGCCAGCTCCGCGAGCCGTTCGAGGTCGGCGACTGAAACGCCATCGGCCCGGCGGACGAAGAGGTGCTCATCGGACTCGTGGTGCCCGTACGAGAGCGCCGGGTGGAAGAACTCCTTCTGGTTGTGTATGTTCATTCGCGCATACAGTGCGAACCGCTCACCACGGATCGTCCAGTCCTTTTCGAGGTCGTAGTTCGCTATGAGCCGGTCGGCTACCCGGTCGAGATACCGGTCGTTCCAGTCGGGAACGTCGGGATGGCTCATGGCTCGTAGGGGTGGGTGTCCTCGACTGGCGGCGCGCCGATGGCGAGCACCTCCACCGAATCGGCCGCGGTTTCGGGGTTGTACGCTCGGTGTGGGCTTTCGGGTTCGGCGATGAAGGTCTCGTCGGATTCGACGGCGAACTCCCCTTCGGGCGTCTCGACTGCAAGCGACCCCGAAAGGACGTAAAACGCCTCCTCCTGTCGCTCGTGGTAGTGATAGGCGAGCGGGATCTGCTCGCCGGGCCCGGCTTCGTAGTAGTTGATCGCCACCGATTCGAGATCCGTGGTCTCACCTATCGTCAGTCGCGTACAGGATCTATCGGGCGTGTCGGCGAGGTCCTCGGTCGAAACTACGTGGTAGGCCATACCGGGACCAGGTGGTCGATGGCCAAATACGTTGGCGGTGGGAGGAAGCTATAACAATCCACGAAGTGTAGTATTACCCATGGGCGACGATAACACTGAGGCCTGTGGTCGGTGTGGACTCACCAGCGTCGTCGACATGAACGAGGCACGCGATCCCTACAGCGAGGAGTGTATCGAAGTCGAGGAACGCGACCTGCGGCGGGTTTCGGCCCACCAGATCACGGCGGGCCGGATCAAGACTCGTCTCGATGGGCTGGCCCAGCGGCTGATCTATGGGCGGTAACGCGAGCGCAAGCGCAAGGCCAAGGCTATATAGGTTCCGGCGGCGAGCTAGGGCCAATGGAAGAAACTATCGCTGGGTTCAAACAACGTGGTCGGTGGATCGACGTCGTCGAACACGGCGAACGGATCACCCGCGCGCTGCGGGAGGCCGGCGTTTCCGGTTCGGCGTTCGAGGAGTGGGATGAATGGCGACCGAAATCCGACGAGCGCATCGAAACCGTCAATGAAAAGACCGCAGAACAGGCGAGCGTCGACGAGGGCGAGGGCGAACGCGCCGGCAAGGATCCCGACGACGACCTCCGCTCGGCGGGCGAACGCCTGACCGAATCCTACGAGGACCTCGAAAACGACGATCCCGAGGGCGCGATGGACAAATGGGAAGAATCCGTCGATTACGTCGCCCGGGCGGCCGATTCCGCGGGCCGGAAAGCCCTGCGGGCGGTCGAGGGCACCGTCTATCAGAAGGTGATGACTCAGCTCGCGCCCTACTATTTCGACAACGAACTCATCAGTGCGAACCTCCAGCGGACCACCCGCGGTGAGGTCCCCGAGTTCGTCTTCGAGGTCGATATCAATGACGACGACCGCAAAGCCGAGGTTTCGAATCGCCTCAACGAGTACGACGAGGAGATCGACCGCTGGCACGTCGAGGCCGAAAAGGAGGTGACGACGGTCGAGGCCGCCGAGGGCGTCGAACCCACCGATGCCGAGGTCGAGGCGACGACCGCCGTTCCCGAGGAGGAAATCGACGACGAAACCGAAATCGGGGACGAAGACGACCCCGGAGCGAGCATCGAGACCGTCGAACACGCCGAGGGCGTCGAGCCGACCGAGTCGGAACGGGAGACGATCAGATCCGCCGACGGGAATCAGTAGGCCTAATGGAATCGTCGGCAAACTCCGTCCGATAATGGTCGATGCTGCGACGTTGGCGACGCTGGTCGTTGCCGCCTTCGCAAGCCTGTTCATGGCGTGGTCCATCGGCGCGGGGTCGAGCGGCTCGACGCCGTTTGCTCCCGCCGTCGGCGCGAACGCCATCTCGGTGATGCGCGCGGGGTTTTTCGTCGGCTTGCTCGGCTTCGCCGGCGCGGTATTACAGGGCGCGAGCGTTTCGGAGGCGGTTGGGCGTGAACTCATCTCGGGAGTCGTCCTTTCGGCACCCGCCGCAGCCGTCGGCCTGTTGCTCGCCGCGACGCTGGTCGCCATCGGCGTGTTCACCGACTACCCGATCCCGACGGCGTTCACCGTAACGGGCGCAATCGTCGGCGTCGGGCTGGCCATCGGGGGCGATCCCGCCTGGGCGAAGTATCGAGAGATCGTCGCCCTTTGGGTGCTGACTCCCGTCATCGGTGGGGGACTTTCGTATTCGATGGCTCGGCTGCTCCGCCACGATGGGGTTCCCGAGACGATCGGCGTACCGGCGCTTGCCGGGCTCGTCGGGCTCGTCCTCGCAAACATCCAGTTCGTCTTCCTGGGGCCGCCCGGCGGGAGTGCGTCGCTGGCCGCCACGGCGGGGACGGATCCGACCGCCCGGGTGCTCGCCTCGATTGTGATAGCGGCGCTGGTTGGCGGCCTCGTCGCCGCCGATATGCGCCGCGATCCGACGGGTGGCCAGCGGCGCTTCCTGCTCGTGATGGGCGGGCTGGTCGCGTTTTCGGCGGGCGGGAGCCAGGTCGGGCTGGCCATCGGACCGATGCTTCCCCTGCTCGATGGGTTCGGTATCTCGCTCGTGGCGATCCTGATCGGCGGCGGGCTTGGCCTACTCGCGGGTTCGTGGACCGGCGCACCCCGGATGATCAAGGCCATCGCTCAGGACTACTCCTCGCTGGGCCCGCGGCGGTCGATCGCGGCGTTGATCCCCTCGTTTGCCATCGCCCAGATCGCCGTCCTCTTCGGGATCCCCGTCTCGTTCAACGAGATCATCGTCAGTGCGGTGATCGGCAGTGGCTACGCGGCGGGTGCCGGTGGCGTGAGCCGTGGCAAGATGCTCAACACCGTCGGTGCATGGATCGGGGCCCTCGTGCTGGCGCTCGTACTCAGCTATGGAATCCTCACGACGGTTCTGTGGGCACTCTGAAGCTACGCTAATCCTGGACTCCGCTCGGTTCGCTCGCCTGCTCGGGCGGTGGTTCGGATTCGGCCCCGGGCTCGACTGCCTCCTTTTCGACGCGGGCACGCATGATTCGGGTGTTTTCGACACGCTCGACGGTGATCTCGACGCTGTCGTAGGCAATCGACTCACCTTCCTCGACGAGCCGGCCCGCGCGGTTGAACACGAACCCCGCGATGGTTTCGAACTCTTCGCCCTCAGGGAGGTCGATGTTTAGGGCCTCGTTTACCACCTCGATGTTGACCTCGCCACGGACCCGCACCGTGTTTTCGTCGATGTGCTCGACAGGTTCGTCCTCGCCGCCTTCGAGGATTTCGCCGACGACCTCCTCGACGAGGTCTTCTATCGTCACGAGCCCCTCGGTGGTGCCGAACTCGTCGATGACGATCACCATGTTCAGGCGATCCTCGCGCATTTCCGCCAGGAGTTCGTCGACGCTTTTCGATTCAGGGACGTGCAGCGTGGGCGTGGTGAGATCCAAGAGCGATATCTCGCGTTCGCCGTACTGGGCCTCGCGCACCAGATCCCGGATGGTGACGACCCCAGTGATGGTATCGAGGTTGCCGTCGTAGACGGGCAGGCGCTCGTGGCCGCTCTGGACACAGGTTTCGAGGGCCTCCTCGATGGTGGATTCCTGCGGAATGGCGGTCATATCGAGCCGGGGCGTCATCACCTCCTTGGCGATGGTGTTCGTGAACCGGAAGATGCGCTGGAGCATCTCACGTTCGTCCTCCTCGATGACGCCCTCGCGCTCGCCGGTCTGGATCATGTCCTGGATCTCGTCGCGGGTGACATAGGAGGTCTCGATAGCCGAGCGTCCGCCGGTGACGCGGTTGATCACACGCGTCAGGTGATCGAACACGACGACCAGCGGGTAGAGGGCGTATTCGGAATATTTGAGCGGCCGGGCGATGCGAAGTGCCCACGATTCGGTGTTCTCGACCGCATATGACTTCGGCGCGCTCTCGCCGAACAGCAACACGACGGAGGTGATGCCGAACGTCGAAAGCAGCACCGCCGTCCCCGCATCGAAGTAGATACCGACGACCGCCGTGGCAATCGATGACATTGCGATGTTGACGATGTTGTTACCCACGAGGATCGTCACCAGCAGACGGTGGGGATCCTCCTTGAGTTCGGCCACCATCTCGGCACCCTTGACGCCGTCCTCGACGAGCGCCTCCACGCGGTGTTGGGCCAGCGAGAACATGGCGAGCTCCGAGGAGGAAAAGAACGCCGACCCGCCGAGCAACACCACGAGGGTAACGGCGCTACCGGCGGTAATCGTCATGTCGGTTATCGGTATCGGCCCCAACGACCGTAGCTGGGCCAGCACGGACGCGACGGTAGACGGTTCGAGCGGGGACAAACCCATGTATCACCCACCCTTGTTCCGGACCGGAATTAAGGGTTGCCCTCCCATGGGCCGCCCTGCCGCGGGCGAAGGGCTTAGGCGGCGTACGCTCCCACACGCGAGTATGTCCACGGACGAACCAGCGATCACGTTCTATCGGTTGCAGGCGTGCCCGTACTGTGAGCGAGTGACCCGCACGCTCGAAGAGTACGGCCTCGACTATCGCTCGCGGTTCGTCGAACCGATGCACTCCGAACGCGATGTCGTCAAACGCCTCACCGGCAAGCGGAGCGTCCCGGCCATCGTCGACGAGAACACCGGCGTGACGATGTCCGAAAGCGCGAACATCGTCGAATACCTCGACCGGACCTACGGCGACCGGACAGCCGAGGGAGGGGAAGCTTGATGCCCGACTTCGAGGTCATCGACCTACCGGAAACCGACCACCTCACCGAAGGCGATACCGCGCCCAACTTCACCCGGCCGCTGGTCGGCGAGGAGTACTGGGAAGACGCCTCGCTGTCCGATCTCACCGCCGAAGGACCGGTGTTGCTGGTGTTCCACCCGATGGACGGCGCGTTCCCCTCGACGTACATCTGGAACGAGATCCGCGACCGCGCGTGGGACGAAAACCAGGACCTACGGGTCGTCGGCCTCTCGATCGCGACGCCGTACGAACACGGCGATTTCATCGAGGAACGTAACATGGACTATCCGCTGTTCAGCGACCCCGCAAACGGCGTCGGACGCGAATACGGCATCGATCACGACCTCGACGGCATGACCGGGATCAGCGAACCCCGGCCCGCCGTCTTCCTGCTCAGTGATGATCGTACCGTCGAGTACGCCTGGGTCGCAAGCGAGTGGCCCGAGTTCCCCGACTACGACGCCGTCGAAGCGGCCATCGAGTCGCTGTAGTTTTCCCGTTCGTCCACCCACAATCGACATGACCGATACCAGCGCCGACGACATCGAGCGCGCGGCCCAAGCCATCCGCGACGGCGAGCCGGTGGTCTACCCCACCGAGACGGTCTACGGTCTCGGCGCGTCCGCGCTCGATCCGGCGGCAGTCGAACGTGTCTTCGAGGCGAAGGGCCGCGACCGATCGAATCCGCTGTCGATGGCCGTTCCCGATACTGGGGCGGCGGCCCGACACACCCGACCTACCGACCGCGAGCGCGAATTCATGCGCGAGTTCCTGCCCGGTCCCGTTACAGTGGTCGTCGAGACCAATCCTGAGATCCCCGATGCGCTGACCGCCGGCCGCGACCGGGTCGGCATCCGGATTCCCGATCACGACGTGGCGCTCGCATTGCTGGAGGCGGTCGCGCCGATCACCTCGACCAGCGCCAACGAAAGCGGCAACCCGAGCGTCCGCCGGGCCGTCGACCTCGACCCGTCGATCCGCGAGGCGGTATCCGTCGTCCTCAACGGGGACAAAACCGCCGGGACCGAGAGCACCGTCGTCGATGTCGAGCGCGGTGAGATCCACCGCCGAGGTGCGCGTGCAGATGAAATCGAGGCGTGGCTAGATACCCAGTAGCGAGCGGAGCGACCGGGTCCGAACGCCACACTGCTCGCGGTACTCACAGGACTCGCATTTGGCACTGTTTCGCAGACGCGGCGGCGGGCCGTCCATCGCAGCGACGGTCCGGATTGCCCGTCGGTAGGTACCCGTTCGACGGGCGGTGATCGCAATCCGGCGGACGACGCCGTAAGTGGGATACTCGACGAAGGCCGACTCGACCGGCGTTTCCCGTTCCCAAGCCAGTGCTTTGGCCGCCGCGACCGCCCGCACCGACTGGGGTTCCCAGATGCCTTCTTTGGGTGGCGCGCCCGCCGAGACCATCGATGGCGCGAGCGGCTCCTCGATCACCTTGTGGGCGATGCCGCGACACTCACGACCGGTCAGCAACACGTTTTGTCCGTCGGGATCGGCGAGTTCGGGCCAGCACTCGAAGCGCTCGCGGGCGCGTTCGAGGTTCGTGCGGAACTCCTCGGGGCTGACGGCTATCGGTCGCTCTTCGAGGAACGTTTCGTCGGCCAGGAGCGCCTCGTACTCAAACACAAGCGCGCGGCGTTCGAGAACGTCCGCTGGCGGGTCGCGTCCGCGTTCGTCGTCACGGCGATAGTGGAGTTTCCGGGGGCAGTAGGCCGCGAGCGCAAGGTCGCTGAAGGCGTACACGCCCCCCGTTGGCCCCGGATTTGCCTATAAACTCTCGCCACGCGTTACATCTCGACGTCGGTTTCCATCCCTTCGGTGGCCTCTTCGAGGCCGTCCTCTTGGGCGTCGCGGGCTAGCTGGCCCGAGAGGTCGGCGTCGCCGACCAGTTCCTCGAACTCGTCGCGGTAGCGGTCGTTCGCGGTGCGGGCCTCCTCGCGGGCGCGCTGGACACGGCGGGCCCGACGCACCGTCGCCTCCTCGACGCCCAGATCCGCGGCGAGGTCGTCGGGAGTGGCCCCTTCATCGAGGTGCTCGCGCAGTTCGCGGGGGTCGAACGGGAACTCGGCGTCGGCCTCGCGGAGCAGGTGGAGGTCCATGCGCGCACGGAACACCTCGTCTTCGTCGGTAGCGAGGTCGTCGGCGATGTCGGCGTCGGTCTCCCCCTCGAAGAACCCGTGCACCAGCCGCCGATACTCCTCGATGGGCCAGTCGGTCTCGAAGTCATAGGTCTCGCCCATCCGCTCGATGACACCCGTGAGTCGCTCCTCGACCGGGCGGTCGTCGGTCAGCGATCCCGGCGTCTCTTCCTGTTGTTCGGTGACGCCTTCCTCTTCGGTGACGTCCATGAACAGATCGCGGAGGTTTTCGGTTTTTTCGTCCATAGGGTCCCTTCCTCGGGGTGCAGGGATATAAAGCCTGTTGCCTGCGTTACACGGTTCGTCAACCGAAGGCTAAAACTCGGTTGACGACAACGGTCGGCGCATGGAACCGAGGTGGACGCGGTGAGCCCGGAGTCCGAATCGGACTCGGTCGAGCTGATAGGGGACGCAACCGTCTCGAACATCGCGCGTGCGACGCTGTTCGCCGCACTTACCGGGGCCTTCGCGTACGTCTCCTTTCCCTTCCCGCTCTCGCCCGCGCCCGTCACCCTGCAGGTGCTTGGCGTGTTTCTCGCGGGGGTTCTGCTCGGGCCGGTCTGGAGCGGGGCCGCGATGGTCTTGTACCTGTTCGCGGGCGCGGTCGGCGCGCCTGTGTTCGCGGGCGGGGCCGCCGGGTTCGGATCGCTGGTGAGCGAGTCGGCGGGCTATCTCTGGTCGTATCCCCTCGCCGCGGCCCTCGTCGGCGTGCTCGCCCACGGTGGCCGGGAGGTGCGTCCCCCCGAACGGATCGGGGCCGCCCGAATGGTCGCGGCGATGGCGGTCGGCACCCTCTTCATCTACGCCTTTGGCGTCGCCGGGCTGATGGCCGTGCTCGGACTCGGGCTCGAAACCGCCGTCGTCGCCGGCGCGCTCGTGTTCTTGCCCGCCGAACTCGTCAAGATGGCCGCCGCGGTCGGGATCGTCCGCAGCGACCGGCTTACTGCCGCATGATCGAGACGCGCGACCTCGTCCACCGCTACGGCGATACCGCCGCCGTGGATGGACTCTCGCTTTCAATCGATAACGGCGAGTTCGTCGTCCTCGCGGGCCCCAACGGTTCGGGCAAGACCACCCTCGTCCGGCACTGGAACGGCCTGCTCGAACCCGACGAGGGCAGGGTACTCGTCAACGGCCAGCCCGTCGATGAGGACCTCGTCGCCGCCCGGACGGCGGTCGGGATGGTGTTCCAGAACCCCCGGGACGGGTTCGTCGCGGCCACCGTCGGCGCGGACGTGGCCTTCGGCCCCGAAAACCTCGGGCTCGCTCGAAGCGAAATCGACCGCCGGGTGGCCGATGCGCTCGACGCGGTGAACCTCGTGGGCCGGCACGAGGATCGCGTCGAGACCCTCTCGGGGGGTGAACGCGAACGCCTCGCCATCGCGGGCGCACTGGCGATGGAGCCCGATCACCTCGTATGCGACGAACCCTTCACCGGGCTGGACGCACCCGCCAGGAAGTCGGTGCTCGACCGGCTGGAGGCGCTCGAACGCTCGGGGACGAGCGTGATCGTCGTCACCCACGACCTCCGGGACGTGCTCGACCTCGCCGACCGGCTAGTCGTGCTCGCGGACGGCCGGATCGTCCGCGACGGCCCACCGGGGACGGTCGTCCGGAATCTCGATGGGCTGGGCGTGCGCGCGCCGTGTTGAGCTACCGACCCGGCGATAGCCTCGCCCACCGGCTCGACCCCCGGACGAAACTCGCCGTCCAGATCGCCTTCGCCGCGGCGGCCTTTGCCCACACCAGCCCCGAGGGACTGGCGGCGCTGACCGTCCTCGCGGCGGGGATGCTCGCGGCCGCACGGACCCCGCCGATTTCGACGCTGTGGGCGTATCGCTTCGCCCTCCCGCTGTTGCTCGCCGGGCCGGTTCTGGAGGGCCTGACGTGGATCGGGTTCGACCCCGCGGCGGCGTTCGAAACGGCGCTGGCGAGCTATCGCGTACTCTTGATCCTGCTGGTGTCGGCGGCTTACGTGCAAACGACCCCCGTCCGGGCCTCGCGGGCGGCGATCCAGTGGCTCGTCCCCGGCCGGCCGGGGCAGTTCCTCGGCATGGGTGTCGCCTTCGTGTTCCGGTTTCTGCCGCTACTGCGTACCGACATCGGCCGGATCCGCGACGCCATGGCCGCCCGCTTGGGTACCGAGCGGCCCGTCCACGAGCGGATGGCGCTGGTGGCCGTCGCGGGGCTCGACCGGGCGCTAACACGGGCGGATCGACTCTCGCTCGCGCTGCGCGCGCGGTGTTTCGCGTGGAACCCCACCCTGCCGCCGCTTTCGTTCGCGCGGCTCGACCTCGCTGTCCTCGCGCTGGCGGCGGGGTTGGGGCTCGCGGCGGTGTATTGACCGTCCACGGGGAGATCGACGGTCAAAACGGCGGCTGTAGCCCGGTCCCCGACTGACGGCGCTTTCGGATGACCGCCGCGAGGGCGGCGAGAACCAACATTAGGATCGTGACGGCGAACCAGCGGATCGGAAGGTCGATGGTCTCGTCGTTCAGGCACGGAGTGCTGACCATGGTGGGGATAGCGTTTCCTCGTGGCAAAAATCCCCCACCATCAACGGCGGTTTCGCATACTGCCGGGTGGCAAGATTTAAACGGTCGGTTCCCCCGAAACCAGTCATGAATATTATCGCACAGGCCGGCGGGGTGGCGACCCGCAAAACGTTCTGGGAGATCGGTCCCCTCGGAAAGGGGATGTTCTATTTCCTCACGGCGATTACCCTCGTCGTGTTCGTCTACGGTGTGTACGAACGCTTCGCCCGCTACAGCCGGGGTGAGGACGACCGGGCCGACCGCCTCGATGACCTCCCCGGCCGGATCGTCGGGGCCGCGAAAACCGTCGCCTCCAACGAGACCAATTTCAACCGCGATCTATACGGCGGGTTGATGCACGCGTTCATCATGTGGGGGTTTCTCGTGTTGTTCATCGGAACGGCCATCCTGCTGATCGATATGGATTTCTATGGCCCGCTCACGGGCGGATCCTTCTGGGTCGGCGATTTCTATCTCGCCTACAAGCTCGTATTGAATGCCTTCGGCCTACTCTTCGTCGTCGGGATCGGCATGGCGCTGTACCGGCGGTATGTCGTCCGCAACGAGCGGCTGTGGGGGAAACACACGAGCCTCGAAGACGACGCGTTCGTCTGGGCGCTGTTTTTGCTGGGCGTGGGCGGGTTTCTGACACAGGGGATCTCGATGGTCGGCCAGGAGATCCGCGCGGGCGAGACCGTGAGCTTCGTCGGCGTCTTCCTCGCCGGGCTGTTCGAGGCCGGCGGGCTGACTCCCGATATGGCCGCCGTGATCTACCCCGTCGTCTGGTGGCACCACTCGATTCTCGCGCTGGCGTTCATCGCGTGGATCCCCTACGCGAAACCCTTCCACATGCTCTCGTCGTTCGCAAACGTCGTCGCCCACGACGACGACGCGGGCCGGACGCTGCCGGGGATTCCCGCCGACCTCGACGCGACAAACGCCGAGTCCATCGACGACTTCACCTGGAAGGAACTGCTCGACCAGGACGCCTGCACCAAGTGTGGGCGCTGCTCGTCGGTCTGTCCCGCGAAGGCCTCGGACCGGCCGCTGGATCCCCGCGACGTGATCCTCGATCTCAAATCCTATCGTGAGCAACGCGATGCAGGCGGCGAAACCCAGCCCATCATCGCCGACGGCGGCACGAGCGTCATCGACGCCGAAACGATGGAGTCCTGTATGGCCTGTATGGCCTGCATGGACGCCTGTCCCGTCGAAATCGAGCACCTCAACAGCTTCACCAGAATGAACCGCCAGCTCACCGATCAGGGCGACGTGGATTCCAACGTCCAGGACGTGTTCCAAGACGTGATGCAGAAGGGCAACACCTTCGGCAACCCCCAGCGCGACCGGGCCGACTGGGCCGACAACCTCGATTTCGGCCTCACCGACGTCCGCGAAACCGAGGTCGAATATCTCTGGTACGTCGGCGATTATCCGAGTTTCGACGACCGCAACAAGCGGGTCGCCCGGTCGCTGGCGAGGCTGTTCGAGCACGCTGACGTGTCCTTTGGCATCCTCTTCGACGACGAGAGACACGACGGCAACGACATTCGACGTGTGGGCGAGGAGTTCCTGTATCTCGAACTCGCGGGCCACCACGTCGAGAGCTTCGAGGATTGTGACTTCGAGAACATCGTCTGTACCGATCCCCACAGCTACAACACGTTCAAAAACGAGTATCCCGAGGTCGACTTCGCGGAGTTCGCCGACGACCCGATGATGCCCTTCGACTATGACGAGCACTGGAACGAAGACGGCGAAGTGGATGTGCTCCACTGGACTCAGGTCGTCGAGGACCTCGTCTACGAGGGTCGTCTCGACCTCGATGG
>CAYOFZ010000053.1:0-12500 GCA_964403315.1 uncultured Halobacteriales archaeon | reverse complement strand
TTGCGGTGCGGGGAAGGGACGGTATCTCGCTTCGGATGGGCCGCCGTCAACCGGCCCCAAAAGACGGACCGACGACGCCGAACGACGGATCTACCGTCTTCCCGCCCTGCGGGACCGAAGCCGAGGTCACGTCTAATTAAATTGCCCCTGCCGACCAACCGCATTGGCACACAAGTCGGCTCGGGACCACACCTCCCGCCCGACGCTATGCAAGCCCCATCCTTAGAGCGCGTCAGCGCGAGTAGGCCGAGGTAGTTGACACTCGTATCGTCGTTCGTCAGGCGAGCGAGCATCACTTATCGGGCGAAGATGGCTTTACTTTCGCGCTCACTAAAGTACAGAAACATGATGATTCTGCGGCCTAGACCCCAATGTTTACTATGGATGTTCCATATTGACTCTTCATACCATGGCGAGTGATGATACGAACACACAACTCGAAGCACGGCTCGAAGAACAGGACACGTTCGAACCGCCCGAATCGTTCGTCGAACAGGCCAACGTCTCCGATCCCGCGATCTACGAGGAGTTCGAGGAAAACTGGCCCGAGTGTTGGGAGCGCGCGGCCGACCTGCTCGACTGGGAATCCGAGTACGATCAGGTCCTCGACGACAGCGACGCACCCTTCTATGAGTGGTTCGCCGACGGCACGCTCAACGCCTCCTATAATTGTATCGACCGACACATCGAGGCCGGTCGCGGCGAGGAAGCCGCCATCGAATGGGTCGGCGAACCCACCGACGAGACGCGCACCTACACCTACAACGATTTCCACCGGGAGGTAAACGAGTTCGCCGCCGCCCTCCGGGATCTGGGTGTCGAAGAGGACGACGTGGTGACGGTGTATCTGCCGATGATTCCCGAACTCCCGATTGCGATGCTGGCGTGTGCACGCATCGGCGCGCCCCACTCGGTCGTGTTCGCCGGCTTCTCGGCGGACGCGCTGGCGACGCGGATGGAGAGTGCCGACTCGGAGTACCTCGTCACCTGTGACGGCTACTACCGCCGCGGGGACGCGCTCGATCACCTGGAGAAGGCAAACGAGGGTCTCGACAGCGTCGGCCACGACGCCGAAACCGTCGTGGTCGACCGGTTCGACGACGAGGAGGTGGAATTCGACCACGACCGCGTGGACAAACACGACTACGCCGACCTGATCGCGGACAACGAGGGCGCGGAGGTCGAGCCCGTCACCCGCGACGCCGAGGACATGCTGTTTCTGATGTACACCTCCGGCACCACCGGCGAACCCAAGGGGGTGAGACACTCGACCGCGGGGTATCTCGCACAGGTCGCCTGGACTACCCACGCTACCCTCGATGTCGAACCCGAGGACACCTACTGGGGGTCGGCGGATATCGGCTGGATCACCGGTCACAGCTACATCGTCTACGGGCCACTCACGCTCGGCACGACGACCCTGATGTACGAGGGCACCCCCGACTACCCCGAGAAGGACCGCACCTGGCAGATCGTCGAGGACTACGAGGTCGATCAGCTCTACACCGCCCCGACCGCGATCCGGGCGTTCATGAAATGGGGCGAGGAACATCCCAACCAACACGACCTCTCGTCGCTACGGCTCTTGGGTACCGTCGGCGAACCCATCAATCCCCGGGCCTGGAAGTGGTACTACCGGCATATCGGCAACGAGGAGTGTCCGGTGGTCGATACGTGGTGGCAGACCGAAAACGGCGGCATCATGGTCTCGACGCTGCCGGGGGTCGACACCATGAAACCCGGATCGGCCGGCCCGCCGCTGCCGGGCATCAGCGCCCAGGTCGTCGACGACAGCGGCGATCAGGTCGAACCCGGCGAGGCGGGCTATATCGTCCTCGACGAGCCGTGGCCGGGCATGCTGCGAACCCTCTATGACAACGACGAGCGATACATCGACGAGTACTGGGAGGAGTACTCCGATCCCGATGCCGACGAGTGGGTGTACTTCCCCGAGGACGGCGCGAAAATCGACGACGACGGGTATATCACCGTCCTCGGTCGGGTCGATGACGTGCTCAACGTGTCGGGTCATCGGCTGGGCACGATGGAGATCGAAAGCGCCATCGTCGAAGTCGAGGGCGTCGCCGAGGCTGCCGTCGTCGGTGGCCAACACGAGATGAAAGGCGAGGCAGTGTACGCCTATGTCATCACCGAAGAGGACACCGAGGGCGACGAGGGACTCCGCGAGGAGATCATCGGAAGCGTCGAGGACGCCATCGGTCCCATCGCCCGCCCCGAGGAGGTCGTCTTCACACCCGATCTCCCGAAGACGCGCTCGGGCAAGATCATGCGCCGCCTGCTGGAGGATATCGCCAATGACGAGGAACTGGGTGATACGAGCACCCTTCGCAACCCCGATATCGTCTCGGACATCCAACAGCAAGTACAGGACGACTGATCGATAGGACCGTTTTTTTTGGTTCGAACCCCCGAGCCAGGAATCACATACTATTATAAACAACACGATTAACAACACACAACGACGCATGCAAACCGAATCCGACACATCGGACGACTCGAATACGACCAGAGCCGACGGCGGCACCGCTCACACCGCGAATTACCTGAATACGAGGATCAACATATTCAAACCCCAGACCCCGTTCATGCGGGACCACCTGAAGCTGATCTGGGGGACGTTCATCGTGTGGGCCGTGATCGTTTTTGGGCCGGTAACGGTGGCGGCGATCGCCCCGCAAGCGGCCGGCACCCTCCGTATCGCCGGCACTCCGGCGCTGTTCATGGTGACGGCTATCGGATCGCCGCTCGGCGCGTTGTTGCTGTCGGTGTTCTATGCTTGGCAGCGTGACAAGCTCGACGAGAAGTACGGCATCGACCACGAGCAATCCGAGACGACCGGGGAGGAAGCCGCAGCGGCGGCCGACGGCGGTGAACGTGAGCAAAGCGAACGCGAATCACGTGAGGTAGCGAAGCGGACTGACGGCGGTGAAGGCCGATGATAACAAGCGTACCGCTACAGATCGCCCCAGAGGGGCTCAACATCGGGTTCAAGCTCGTTCCGGCGATCACCGTTTTCGCCATGCTAGCGGTGTTTCTCGCTGTCGGGCTGTTCTTCCGCGTGGCCAACGTTGAGGACCTATGGGTCGCCGGCCGGGGGATCGGCAACATCGAAAACGGGATGGCGATCGGCGCGAACTGGATGTCGGCCGCGTCGTATCTCGGCGTCGCCGGATCCATTGCCCTGCTCGGTTACTTCGGGGTGGCGTATCTCGTCGGCTGGACGGCGGGCTATTTCATCCTGCTCATTTTCATGGCCGCGCAGTTCCGCCGCTTCGGGAAGTACACCGCCCCCGACTTCGTCGGCGACCGGTTTTACTCCGACACCGGCCGCGCTATCGCGGCGGTGACGACGATCATTATCGCGTACGTCTACGCCGTCAGTCAGGCGCGTGGCATGGGCCTGATGTCGATGTACGTCTTCGGCACCAGCTTCGAGGTCGGCGTCGTGCTCTTCATGGGCATCACCATCGTCTACGTCGCGCTGTCGGGGATGCTGGGGACGACCAAAAACATGGCCCTACAGTACGTAATCCTCATCATTGCCTTCCTCGGCGGACTGTACGCAGTTGGCTGGACACAGGGCTTCTCGACGGTGCTGCCGTACCTCGAATTCGGCGACGAGGCCGCGCTGGTCTCGGAGACGATCATCGCCGAGTTCACCGAGCCGTTCGCCAATGCGGGCTACTACGGATGGGTCGCGCTGTGTTTCACCCTGATCGTCGGGACCTGCGGGCTGCCCCACGTCCTGGTTCGGTTCTACACGGTCGACAACGAACGGACGGCCCGCTGGTCGTGTGTCTGGGGGCTGTTTTTCATCTGCCTGCTGTACTGGGGTACCGCTGCCTACGCCGCGTTCGGAACCATCCTGTTCGACGGAACCGCCGGACTGGAGTTCCCCTTCACCGGCGCTCAGGGTGATGTCATCGTCGTGTTGACCGCACAGTTGGCCGGTTTGCCCGAGTGGGTCGTCGGGTTCGTCGCCGCGGGCGCGCTCGCGGCGGCGCTGGCGACGGTCGCCGGGCTGTTCGTCTCGGGGTCCTCGGCGGCTGCACACGACATTTACACGAACCTCTACAAGGAGGACGCGAGCCAGCGCGAACAGCTCATCGTCGGCCGACTCACCATCGTCGCGCTCGGCATCCTGGTGGCGATCACGGGCGTCATCAATGTCGGCCTCATCGCCGCGCTGGTCGCGGCCGCCTTCGCCATCGCCGGTAACGTGATGTTCCCGGTGTTCTTCCTCGGTCTCTGGTGGGAACGGACCACCCGCGAGGGGGCCCTTGCCGGCATGGTGTTCGGCCTCCTCGTGTCGGTCGTGACGATCTTCAACGAGTTCGGCGCACAGGGACTCGGGCTCGAAGAAGCGTTCGTTCCGGTGCTTGCGAACGTGCTTCCGGCGACGTCGTCGTCGCTGGTGACGGTCCCCATCGCCTTTGCGATCATCATCGGCGTCTCGATGGTCACCGACGATCCGCCCGAGGACATAAAACGGCTCGTTCGGCAGTGTCACAGTCCCGAGCCGATGGGTCGAACACAGAGCGCCGAGGAGGTCGCCACCGACGGCGGCGAATCGACGGCCTCATCCGGAAGCGATACCACGGACGACTAACCCATGTACGATGCTATCCTCGTTCCGACCGACGGCAGCGAGGTCGCCGAAACCGCCGTCGAGCACGCACTCGATCTCGCCGACCGCTATGGGGCTGAACTCCATACTCTCTACATCGTCGACACCGGCTCGATGGATATGAGCTTCGGCACCGAACAGGTCGAGCGCCTGCGGGCGGGGCAGTTCGGCGAAATGGAGGGGTTGGAATCGCAAGCCCGCCACGCGACCGGTCGGGTCGCTCGTCGGGCCGAAGAGCGAGGGCTCTCGATCACTGAACACATCAGGGCCGGCCAGCCCCACGTGGAGATCATCGATTACGCCGACGAAAACGACATCGATCTCGTCGTAATGGGATCACATGGTCGCGGCGGCGTCCAGCGCTTTCTCCTCGGAAGCGTCGCAGAACGAGTACTCCGGACGACCCACCAACCAGTACTGGTCGTCGGCGAAACCGAAACCGAGGACTAATCCTCCGTTTTTGCCAGCTCCAGACTCACAACCAGCCCGAAGTACACGACGATCCCCGCGAGCAGGCACAGGTAATAGGCCCACTGTGGGCCGTCGAGGACGGTGAAGATCGCGTTGACCAGCGTCACCCAGACGATGGCGAAGACGAGATCCGTCAGTATCCCCGAGCGGTTCTCGCGGATGTGCTCGCCGATCCGCTCGAAGAGGTCCATACTCGCTACTGGGCTGGCCCGAGGATAAAACGGTCGAACCGAAACCCCCACCCCGACGGCGTCCCGAACGAAGGGTATGCGAAACGAACCCGAGGTCGCCGTGCTCCGGCTCGGCCACCGCCCGGGCCGCGACGAACGCATGACCACCCACGTCGGACTCACCGCCCGCGCGCTCGGCGCGGATCGCGTGATCTATCCCGACAACGCCACCCAGTCGAAGGAAACCGTCGAGGATATCACTGCCCGCTTCGGTGGACCCTTCGCGGTCGAACTGTCCGGGTCACAGCGGGCGCTCGTCCGCGATTGGGAGGGCCGGGTCGTCCATTTGACGATGTACGGCGAGCGGATCCAAGACGTCGAAGGCGAGATCCGTGAAGCGGGTCGCCAGCATCCGCTGTTGGTGGTCGTCGGGGCCGAAAAAGTGCCGTTCGACATGTACGAGGCTGCCGACTACAACGTCGGCGTGACCAACCAGCCCCACTCGGAGGTCGCCGGACTCGCGGTCTTTCTCGACCGGCTGTTCGAGGGTCGGGAACTCGACCGGGAGTGGGAGGGCGCCGACCGGCGGATCGTCCCCCGAGAGACCGGAAAGCGCGTCGAATCGATAGATTCGAAGTGAGGGACGAAGATTTATCTGACTGAATATTCGATCAATACCATGAGCTCCGCCGACGCACAGGGATTGCAGGCCTTCCCCGAGGAACTCGCGTCCCGCGAGGCATGGCTCGAACCGTTCGACTGGTACCGGCGAATGCGCGAGGACGCGCCCGTCCGGTACGACCCCAATCGGGGAACGTGGGACGTGTTCCGGTACGACGACGCGAAGCGGATCCTCGACGACGACGCGGCGTTTTCGGTGAACCCGCGACACGCCAGCGACTTTCAGGAACCCGAAGGCGAGGGCGCGGGCCTGATTCTGGATACGATGTTGTTTGAGGATCCGCCCCGCCACGACGACCTCCGGGGCGTCGTCGATGACGCGTTTCGACCACGGGAGATCCGCGACCTCGAACCCCGACTCCGGGAGCTGACCGGCGACCTCCTTGAGGAGGCGCTCGCGGCAAACGACGGCGAGATGGATCTCGTCGAGGAGCTCGCGTACCCGTTTCCGGTCATCGTCATCGCGGAGTTGCTCGGCGTCCCCTCGGAGGATCGTGATCAGTTCAAGGAGTGGTCGGACACGCTCGTCGCCTCGACCAGCGATGACGACGGCGGCGAGGAGTACGCAGAGCGCCAGCAACAGGCCCAGATGGAAATGGCGACGTACTTCGTGGACCTGCTCGAACAGCGCCGCGAGAACCCCCGCGACGATCTGCTCTCGCGGATCGCCACCGCCGAACTCGACGACGGCTCTCGCCTTCCCCGCGAGGAGGCCCTTGGGATGTGTATGTTGCTGTTGATCGCCGGCAACATCACGACCACGAACCTCATCACGAACGCGATGCGGTGTTTCGGCAATCACGACCTGTTCGGCGCGCTCGCGGACGGCGAGTACGCGCTTCCGCAGGCCATCGAAGAGGTGTTGCGCTATCGCTCGCCGGTGCAAGCGATGACCCGGATCGCACAGGAAGACGCGATGATCCGGGATGAAACCATCGAGGAGGGGGATCGGGTCGTGGTATGGATGGGTTCGGGAAACCGCGACGAGCGCCAGTTCGATCAGGCTGACGCCTTCATCCCCGACCGGACGCCCAATCAGCACCTCGGCTTCGGTTACGGCACGCATTACTGTCTGGGCGCGCCGCTCGCCCGCCTCGAAGCGCGGGTCGCGCTCTCGGAACTGTTCGACCGCACCGAGGAACTCGCGCTCGTCGATACCGGCCTCACCCCGACCCGTAGCTCGTTCATCTACGGGGTCGAATCGCTGTCAATCCGGTTCACGCCGGCCTGAAAATCGATCACCGGCTCGAACCCGACACCCCGAACGGGCGACCGATCCGGCGGACGATCCCGCGCACGAACCCCGTCGCCCCGAGTTCGCGCTCATCGACAGTGTATCCGTTCCCGAATCGGTTGACGACCCGGGTTTCCTCCATCATCGAGAGCGCTTCCTCGACCCGCGATTCGGTCAGGTCGGTCGCCTCGACGATCTCGGGAACGGTCATCGGGCGCTCGCGGAGCGCCTGTACGACCAACCCGCCGTGCTGGCTCGTGAGCATGAATTCCTCGTAGTCCATTTCGTTGACCTCGTGGTGCTCGTCGGAGCGATCAATCCCGTGGCGCAGGTCATAGAGCGCATCGAGCGCGAGCCAGCCCGCGATCACCGTCAACGCTCCACCGACGAGCAGGGACTCCGCCACCGTGAGGTAGATCCCACAGACGATTCCGACCGCCAGCATTCCTGCACTCACGATTCGGTGGTTCACGCCGGGAGTTTCCTCAAATGCATTGATTACGGTCATCAGAACGAAAAACACGGCAAAGAGAGCGATGTTCGGTTCTGATACATCGAAAACCACTGCGATTACACCGAGGGCAATGAGGGAGCCGACGATCCCCCTGACAGTCAGTTGTCGGTCCAGCGCGGCGAGGAAAGCGTGCATGATCCGTTGTTCTCCATGAACTGACATAGCCATTTCGACGGTCGCGGTCGCTCAAAAGACTTAACCGCAGAACGGCACAACAGGGTGATAATGGCTTTTGAGGATTTGCTTGAGGACCCCGTCATCCAGAAATACCTCCACGAGCTGGTGGGGCCGAAGGGAATGCCGGTCGCAGCCGCCCCGCCCGACGGCGAAGTCACCGACGAGGAGCTGGCCGAGGAACTCGATCTCGAACTCAACGACGTCCGCCGGGCGCTGTTCATCCTCTACGAGAACGATCTCGCCTCCTATCGGCGGCTGCGCGACGAGGATTCGGGCTGGCTCACCTACCTGTGGACCTTCGAGTATGGGACCATTCCCGAGAACCTCGCCGAGGAGATGGACCGACTCCTCGACGCGCTCGAAGAACGCGAGGACTACGAGCGCGACCACGAGTTCTACCTGTGTGAAGTGTGTTCGATCCGTTTCGAGTTCGGCGAGGCGATGGATTTCGGTTTCGAGTGTCCCGAGTGTGGCTCGCCGCTGGAGTCGATGGACAACGAAATGCTCGTCGAGGCGATGGAACGCCGGATCGAGGAGCTGCGCGAGGAACGCGCCGTCCCCGCCGAGTAATGGTCGTCCTCGCAACCAAAGTCACGGTCCACGGCGACGCCCGCGAACGCGCCATCGATGCCCTCCGGTCGCTCGTCGAGGACGCCATCGGCGACCTCGACGTCACCGCCGAGATCGGCGTCCGCCACGACGACTTCCCGACCGTCACCGTCGAGGGCGAGGACAGCGTGGTCGCGCGAAACGTCCTCCGCGAGGAGTTCGGCGAGATCACCGACGAGTTCATCGAGGGTGAATCCTACGTCGGCACGCTAGAATCGTGGGACGACGAGGGATTCGTTCTCGATGCGGGTCGTCCCGTTCGCGTGCCCACCGCGGAACTCGGGCTGGGCCAGGGGACTCCCTCACAACTGGTCGAGCGATTCGGGCTGGTCCAGCATCTCCCCATGACGTTCGTCCATGGTGATCCACCCCGACTGGCCGACGAGGAGCGCGACCGGCTTTTCGAATGGACCCGTGGCCCCGGTCGGATCACCGTCAACAACGCCACCCGCGGGCAGGCTCGCGCGACGGTCAACCGAGCGGGGCATGCCCACGACATCGTCACCGTCGAGCGGCTCGGCCTGCTCGAACAGAGCGTGATCTGCGGGGAAGACACTGACCCGCCGGGGCTGCTCGCGGCCATCGGACCCTATCTCTCCTCGGAACTGCGGTGTGTCATCCCGTCATGAACCGGCAGTTGCTCGCCACCCTCGGGTTGCTCGTGCTCGTCGTTTCGTCGGGCTGTACCGGCTTCGGTTCGGTCACCTCCCAGGAGGAACTTCGCCAGAATGCGACCTACGACTGGGACACCGACGCCAATGCCACCATCACCGTCGAAGACGGCGAATATCGGGCGGTCTATACGATAGAGAACCGCTCGACGGTCCGGCTGTATCACTCGACCGCCTACGGCAACGACCGGCCCATCGACGTTCGGGCGGTCCAGTTCCAGTATCCAAATGAGACCGTCGTGGGCATGAACGAGATCAGTGTCGAGGAGACCCGCTCGGAAGTGTATATCCACCTCCCCACCCAGCAGGGCCAACTCGCCTTTACCTCCGATACCAGCACGAACAACATCCAGACCCGGACGTTCGTCGATGGCTCCCACGAGGTGGTGCTGCCGTCGGGCTATCGAGTAGAAAACTTCGTTCTGGGGAACGTCCGTCCCGGCGGCTACGAGACGACCACCGACGACCAGAATCGAGTCCACATCCGCTGGGACGACGTGAGCACGGACACGATCTCGGTGCAGTACTACCTCGCACGCGATGTCTACCTGCTTGGCGGAATCGCCGTGATCGCCTCGCTCGGCGCGGCCATCGGGCTGGCGTACGTCTACAGGCAGATTCAGGACCTCAGGCGGCGACGCGAGGAGATGGGGCTGGACATCGATGTCGAGGATGACGACAGCGATGGTCCACCGCCGGGGATGAGGTGATCACTTTTCACGCCACGCGCCCAACATCCGGTATGCACGTCGCGGTGGTCACCGTCGGCGACGAGATTCTCGCGGGCGATACGACCAACACCAACGCCGCGTGGCTCGGCGAGCGCCTCGCCGACCGCGGCGTGACCGTCGAGCGGGTGACCGTCGTCCCCGACCGGGTGGCCGACATCGCGCAGGTGGTAAACGAGTACCGCGCGGACTACGACGCGGTGGTGGTCACCGGCGGGCTCGGCCCGACCCACGACGACCGCACCATGGAAGGGGTCGCCGCCGCCG
Organism: uncultured Halobacteriales archaeon; assembly: GCA_964403315.1. Lineage (GTDB taxonomy): Archaea > Halobacteriota > Halobacteria > Halobacteriales > Halalkalicoccaceae > CAYOFZ01. The sequence goes on along the minus strand of CAYOFZ010000053.1, from coordinate 2,330 downwards.
TCGGGCGCGAAGTCGAGACCAACGACGAGGCCATCGAATGGCTCACCGAGAACGGCGGCTACGAACGCGGGGATTTGGCGACGGGCACCGCCGACCTCCCCAGGGGAGCCCGACCGCTGCACAACGAGGTCGGGGTCGCACCCGGCGCGGTCATCGAGAGCGTCTACGTCCTTCCGGGCGTTCCCGACGAGATGCGGGCCATGTTCGAGACGGTCATCGAGGAGTTCGAGGGCCAGCCCCGCCACGTCGTGAGCGTCTACACGACCGAACCGGAGAGCGCGCTCGTCGACCGGCTCGCCGAGGTCCAGGAGCGGTTTTCGGTCACGGTCGGTAGCTACCCCGGCGACGGCGTCCGCCTCAAAGTATCGGGCACCGACGACAGCGAGGTCGAACGGGCCGCCGACTGGTTGCGCGAGCGCGTCGAACTCGATCAGCGATAGAAATACACGAGCCACGCGAGCGTAATGAGGATCGAGAGGACGAGCGCCGACGTTCCCAGCACTTCGATGGGATACGTGCCGTATAGCGGAAGCGTGTACATACCCACGGCTGGGTGGCGCGGTTTTATAAGTGTTCACGACTCGGAACGCGAATCGCGGGGGATTTGGTGATTCGGATGAAACCGTCAATATGCGACGCATCGGCGTGCTCGTCAACCCCATCGCGGGCATGGGCGGGCGAGTCGGGCTGAAAGGCACCGACGACAAGGTCACGGAGGCCCGCGAGCGCGGCGCACAACCCCGCGCACCCGAACGCGCCCGAGAGGCCCTCGGGGCGCTATACGAGCGCGCTCCCGATACTGCGATCCTCGCCCCTGACGATCCGATGGGCGAACGCGAGGTCCGCGAGGCGGGATTCGATCCGGAGATCGTCTACCGCCCCGACGGCGAGGAGACGACCGCCACCGATACCCGCGCTGCGGTCAGCGAGTTCGTAGACCGCGACGTGGATCTCGTCGTCTTCGTCGGCGGCGACGGCACCGCGACCGATGTGGCCGAAACCGTCACCGACCGCGACGATGAAACGCCGATCCTCGGTGTGCCGGCGGGCGTGAAGGTCTACTCGTCGGTGTTCGGGGTCACCCCCGAGGACGCGGGCCGGATCGCCGCTTCCTTCGAGGCGACCGAAGTCCGCGAGGTCAGCGACATCGACGAGGACGCCTACCGCGCTGGCGAAGTCAACACGGAACTGCGGGCGGTCGTCGAGGTGCCCGTCGCCGAGGAGCTACAGTCCTCGAAACAGCTCGGCGGCGGCTCCGTCGAGGGGCTGGCGGCGGCGTTCGCCGAGGAAATCGACCCCGAAACCACCTACGTGTTCGCCCCGGGCAGCACCGTCGGCGCGATAGCGGAGGCGCTCGGCTTCGAGGGCTCGCCACTCGGCGTCGATGTCTGGCGCGACGGGGAGGTGCTCGTCCACGATGGGGGCGAGGGGGAAATCCTCGATGCGCTCGGCGAGCGAAACGTCATCGTCGAAAAGCCAATCGGCGGCCAGGGATTCGTCTTCGGCCGGGGCAACCACCAGCTCTCGCCGGCGGTGATCTGCCGGTGTGCGGTTGAGATCGTCGCCTCCCCGTCGAAACTCGACGACATCGGCGTCCTGCGGATCGATACGGGTGATCCCGACCTCGACAAAGAGCTTCGGGGCTGGACGAAGGTTCGGATCGGACGCGTCGAACGTCGGATGATGCAGGTCCGCTGAGGGCGAAATTGGTTATGAGAATATAATGATGAGGGAGTGAATATTAAGACCCCCTAAACCATACTGATGCTCATGGATACACGCAAGGTCCAACGACTGGGTCCATCGACGCTGGCGATGACGCTTCCAGCCGAGTGGGCGAAAGAACACGCCGTCCAGAAGGGCAACGAGGTAACGCTGCGCCGTGGCAGCAAGGGCGCGCTGACGGTGATGCCCGAATCCGCCGCCACCGAGGAAAGCGAGGCGATCATTCACGCCGACGACCTCGACGCCGACGCGGTCGAACGCGCGGTCGTCGCCCAGTACGTCCTCGGGCGGCGGGTCATTCACGTCAACCAAGAGGAAGGAGCCCTCCCCTCGGACCACATCAACGCGGTCTATCGTGCGGAGACCCAGTTAATGGGCCTTGGTGTGATCGAGGAGACCCCCGAGAACATCGCCATCCGGTGTTCGGTCGATCCCGAGGACTTCACGCTCGATAACCTGCTCATGCGCCTCGAAAACACCGGCAGCACGATGCGCGAGGAAGCCGCCAAAGCGCTTGCGACGGGCAACCCCGATCTCGCCCAGCGCGCGCTGAACCGCGAACGCCAGGCCAACAAGATCTTCGTGCTCCTGTTGCGCCTGATCTT
>CAYOFZ010000052.1:0-12552 GCA_964403315.1 uncultured Halobacteriales archaeon | reverse complement strand
CGGAGTCTTCGCCCCCCTGCCCGCGCTCGCGGCATTGGTGGGCGCAACACTCATCCAGATCGGGACGAACTTCGCCAACGACTACTACGATGCCCAGAAGGGTGCCGACACCGACGACCGCGAGGGGTTCACCCGTGTCACCCAGTCGGGACTGATCGACGCGGGCGAGGTCAGACGCGCCATGATCCTCGCCTTCAGTACCGCCATCCTCGTGGGCACCTACCTCGTCTACGCCGGGGGCGTCCCGATCCTCGTGGTCGGACTGGCAAGCGTCGCCTCGGGCATCGCCTATACCGGCGGCCCCTACCCCTTCGGCTATCGCGGGCTAGGTGATCTCTTCGTGTTCGTGTTTTTCGGGCTCGTGGCGGTTACGGGCACCTACTACGTGCAGGCCGCCGCGGTGCTCGCAGAGCCGTTCCCGCTGTGGATCCCCCCGGAAACGGTCACTCCCACAGCCGTTTTGGCCAGCCTACCGATTGCGGGACTTTCGACATCTATCCTCGTCGTGAACAACGTCCGGGATCTCGAAACCGACCGCACCGCCGGCAAGCGCACGCTGGCAGTGATGGTCGGCTACCGCTGGAGTCGGGTCGAATATGCCGCCTTGCTCGTACTGGCGTATCTCGTCCCGCCGTGGTTGTTCCTCTCGGATTTCGGCCCCACCGTCCTGCTTCCGCTGTTGACCCTACCCTACGCCGCGTTCGTCCTCCGGACAGTCGTCACCGAGCGTTCGGGTGAGGCACTGAACCCGGCGCTCGAACACACCGGAAAACTGCTGGCGGCCTATTCGGTGCTCTTCGCGGCGGGGGTGATCTTGGCGTGATCGACTATCGGGAATTTTCCCTTCCGCTCGAAACGACGCTCTCGACCGCCGCTGGCGAGATAGAGCACCGCAAAGGGTTCGCACTCCGGGTCGACGACGACCCCGCAGGCGTCGGTGAGGCGACGCCGCTTCCCGACTGGACTGAATCCCTCGTGGAATGCCGGAAGGCCCTCGCCGGGATCGAGGATCCGAATGCGGCCCTCGACGCGCTCGAAGATCGTCCCGCCGCCCGCCACGGCCTTTCGCTCGCACTTGCGGATCGGCATGCCCGGGCCGAGGATGAACCGCTCTACCGGCACTTCGGCGGCGATCCGGTCGGGACGGTTCCGGTCAACGCGACCATCGGTGACGCCTCCGCCGAACGAACCGCCGACGCCGCCAGCGAGGCGGTCCGAAACGGGTTTGGGACCGTCAAATGCAAGATCGGCGCACGACCGGTCGAGAACGACATCGAGCGCGTTCGGGCGGTCCGCGAGGCCGTCGGACCGGATGTTTCGCTCCGCCTCGATGTCAACGGCGGGTGGACTCGCGCCGAGGCCGACCGGGCGCTCGACGCGCTCGCCGGCCTCGGAATCGAGTACGTCGAGCAACCTCTCGCACCCGACGATGTCGCGGGCCATCACGCGCTCGCCGACGCGCCCGTCCCGGTCGCGCTCGACGAGACGCTGGCCGGTCGGGATTCCAAGGAAATCGAGGATTTCGCGGGCGTCGCGGACGTGTTGATCCTCAAGCCGATGGCGGTCGGCGGGGTGGATCGGGTCGTCGATCTCGGTCGCCGAGTTGCCGACGAGGCCGACATCGTCGTCACGACCACCGTCGATGCGGTGATCGCCCGCGTCGGGGCCGTCCACGCCGCGGCGGCACTCGGGATCGAGCGCGCCTGCGGGCTGGCGACCGGGGATCGCCTCGCGGCCGATCTCGGCCCGGATCCAGCGCCCGTCCGCGAGGGGGAAATCGCGATACCCCAGGAGCCCGGCCTGGGCACCGACGGCCCGTGGAGCGGGAACGGGGGTGGGACGGATGCGTGACCTGATCGCCCATCAGCGCCACGCCGCACCCGACGCAGTGGCGCTGATCAATGCCGAAACGGGCGAACGCCGGCGCTACGCGGAGCTACATGAAGCGGTCGAGCGGACGGCCGGACGGCTGTGGTCGCTCGGGCTTCGACCCGGCGATCAACTCGGCGTTCTCGCGGACACCTCGCCGGCGTTCGCCCGTCTGATCCACGCGGCGTGGCGGATCGGCGCGGTACTGGTTCCGCTCCATGCCCGCCTCTCGGAGTCCGAACTCCGCGAGCAGTGCCGCCAGGTCGATCTCACCATCCTCGTGGCCGACGACGCGCACGCCGAAACCGCGGCCGCCGTGACGGACGTTCCTGTCCGCTTGTTCGAGGACGAGGCTCCCCTCGCCGGCGAATCGGTCGCTTCGATTCCCGAGGTAGATGTCGAATTCGACGACCTCCGGTTCATGCTGTTCACCTCCGGAACGACCGGCGAGTCCAAAGCCGTCGTCCTCACCGCGCGGAGCGTCCTCGCAAGCGCGGTCGCTTCCGCGTTCCGACTGGGTGTCTTACCCGATGACCGGTGGTACGATCCCCTGCCGGCCTCCCACATGGGTGGGCTCGCGCCGGTCGTTCGTTGTGCGCTGTACGGCACGACCACCGTTCTCGCCGACGAGTTCGATGCCGAACGGGCTCTCGATCACCTGCGCGAGCACGACGCGACCGGCGTCTCGCTCGTTCCGACAATGCTCTCGCGGCTGCTTGAGGCCGGCACCCTCCCCGATTCGCTGCGGTTCGTCCTCGTGGGTGGCGCACCCACTCCCCCGGAATTGATCGAGCGCTGTGAGGACCGGGGCGTACCGATCCACCCCAGCTACGGGATGACCGAAACCGCCTCACAGATCGCCACCGCCCGGCCCGAAGAGGCGTTTTCCCATCCCAACTGGGCCGGGCGACCGCTCGCGTTCGCCCGTGTTCGGGCGGTCGAAAACGGCGAGGTCCTTCCGCCGGGCAAAACCGGCGAACTCGTCGTTAGGGGGCCAACAGTAATGAAGGGCTACTACGGCGACCCCGACGCGACCGAGGCGGCCTTCGGGCCACATGGCTACCACACGGGCGATCTGGGTGTAGTCGAAGCCGACGGCTCCGTGCGGGTGATCGGTCGGATAGATGATACCATCATCACCGGCGGCGAGAACGTCCATCCCGCCGAGGTCGCCGACGCCCTTCGGAACCATCCGGGAATCGAGGACGCCGCTGTCGTGGGCCTGTCCGATCCCGAGTGGGGCGAGCGCGTCGCCACGCTGGTCGTCGCCGAGGAACTGACCGCTTCGGACGTGCGCACGTTCTGTGAGGGTCGTCTCGCCAATTATAAGCATCCTAAAACCGTTGGATTTGCCGATTCGCTGCCCCGCACCGCCTCAGGAACGGTCGACCGCGAGTCGGTCCGTGAACGCCTCAATTCAGAGCGCGTCGAGTAAGGCATCGACGTCGTCTTCGGTGTTGACCGCGTGCACTGACGCGCGCACCGCCTCAAGTGGGGGCAGGGTGCGGACCTGTATTCCCGCTTCGGACAAGCGCTCGACGGTCGCTTCGGGGTCCTCGACGGTGAACGTCACCAGCCCCGTCTCGTACTCGCGGGGGCTGAGCAACCGATCCTCGTCCAGTCCCGCTTTGAGCCGGTCGGTAAGCGATTCGATCCTCGACTCGATAGTTTCGTACCCGATCTCCTCGAACGTCTCGATAGCCTCCCGCAGGGCGACATAGGGCGCGGGGCTGGTCGTGCCGATCTCCAGCCTGCTCGCCCCATCCGCGAAGCGATATCCCTCGCCACTGGGATCGGCGACGCTCCGATAACCGATCACTCGTGGCTCCAGTTCGTCGATAAATCCCTCCGAAACGTACAGAAACCCGGCCCCCCAGAGCCCCAGCAACCACTTGTGTCCCGCGGCGGCGACCGCGTCCGCCCCCCATTCGGTCACATCAACTGCGGTCTGGCCCGGGGCTTGCACGGCGTCAACGAGCACCCGCGCGCCGGCGTCGTGGGCGATCTCGACCAACTCCGAAATAAGCAGGCGGGTGCCGTGGGTCCACGTGATCGCGCTGAAACAGACCAGTCGGGCGTCCGCGACCGCCCGCTCGTACGCCTCGCGGTCGATCCGTCCGTTCTGCGTTTCGAGCACGCGAATTTCGAGATCGTGGAGGTCGGCCAGCCGCTGCCACGGCAGGATTCCAGCGGGGTGTTCGAGGTCGGTGCGAACGACGACGTCGCCGGGTTTCCAGTCGATGGCGCTCCCGATCCGGTTGATCCCGTCGGTGGTGCTCTGGGTCAGCGCGATCCGTTCCGAGGAAGTGCCGAGCAGGTCCGCGACCGACTCGCGGGCGCTCTCATGAGCGTCATCGGCGGCGGCGTACATCCCCTCGCCGGCGGGGGCGTCGTATGCGTGGGAAGCGAGGAAATCGGTGGCGGCCTCGACGACCCGACGGGGGCTGGGGCCGCTCGCGCCGGTGTTGAAATACACCGTCTCCTCGAAGCCGGGACACTCCGCACGAAGCTCTTCAGGGGTCATGCTACCGGCTACAGCGGGCGGGGTTATCAGCACGCCGATCGCCCGGTTGAAAAGCCAAGCTTAACGGTTTCGCCATACGTGCTAGGAATATGAGCGTCGCCGAAACCGAATCCGAGCTGTCCGAGGACGAACGCGCCGGGCTCGAACTCGTCCGCGATTCTGGGGGGATCCATCAGAGCGACTTCTGGAAACAACTCGACGTTTCCTCGCGCAAGGGCAGCCGGATCGTCGAGAAACTCGCCGAGAACGACCTGATCGAACGCACCGAAACCGTCTACAATGGCCACAACACCTACCTACTCACCCCCGCCGCGCGCGACCTCGATTTCTCGCTGTTGATGGCCGGCGATATGCTCTCACCGTTTATCGGCGAAGAGGAGATCAGTCCTCAGAGTGACGCCTTCTCGCAGTGGATCATGAACCTCGCATACGAAGAATACTAAGTACCTTTTCCTCATCGGGTACGCTCGCTACCGCTCACGCACCGCTCCGAGCAAAAAATACGCCAAAAACACCGTCGCGGCAAAGCCGCGACGAGATTTCACTTGCTCTGTTCGTGAAAAAGGCCGCTCGCTCACTCCCTGCGGTCATTCGTTCGCGGTCCGCACCGCGCTGGTTCAGTTCTCTACGGCACTCGCCGCCCGGATGATCGTCTCCTCGCCGAAGGCCGGACCCACGAACTGGAGACCCACCGGCAGGCCGTCCGTCATCCCCGCAGGAACGGAAATCGCGGGCAAGTTCGCCAAGTTCACCGGGACGGTGTTCGCGTCAGCGAGGTACATCTGTAGGGGCTCCAGGTCCTCGCCCAACTCGAACGGCGGGACCGGCATCGTCGGGCTGGCGAGTACGTCCGCCTCCGCGAGGGCGTCCTCGAAGTCCTTCTTGACCCATGCACGGGCGTCTTGGGCCTTCTCGTAGTACTTCTCGTGATACCCCGCCGAGAGCGCGTAGGTGCCAAGCAGGACCCGGCGTTTGACCTCCTCGCCGAAACCCTGCTCGCGCACGGCGGCAAAGACCTCGTTCCAGTCGCCCTCGCGGTCGTGCTCGGGACCGTACCGCACCCCGTCGAAGCGCGCGAGGTTCGAGGAGGCTTCCGACATGGCGATCACGTAGTAGGCCGCGACAGCGTGCTCGACCGAGGGTAGGTCCACCTCGTGGTAGCTCGCCCCTCGGGCTTCGAGATCGGCAAGCGCGTCCCAAAACGTGTCGAGGACGCCCTCGTCGACTCCCTCCAGCAGTTCGGTCGGCACACCGATAGCGAGGCCCTCGACGTCGCCGTCGGCTGCGGCGGCGTAGTCGCGCTCCGCGCCCGCCTCGCGGGTGGTCGCGTCGCGCTCGTCGGGGCCGGCGATGACCGACAGCAGGTCGGCGGCCCCCTCGACGGTCGGCGCGAGCGGTCCGATCTGCTCCAAACTGTTCGCGTACGCGACCAGCCCGTAGCGCGAGACCAGCCCGTAGGTGGGCTTGATGCCGACGACGCCACAGAACGCCGCTGGGTTGCGAACCGAACCGCCCGTATCGGACCCGAGCGCCATATCGGCCTCGCCGGCGGCGACTGCCGCAGCGGAGCCGCCCGAGGAGCCCCCCGGAACTCGGCCCTCGGCGGCAGGGTTGGGCGCGGGACCAAAGGCCGAGGTTTCGGTGGTCGATCCCATCCCGAACTCGTCCATGTTCGTTTTGCCGACCACCGTTGCACCCGCCTCTTTCAGGCGCTCGACGACGGTCGCGTCGTAGGGCGGGACATACCCTTCGAGCATCGCCGACCCGCAGGTCGTCCGCACTCCGTTCGTACTGATATTGTCCTTGACCGCGACCGTCGTGCCCGAAAGCGGGCCCTCGTCGCGTCCATCGATGCGTTCCTCAGTGATGAAGATCGTCCCCTCGCTCATGATACTCGGGGTCCCTCGAAGTAGCCGTCCTCGGTGTGGGGTGCGTTGCGAAGCGCCTCCTCTTGGCTGAGGCTCTCGTGAACCTCGTCGTCGCGCAGGACGTTTTCGAGGTCGGCCTCGTTTTCGACTTCGGGCACCTCATCGAGGGTTTCGAAGGCATCGAGGATCTCGCCGAACTGAGCAGTGAAGGCATCGAGTTCCTCGTCGGTGAGATCGACCCGCGCGAGGTCGGCGATGTGGCGGACCTCCTCGGGGGAGACGGGCTCGTTGCTCATACCGGCCTCAATCGTGGATCGGGAGTAAGGGTTTCGAATACTCACCCGAACCACTGTGCCCAGAGCACCAACGCCGGCGGCAAGACGAGTATCGACGATAGATAGGCGTAGAGAACGCTCAGCGCCATCAACGCACCGAACTGTCCCAGGATGGGCGTGATCGCAAGCACCAACACGCCCATTCCCGAAACGGTGGTGAGCATACTGCCGGTGAGCGCGCCGCCAGTCCCGCGGATCGTCAGCTCTAAGGCGTCGAGGGCATCGGTCCCGGAATCGAACTCGTCGATGAACCGATGGACGATATGCACCGTGTAATCGACCCCCAGCCCTATCGACACCGACAGCGTGGTCGCGGTCAGGGCATTGAAGGGGATGCCGAGATAGCGCATCGTCGCCGCCAGCGCCGCGACCGCGACGAGGATCGGAACGAGGTTCACCACGCCGAGGAGGCGTCGCCGGGCGATCACCCAGTAGGCGACGACGAGAAACACACCCGTAAGCACCAGCGCCAGCGCGAGGCTTTGTGTCGCTGATTCAAGCAGTACTTCCGAGACGGCCGCGAAAACGATGATCTGGCCGGTCGCGGTCGCATCGAACCGGTGGCGATCCGCGAGCGTTCGCGCATCGGCGGTGACTTCCTCCTGTGCGGCGTCGCCCTCGACGGCGTACTGGACCTGTGTCGCGTGGTAGTCCTCGGTGAGATACTGGCGAGCCTGCGATTCGTAGGGTGAATCATACAGCGCCTCGTAGACCGTTTCGAGGTTTTGATCGGGGATCCCGTTTCCATTCTGGTCGTTTCGCTCGACCAGTGCCGCAAAGTCCTGGTTTTGGGCGGCGTACTGCTCGATCACGGTGACGATGCTCTGGGTCTCGGCCGAGCGCCCCTCGCGCAACACGGTCGGCGGGGGGTCCATCCCGACGCGATGGATCGCCTCTAAGGCGTAATCCTGGCGGAGGTGTCCCTCGATGTAGACGGTGACGGTGTTGTCTTGGCCCTGCGCGAAGTTGTTTTCGAGGAAGTCGAGCGTCTCAGTGACCTGATAATCGCCGGGCTGGAGCGAGGCAGGCAGGGACTCGATGTAGTCCGGTTGCTCCTCGGGCGGGAGGAAACTCTCCTGGCTGAACGAGGTATCGACGCCGGTGCCGTAATACCCCATCGCGCCCGCGCTCACGAGACAGATCGCCAGAAATGCCAGCGGAGCCCGGCGGGCGATCCCGACCCCGATCGGGAGGATTCGCCCAAGCGCCGATCCCTCCCCGCCGAGGGGTTGGGTGCCGAAGGTCGGTATCGAAACCCGCTCGCGCCAGCGGTCGGTCAAGACCTTCAGCGCGGGCATGAAAACCCCGAAGATCAGGAAGGTAAAGACGATGCCGAGGCTCGCAACCAGCCCGAAATTCCGGATCGGCCCGAGCGTACTGGTGTAGTTGGCCCCGAATCCGAGCACTGTCGTCCCGGTCACGAGGACGAACGCCACGAGCAACTGGCTCATGGTCCGCTCGATTGCTTCGCTGACGGCCATTTCGGGGCTTCGTTCTTCCCGATAGCGATTGATGACGTGGATGCCGAAGTCGATCCCTACCGCGAGCAACAATACCGGCACCGAGATCAGCATCTGGGTGAACGCGATCCCTGCAAGCCCCATGAACCCGAACGTCCAGATCACCGCTATCACCAACGAGAGTAGGCCGATCGCCATATCGAGGGGGTCACGGTAGGAAACGATGAGGAAAAACAGGATGAACACGACTGCCGCGGGGACGACGATGGCGAGCGAGTCCCCGATGATCGTGCTGAACTCCCCGGCGATGACGCCGCTACCGAAAACCTGGATGTTCCCGTCGGCGGCGTTGGCGATCGCCTGGGCCTGTTCCTGGATCGGGATCAGCGGGCTGTCGGTTCCGCTTGCCGTTCCGCTCGGGAGTCCGGCGGGAAACTCGTGGGTGACGGTGCCGATGGTCGCCGAGGCGGTCGCCGAGCGCGCGTTGAAGTCGTTGCTCACTTGCCCGGTGAAGGCGGGATTGTCGGCGTTGTCCCGGACCGCCGCGCGCACCTCAGTGGTACTCGCGTGTTCGAGGGTCGTGATCTGGGCGTCGGTCGTCGTCGCCGTCGGGTCTATCGTTCCGGCGACGATCGCCGCCGCGCTGTTTGCCCCGGTCGCGCGAAGTTCCTCGCGGTCGAGGATGCGATCCTGCGTGACCAGCATTCGAAGCAACGCATCGCGGGTCAACACGTTGTTGGCACGCTGGATGAGCTGGGTCGATGCGGTGTCGTTGCGCTGGATGCGCGGACCGAACTGTTCGTTGACGTTCTCTAGGGCCTGCTGTGCGGGAGCGTCTTCGGTGAACTGCCCGGTCCCGGTCTGGGTGCCGGTTTCGCCGAGTCCGACCGCGAACACCGCCGTTACGACCAGAAATAACACGATGACTGTTCCGGGTCTGGTTGCGATCTTGTCGCTGAGCCACGCGACGGCGCGTTCGTGACGGGCCATCTATCGGAGATACTGCCGGCCCACGAGAACTAATCCGACGACGATGACGACGAGTGCAGCCCCGATGACGAGTCGGTTTGAGAGGAGGCCGCCATCGCTGGATTCGGTCACCTCAACCGGCACCTGATAGCGATCCGAAAGGCGGGTGTTACCGTCGGTGTCCTCGTAACTGAAATCGATTTCGAGGGGGTAGGGTTGTGCCACCGCGCCGCTTTCCGCGGACATCTCGAACGACAGCGTCGTCGTCTCGCCGGGGCCGAGTTCTCCGGCGTACGCCTCGCCGTTGGTGACCGACAGCGGGCTCTCGGCGAATAGTTGCGCGTTGAGGTTCGTTACCGGTTCGTCGCGCTCGTTGGTTACGTTGAGTGCGATCACTTGGCTTCCGCCGCTCTCGACGGTCGCATTGTCGGATTCGACGCTGAAGTCCTCGGTTTCCTCGGCCACGGAGATCTGCGTATCGACGCTGGCGTTCGCTTGAACCCCTCCTTCGTCACGATACTGGATGACGAAGTTGGCCGGGCGTTCGCCGGCGTTGGCGCCGCCGCTCACGTCAGCATCGTAATTGAACGAAGCGCTCTCGCCGGGGGCGAGTTCGCCGAGGGGGTAAGTCCGTTCAGGGACGGTGATCGTCCCGTACTGGTTGGTCAACTGAAGGGTCGCACCGCTTGCGGTTTCGCTGCCGGTGTTTTCGATCTCGCCGGTAATCTCGCCGCTCTCGCCGACTTCGAGGGTACTGCTGACGCTTTCGACCGCGAAGTCGGCACTCTCTTCGATTTCGACCGACACTTCCTCGGTGGTCGTCTCCTCGACGGTGGTGCGCTCGCTGCCGTTGATCTCGGCGGTGTAGACGTAGTCGATGGTCACCGAAAGCAGGTAGGTGCCCGGGTCGGCGTCGTCGTTGACCGAGAGGGTGATGGGAACCGACCTGACGGTCCCGTCTTGAAGTGCCCCGAGGGGGACCGTCCCCGTTTCGACATCGAAGGGCGGTCCGTCCGCCTCGGCATCGAGGGTTACGTTCCGGGCGGTCTGGACCTGTTGTGCGTTGCCCTGCCCGACGATGGCATCGAGGCCGCTTTCGCTTTCGGTGATCGTTCCACTGTTCATCACTTGGAGTTCGATCTGGGTCGTCTCGCCCGGCGTGAGCGTGTTCTCGGGGGCGAAGACGCTGATGTTTGGTTGGCCCGCGACGCCGGCGGCGACGCCGGTTGCGAAGACGACGAACAGTGCGAGTCCGATAGCGGCCACTCCCCGCCGACCCGGGAGCACCCTCCCCCACGAATCCATACCAAATACGATAGCGCTTGCGAATTAAGTGTTGTCGTTTCGATACAGACAGCCGGGGTTTCAAGCCGGACGCGCGTCAACTCGATCCAATGGGAAACGCAGCGCTCCGCGATCTCGCCGTCATCGAGCCGGTGTCGTTTGCCGATCTCTCAGGGACGATCGTCGCCATCGACGCTCACAACTGGCTGTATCGATACCTGACGACGACCGTCAAGTGGACTGCAAGCGACGCCTACACGACCGAAGACGGCACCGAAGTCGCAAACCTCATCGGGCTCGTTCAGGGCCTGCCGAAGTTCTTCGAACACGACCTCGTGCCGGTGTTCGTCTTCGATGGGGTGGTCACGGACCTCAAAGCCGACGAAATCGACGGCCGCCGCGCCGCCAAAGAGCGCGCCGAAGCCGACGCCGAGGCCGCCCGCGGGCGTGGCGACACTATCGAAGCCGCCCGGCTCGAAGCACGCACCCAGCGACTCACCGACGCAATCCAGCGAACCACCAGAGAACTCCTCGATCTGCTCGATATCCCGGTCGTCGAGGCCCCCGCCGAAGGGGAAGCCCAGGCCGCCCACATGGCCCGCTCGGAGGTCGTCGACTACGCCGGCACCGAGGACTACGACGCCCTCCTGTTCGGCTCGCCGCTCACTCTCAGAGGCCTCACGAGCAAGGGCGACCCCGAGCGGATGGATCTACGGGCAACCCTCGAAGAACACGACCTCACCCACGAACAACTCGTCGATGTGGGAATTCTCTGTGGGACGGACTTCAATGAGGGCGTTCACGGGCTGGGCCCCAAAACCGCCGTCGAGGCGATCCGCGACCACGGCGGTCTCTTCGCGGTGCTTGAGGCCCGCGATGCGACGATGGGCAACGCCGAGGCCATCCGCGACCTCTTTCTCGATCCCGACGTGACCGACGACTATGCCATCGATACGGATATCGACCCCGATATCGACGGTGCGCGCGCATTCCTCGCGGACTGGGAAATCCCCGACGAGGAGGTGGCCCGCGGGTTTTCGCGTATCGAGGAGTCGGTTACCCAGACCGGCCTCGATCAGTGGACGTGATTTTGAACTGACTCGAACCGACCTGAACCGTTTTCCATCCCCGGCCCGTCGTTCCAAATATGGACACCGCCGAGGTCCAAGACCTCATCGAATCGAACCTCGAAAACGCACAAGCGACCGTCACTCACCCCCGCGGCCCGGACGACGACGATCACCTCGCCGCAGTCGTTATCTCGCCGGCTTTCGAGGGCGAATCGCTCGTTTCCCAGCACGAGATGGTGTACGATGCGCTGGGCGACCACATGACGACCGATATTCACGCACTCGAACTGAAGACGTACACGCCTGAAGAATACGATCAGGAATAGTTCGAAGACGGACTATCAATCCGTCTTCGAACGATCAGTGTCCGGGTTGGAGCTGTTTTTCTACTTCCTAAACATTCATTTACCGCTCGTGTATTTGCCGGTCACAAAATCACTTTGCGATTTTATTGGCCAATCAGAACGCTTTGCACTCTAATGATACAGCAAAATGAAGTGGGGTCGTAAATTGGTTTTCAAAGAGTTAGCTGAAAAGGAAGTTTCCTATGTGGATTCACCGACCGGGGCACGATTTAGATTGGATGATGAAGGAGAATTCACTAACGAGCCGATATTAAATTTAGAAGGAGGAATAATAAATTCAATAACTTTTTCTACCTGGTTTGTCAAGATTGTGATATACCGTTTAGTGAAGTTGTTGAAGAAAGGGTCAGACAAGTAGAAGAAGATCGGATCGTTACGATGGAGATAGTTGATCCAGAAGATCCACTTGAGGAGGTTGCTAAAAAATTCTTGACTGATGAACCCTTATCGGAATTAGAAAAGAAACTTGTAAAAAGACGTTTGCAAGAGAATCGACCTCATTTTGAATTTGGATCGAGCGAAGAAATGGATGAAGATTCTGATCAATAAACTCAGCATAAGCCACTAATATGCAATACTTATCTCTAGAAGTTGAATGTATCCTTGGATAGAATTCTCATCTTGATCCTACTCATATTGTATACTAGTTCTGAATCTCCTCATAAGGGACTGCAGTAAGTCGATCCGAATTAATCAGTTCGTTGTGTAAATCAGTTGTAGACATTTCTTCTATCAATTTTCGTTGTTGAGTTCGCTGCTGTTCCTGCTTATAGATGCTTTCCGCCCTGCGGTTTCCTGTGTCCAAAGG
>CAYOFZ010000051.1:11312-12694 GCA_964403315.1 uncultured Halobacteriales archaeon | reverse complement strand
AAGTCGGATCCTACGAGTTCACCACTCTCGATGTAAACCCCGGCATGCTCAAATACCGCGGCGCGAACATCCAGATCCTCGACGTGCCCGGCCTGATCGAGGGTGCGGCGGGTGGCCGTGGCGGCGGCCAGGAGGTCCTGTCGGTGGTCCGGGCGGCCGATCTGGTCGTCTTTCTCCTCTCGGTGTTCGAGATCGAACAGTACGCCCGCCTCCGCGAGGAACTCTACGAGAACAAGATCCGTCTCGACGAAGACCCGCCGAGCATGACGGTCAACAAGAAGGGCCACGGTGGGGTCCGAATCACCGCAAGCGACGATCCCGGACTCTCCGAGGACGTAATCGCGGAGGTGCTCCGCGAACACGGGTACATCAACGCCGACGTAACCATCCGCGAACAACTCGACATCGACCGGCTGGTCGATGGTGTCATGGACAACCGGGTCTACCTGCCCTCGGTCATCGCAGTCAATAAGGCCGACCTGATCAACCGCGAGTATCTCGATACCGTCTACGAGGACCTCCGCGAACAGGGACTCGACCCCGAAGAAGTCGTTTTCATCTCCGCGACAGCCGAGAAGGGCCTCGACGGGCTCAAAGAGCGTATCTGGGGGGAACTCGGTCTCATGAGGGTTTACATGGACAAACCAAACCGGGGCGTCGATTACGAGGAGCCGCTGGTCGTTCCCGAGGGCAGTACCGTCGAGGACGCGATGGACAAGCTCGGCGGCGACTTCGAACAGCGCTTTCGCTTCGCGCGCGTCTCGGGGTCGAGCGCGAAACACGAGGGCCAACAGGTCGGCAGGGATCACGAACTCGCGGATGAGGACGTACTGAAGCTCGTGTTGCGCCGGTAGCGCATCCCTTACGCTTATGGATCCGTTGGATCGATAGTACCGGGTATGGTCGATGGATTCGGCATCTGGTCGGTCGTACCGCCGCTTCTGGCGATCACCCTCGCCATCGCCAGCCGGCGGCCCGTTCCGGCGCTGTTTCTCGGCATCTGGTCCGGTGGCGTGATCTACGTGTTCGGCGACAGCGTCTCGCTCGTGGCCGGGGCGGTCGGCGTCCCCGCCATCAACACCACTCTCGGCGCGCTCGTTGCGCTGGTTTGGGGATTTACCGAGGCCGTCCGGTGGATCGTCGAATCCATCGGAACCAGTACGTTCAATACACAGATCCTGCTCTTTACGATCCTGCTCGGTTCGGGCGTGGCGCTGATCTGGCGACTGGGTGGCTCGATTGCGGTGCGAAACGCGGTGAGCGACCGCCTCGACACCCAACGCAAGGTCGGAGCGACCGCGTGGGTGCTCGGAATTTTGATGTTCTTCGACGATTATGCGAACAGCGCTATCGTCGGCAGCGTGATGAAGGACCTCTCGGAT
>CAYOFZ010000051.1:0-11302 GCA_964403315.1 uncultured Halobacteriales archaeon | reverse complement strand
TCAGATGTCCATTTCCCGGGAGAAACTCTCGTATATCGTCGATTCGACGGCCGCGCCGGTCGCTACCCTCGGGCTGTCGAACTGGGTCGCCTTCCAGCTCGGAATGATCCAGGAGGGGTATGATCTGGCCGGTATCACGGAAAACGCCCCCTCCGCGTTCGCAACGTATATCCAGTCGATTCCCTACAACGTCTACTCGATTTTCGCCATCGTCATGGTCGGCCTGATTGTCCTCACGCAACGTGACTTCGGCGAGATGCTCGATGCCGAGCGCCGCGCTTGGCAGACCGGACGGGTCATCCGCGAGGACGCGACACCGATGCAGGCCATCGAGACCGAACTCGGCGATCCGAACGCCGAGAAACCCATGCTTCGTAGCTTCGCCGTTCCGGTCGTTTCGCTGGTCGTCGTCTCGATCACCGGTGCGCTTGTTTCCGGCTACTCGCCCGGAACCGGCATTATCGAGATCCTCGATGGTGCCAGTTGGGGTGCGGCCCTGCTGTGGGGAGCGTTTGCGATGGTGCTGTCGGCGCTCGCGGTCGGGTTCTACTACGATCTGTTCGATCTCGATGAAGGAGTAGGGACAGTTATCGACGGGTTTTCGATCATGCTGACGGCGGTGACGATTCTCGTGCTCGCGTGGGCGATCAGCGCCGTCGCCGAGGCCCTCGGCACCGGCGAGTACGTCGCAACTGTCGCCCAGGGAGTCGTCTCGCCCGCCCTGCTCCCGGTTGTCGTGTTGTTTACGGCGGCATTTATCGCGTTTTCGATGGGATCGTCGTGGGCGACGATGGGCGTGCTCACGCCGATTGCGATCTCGGTTGCCTGGCAACTCACCGGCACCTCCGACATCATGCCGGTGATCGTCGGCGCGGTGTTTTCGGGCGCGATTTTCGGCGATCACACCTCGCCGATCTCGGATACGACGGTGCTTTCCGCGACCTTTTCCGGTGCCGATCTGATCGATCACGTCCGCACGCAGTTTTACTACGCCGCCACCGTCGTCCTCGTTACGACCGTCTGTTTTCTGCTGTACGGCTACCTCGGGTTCTCACCGCTTTCGTTCCTGCCGGTCGGATTCGCCCTGCTCGTCGGGCTGGTCTACGTGTTCTCGGAGATCGATGCCCGCCGGAAGGAGGTTGCGCCGACGTGCTCGGGAGGCGACCCCGACACGGGCGATTGATTCGATTCGAGTACCGATCGATCCACCTAACTCCCTCGGGCCGAATCGTCGGGTATGGCACGGGGTGTCGGCGGGTTCGATGTGGTCCAAGGGATAGTCCCCGAGTCGCTCGCGGTGGTTTTCGCGGTGGGTTTCGCGTTACTCACCCAGTTCGGCGATGTCTGGTTCGTGACGGTGGTGCTCGTTGGAGCGTTTTTCCGGTTCGACCGCGACCGGATCATCACCGTCGGCGGGCTAGTGATGGGCGCGTTCGCGTTAGTGCTCATCTGTAAGTACGCCTTCGCGCTCCCCCGGCCCGACCACTCGCTGGTCGCACTCGGTTCGGTGCCACAACTGTTCCGGCCCGTCTACGTGGCGACGACCCACGCCAGTGGGTACGGGTTTCCAAGCGGCCACGCGGTGGTATCGACGGTGACGTACCTCTCGCTCGCGGAGGTGGTGCCGGTGAGCACTCGGCGACGGCGCTACGCCGGAGCGGTGTCGATCATCACTGTCGTGGGCCTCTCGCGGGTCGTGTTGGGCGTTCACTACCTCATCGACGTGTTCGCCGGCGTTGCCCTCGGCGTCGGGTTCTTGCTGGTCGCGCGGCGGCTCCTGGCTCGTTATCCCGACGACCATCCCACCGTCGCACTCTCCCTCGCCGTCGGGTTCGCGGCCGTGAGCATCCCCGTGACCGGAGTGCACGTCGATGCTCTCCTGTTGTTCGTGATCGCAAGCGCGGTGTTCGGTCTCCAGTGGACCCTCGGCCGGCCGCAATGGGCCGCCGCCTGACCGGCTGGGAGCGAGCGCCACTCTAAGGAAGTGTCGGTACTGTTTTGCCTCCGGGTCGTATTGGCCCAGCCATGGGAGCGACGCTCGATCACACTATGATGCGGGTCGAGGATCTCGACGAGTCTCTCGACTGGTATCAGGGTCACCTCGATTACGAACAAAAGGACCGCTGGGAGGCCGATACCTTCACGAACGTGTATCTCGGGCCCGAAGGAATGGCCGACGAGGGCGCGATGCTCGAACTCACCTCGAATCACGGCGATAGCCCCGACGAACTGGGCGACGCTTGGGGCCACATCGCGGTCCGCGTCGATGACGTCTACGACGCCTACGAGGGGCTGATGGACGAGGGCGTCTCCGACTACCGTGATCCCGATTCGTGTGGGGGGTCCTACGCCTTCGTCAAGGACCCCGACGGCCACGAGATCGAGATCGTCGAACGCGACCACGGCGCGCGCTGGTCCATCGATCACACCATGATGCGCGTCGAGGACGCCGACGAGGCGCTTGGCTGGTACACCCGCAAGTTCGAGTACACCGAGGTTCCCGGCCGCTGGGAGGCCGACAGCTTCGCCAACTACTTCGTGAAACCCCAGGACGCCGCCGAGGAGGCGATGGCCCTCGAACTCACCTACAACTACGACGGGCGCTCCTACGAGTTGGGCGACGCTTGGGGGCATACTTGTGTCCGCGCGGACGATCTCAACGACTTCTGGGAGCAACTCATGGAGCGCGACGCCGAGGACTACCGCGATCCCGAGTCGTGTGATAACCTGTTCGCC
This sequence comes from uncultured Halobacteriales archaeon, assembly GCA_964403315.1. Taxonomy (GTDB): domain Archaea; phylum Halobacteriota; class Halobacteria; order Halobacteriales; family Halalkalicoccaceae; genus CAYOFZ01. Next base: position 8,566 of record CAYOFZ010000051.1, on the reverse strand, counting down.
TTCACTAGGGATATGGACGGACACGAGATCGAAATCCTCGAACGGGATCCGAACGCGGAGTCGCTGTTTCCCGAATAGCGATCTGCGATCTTTTTGGAGCAGATTTTTGCGCGAGTGAGCGGCGCGAACGAGCGGAAAAAGGTGCGCCATGAGATCGAGATTGTGAAGCGTGATCCGACCGCTGAATCGTTGTTCCCGAATAGTCCTCTCCCGGATTCACTGCTCCGTATCGGGAGCGTTTTGTTTCCCTGTCGGATCGGTAGGAACGATGATCTCACGCGATCTTCTCGTTGCGCTCGTTGCGGGAATCCTGCAGGGTATCGTCGAGTGGCTGCCGATATCCAGCCAGGGCAATCTGACGCTGTTTCTGACCGCCGTTGGCACCTCGCCAGCAATCGCCGTTCAGCTCGCGCTGTTTTTGCAGGTCGGAACCACGCTGTCGGCGGCAACGTATTACCGCGAGACCATCCTGATGGCGATCCGTAACGCCCCCGGCTGGCGGCCACGAACGGCCTTCGACGAAACCAACGCCGAAACCTCGTTCGTGGTGGTCGCAACGGCCATGACCGGGCTCGTCGGAATCCCGATCTACATCCTATTGATCGACTTCGCGCGCGAACTCGCCGGCGGGGCCTTTATCGCGCTGATCGGGGTCCTGTTGATATTGACGGGGGTCCTCCAGTACGCGAGCGAGTCGGTGGCGCTTGGCGACCGGGGGCCACCCTCGCTTTCCGATGCCGTGCTCGTCGGCGCGTTTCAGGGACTGACGATCCTGCCGGGGGTTTCACGGTCCGGCACGACCGCGAGCGTGTTGCTGTTTCGGGGCCACGACGGCCCCTCTTCGTTTCGGCTCTCCTTTCTGCTCAGCATCCCTGCGGGACTCGGTGCGGGCGTCCTGACGGTGCTCGATACCGGCGGCCTGCCCACGGCCACCCCCGGCGCGGCGGCGGTCGCGTTGCTGGCGAGCGCGGTCGTCGGCTACGTGGCCATCGACGCTATCATGCGGGTCGTCCACAAGGTTGACTTTTGGATCATCTGTGTCGGCCTCGGCGGCCTGGCCCTGCTCGGCGGCGGTGTGACGGTACTACTGTAACCACCAGTAGACGACCGCGAGCGCAACGAGTCCGGTTGCCGCACCCGTGGCGTTGGTGATCATGTCGACGTAACTGAAGCTCCGATACGGCAGGCTGAGCTGAACACTTTCCATGAGCGCGCCGTACCCGCTCGCGCCCAGAAACGCCCCTCCGGTCGCCGTGCTCGAGCGGCGGTGCATCACGATGGCGACCGAAAGCGTGACCGCCAGCACGCCGTAGCCAACGAAATGAAACAGGACGCTGGTCGGGATCCCGCCACCGCCCTCGGGGACCGATTCGGGGATCCGGATCACCGAGACGACGAGGATCGAAAGCGCGACCGCCGCCACCGCCAGCCAGCGGGGACCGACGGGCACCATCGATAGGGAGCGTTCGAAATCCATCTCAGACCGGTTCGGCGAGATCGGCGGGCGCGCCGGCGAACGCACGCAGCGCCTCGCTTTCGACGTGATGGAGGTCGCCGGGAACCACGAGCAGGTGAAGCGGGTCCCCGAACGCACGCTCCGCGAGCGCCGAGATGGCGTCGGCCTCGACGCGGGGGTCCGAACTCCCCGCCCGAGCGACCGCGACCCCGAGGGCGTCCGCGTATTTGTCGGCCAACAGTTCGGCGGCGGCGTCGGCGGTCATGTAGTCGTCGCGTTCGGCCTTGATATCGAGATAGACCAGCGTGTGCAGTCCGCGGGCGCGGTTGTCATCGAGGGTGTCGGTGACGCTCGCTGGCAGACCCTCCGCGCCGTGAGCGTATGGAAACGGGAGCGTCGTCGCCGCCCCGAATCGGTAGTTCTGGAGACCGGTGAGACTGCTCGCGGCGGTTTCGGCGGTCGTCCCGTGGACGATCCGCGTCTCGATGCCGCGATCCCGGGCCCGCAGGCGCAGATCGACGTGGGTCGTCGAGATCATCGGATCGCCGGCGGTGAGAAAAGCGACGTCGGCGGTTTCGGCGGCTGAAAGGATGTCTTCAGGACTGCGCTCGACGCCCGCGCGATCCCGGGGTTCGATCTCGATGCCGTGTTCGGCTTCGAGGGTTTCGAGGTCGGCACCGCCCAGACGGCTGGTGTATCGCTCCGTGAAGGCCCGGTCCGAAGATCGGAGCGCCTCGGCCCCCTCGACCGTGATCGAGCGCTCGTCGTAGAGTCCCAGTCCGACGAAGGTGAGCATACAGCCGTTCCACGATCCGGCGGGTTAAACCGTCCGTTCGCCGGGCACCGAAGCGTCAGCGATAACCCGCCCGCCCGCTTCGACGGCGGTATGGAGGTGCCGTGTGTCAGGGTCGAACGCGAACGCGGCGAAGCCGCTCGGCAGGCGCTCGCAGCGAACGACGCCCTCACTGAGGAGTTCGAGATCACCGTCGAGGACGGCTGGCTGTACATTCCCGTCGCCGACCCTGACACGGTGCCCGACGAGTATGATCTCGTCACCCACGAGGTTCCCGCCCGCGACCGTCCCGAGATGCCCGCGGACATCCTCGAGTTCGAGCCGAGTTACGAACGCCTCGGCGGGATCGTCATCCTTGATGAAGACGATGCCGGCCGCGCAGACGAAATTGCTGATGCCGTGATGGCCTCGGCCCTGCCGGCGAAAACCGTGCTCAACCGCGCCTCGAAGATTCGGGGCGATCTCCGCGTGCGCGACTGGGACGTGCTCGCCGGCGATGGGACGGAAACCGTCCACCGCGAGTATGGCTTCGAGTACGCGCTCGACCTCGCCGAGGTGTACTTCTCGCCCCGGCTGGCGACCGAACGCCACCGAGTGACCGAGAGAATCGAGACGGGCGAGCGCGTCCTTGATATGTTCGCGGGTGTCGGCCCGTTCGTGATCCCGGCGGCCGACCGGGGGGCCGAAGCGGTCGGCGTCGATCTCAATGGACGGGCCATCGAGTACCTCCGGGAAAACGCTCGACGAAACGGCGTTATGGACCGAGTGACGGCAATTCACGGTGATATCCGAGAAGTATCCGCCGACTACCGGAACTGGGCCGACCGGCTCGTGATGAACCTCCCCCATAGTGCGGACGAGTTCCTCGATACCGCCGTAGCGCTGGCCAGCGAGGACTGTATCGTCCATTACTACGACATTCAACACGAGGACGACCCGTTCGGTCCCGGGAAGCGGGCGATCCACGAGGCCGCCGAACCAACTTATGAAGTGACTATCGAAGAACGGCGGGTCGTCCGCTCGTATGCTCCCCATGAACTGAACGTTCATCTCGGTGTCTCGCTTTCGCGGTAGCCACGAGACACAACTCTTAAACCGGTTATCACACCTACTTCAGTATGCACAAGTGCCGGTGTAGCTCAGCTGGCAGAGCGAATCCTTCGTAAGGATTAGGCCGAGGGTTCAAATCCCTCCACCGGCTTCGGACTGCATACACGGTCCGATCGACACCACCGTCGATTATGAGGCCGTTATCCTTCTAACGGTTCGTGCTGAAGCCGATATCCGTCATCCGTCTCGACTATTTCTGTAATCTCGAAGAATCGAATGCATTTCTCTTGCTTGGTTGTAACCGGAAAGCCGTAATTTTCCGCCTCGTACTTGAAATCACCACCTTCGTCCAACGTTTCCGCTACGAAGTCACGGTGTTCGGCCAGACGGGTCCGAACGACGTTTCGTGCCATGTCAGCTATATCCGCCACGCGCGCATCGAAGACCCCGGTAAATTCCCCTTCGATCTCGTACCCAACGGAATTGCGGCCGGCGGCCATGGCAGCGAGACTGGTCGTTCCCGTCCCCCAGAAGGGGTCGAGAACGGTATCGCCGTAGACTGAATACATATTGACGAGTCGATACGGGATCTCGAACGGATATGCCCCGGATCGGCTCCGGAGGTCGGTGTGTTCGAGCGACTGAAGTGTACCCTTGATATTCGTCCATACATCGCTGAACCATTGATTTCGTTCCTCCCAGAAGTAAGCACTACTGTATCGTCGTTGCGACCTCGGCTCGAAACTGCGCTGGGTTTCCCCGTTTCTGAAGACGAGGATGTACTCGTGTTCGAGCGTGACATACGCGTTTGGCGGGAGCATTCCCGATCCCATGAATTTCGCCGCCGAGTTCACGGGCTTTCGCCACAGGATTTCGGGGAGCGGTTCGAACCCCAGGTCTTCGAACGCGTCGATAATACGGGAGTTGTTTCGATAGACGCGGAAATTCCCGTCGAGTGTCCGGGTAGCGTCGCCGATGTTGATACACGCGATTCCTCCCTCGATGAGAACGCGGTCGATCTCGTTCCAGACTTCGTTCAATTCGTCGTGCATCCGTTGGTACGCCACCTTCCCATCTCCGGCGTCAAGCGCCGATTTGATGGTGGGATCGAGATCGGCGAAGAGGTCATCCCACATCTCGATCATCGGATAGGGAGGAGACGTGACTACCAGCTCCACGGAATTATCGGGAAGCTGGGCCATCGAACGGGAATCGTCAATGTAGATATCGTGGATCGTCTCAGTAGTCTCCAGCGTGTCCATTGCTATTTCTGTCACACAGGGTTTTCTTATAGCCTTTGTACATCAATCACCACAATCATAACACACTTCTGTCCCGCTCGATTTCTCGTCGTCACAGAAAGCGGAAGGCGCGGGATTCGAACCACGCGAAGCCGGACGGAAACGCCGACGCTCTACCGCTGAGCCACTCTTCCACGCATGATACTACACGAGCGATCAGCAAGAAACCAGTGGTCATCCGGTCGGTTCGTATTTAGCCCGTGAGGGCGGACATTCCCTCATGTTCGTCCGTGGAACCGTCGTTGTTGACGCGACGACGGTCGTTCCCGATGGCGCAGTTGTCACCGAGGAAGCCCGTATCGTCGCTGTCGGCGATGCCGATACCCTGCTCGATCAATATCCCGACCACGAGCGCCGCGACTACGACATCGTCATGCCAGGATTCGTCGGAGCACACGTCCACTCGGTCCAGAGCCTCGGTAGAGGGATCGCCGACGACACGGCCCTGCTCGACTGGCTCTACGAGCACGTCCTCCCCATGGAGGCAGGGATGGGGCCCGAAGCGATGGAGGCCGCCGCCATGCTCGGCTATCTCGAACTCGTCGAAAGCGGCGTCACCACCTGCATCGATCACCTCTCGGTTTCGCATGCCGACCGGGCGTTCGAGGCCGCCGGCAGGGTCGGGATCCGGGGCTTGCTTGGGAAGGTACTCATGGACAAAGACGCGCCCGCCGGACTGAACGAGGACACCGACGCGGCGCTCGCCGAAACCGAACGCCTCGCGCGCCGGTATCACGGCGCGTACGACGACCGGCTCCGCTACGCCGTTACGCCCCGTTTCCCCCTCTCGTGTACCGAGGACTGCCTGCGCGGCGCGCGCGAACTCGCCGACGAATACGGCCTCCGAATCCACACCCACGCGAGCGAAAACCATGACGAAACCGAGCGAGTGCAGGAGGATACGGGCATGCGAACCATCGAGTGGCTCGATGCGCTCGGACTCACGGGAGAGGACTGCGTGCTCGCTCACTGCGTCTGGACGAATGACAACGAGCGCGCGATCCTCGAAGACACCGGGACCCACGTCGTCCATTGTCCGTCCTCGAACATGAAACTCGCAAGCGGCGTTGCTCCCGTCGATGAGTACCTCGACCGTGGTATCAACGTCGCGCTCGGCAACGACGGCCCGCCGTGTAACAACACGCTTGATCCCTATACCGAGATGCGCCAAGCCAGCCTGCTGGGAAAGGTCGATACGCTCGACCCGACCGCGCGTCCCACTGAACGGATCTTCGAGATGGCGACGATAAACGGCGCACACGCCACCGGGTTCGACCGTCTCGGAAAACTCCGCCCGGGCTGGCGAGCCGATATCGTCGGCCTGACGACCGACCTCTCCCGCGCTACACCCGTCCACGACGTGCTCTCGCACCTCGTCTTTTCGGCTCACGGCGACGACGTGGAGTTCACGATGGTCGATGGAACCGTGCTCTACGACGACGGCGAGGTGACCACCGTCGATGCGCCGGCGGTGAGAAATCGCGCGAGTGAACTCGCAACGGCGGTCGTTCAGTAACTGCGAGTTTTGGGTTCGTACCGCTGGTTTTCGCCTTCGAGGATCACGGGTTTGTACCAGAGGTCGGGATCGCCGCCGTCCCACGAGAGGAGGGTGTGTTTGAGCCACTCGTCGTCGCGGCGTTCCTGGAACTCCTCGCGCCAATGCGCACCGCGGAACTCCTCGCGTGCGAGCGCACCGAGCGTGATCGACTCGGCGATGTCGATCAGGTTGCGCATCTCGATGGTCTGGGTGAGGTCGGTGTTAAACGTCCGTGAGGGATCGGAGACGTACACGTCCTCGTACTGCTCGCGGACCTCACGGATGTCCCGAAGCGCCTGCTTGAGGCCGTCTTCGGTGCGAAAGACGTTGACGTTCTGGGTCATCGTCCGCTGGAGTTTCTTCCGGAGGTCGGCCTGTTGGATACCCTCGTCTTTCTCCATAAGGTATTCGACGCGGCGGTTCTCGGTTTCGACCGCGTGGTCGACGACCGCCTCGGGGTCCGCGAGTGCCCCCTCACCGCCGTCGGGACGCGTATCACCCCCGTCGGCAGCCACGTCCGCGTCGGTGGAAATCGCTCCCGGCGAAACGGGCGTTTCGACCGCGCCGGGTTCGGTGTCCTCGGTGCGGCCGGTTTCGATGGTCGCCTCGCCGATGTCGGTGCCGGCGGCGTGTCGTCCCGCACGCGCGCCGAAGATGACGAGTTCCGGCAACGCGTTCCCGCCGAGCCGGTTCGAACCGTGAACCGACACGCAGGCGCATTCGCCGGCCGCATAGAGACCCGATACGCGGGTTTCGCCGTTCTCGTCGGTCTCGATGCCGCCCATCGCGTAGTGCTGGCCGGGTTTCACGGGCATCGGCTGTTCGAGGCCATCGACGCCCTCGAAGTCCTCCGCGAGATGCAGGATGTTTTCGAGGCGGTCGAGGATGCGTTCTTCGCCGAGGTGGCGCATGTCGAGGTGGACGTACTCGCTTTCGATGCCCCGTCCTTCGTTGACTTCCGTTAGCTCCGCGCGCGCGACCACGTCACGGCTGGCGAGTTCACCCGAGTTGACGGCATACCCGCCCTCGAACATGAACCGCTCTCCGCGGTCGTTGTAGAGGATGCCGCCCTCGCCGCGGACGCCCTCCGAAATGAGCACGCCCGTCGAGGGCAGGGTCGTGGGGTGGAACTGGATGAACTCCATGTCCTCCATCGGAACGCCGGCCCGGTAGGCCATCGCGGGGCCGTCGCCGGTGTTCGAGACGGCGTTGGTGGTGTGGTCGTACACCTGTCCTGGGCCGCCGGTAGCGAGGATGACGCCGTTTCGCGCCCGAAACCCCGCGACGTTACCGTTTTTGATGTCGTAGGCGACGATCCCGTGACAGGTGCGGTCCTCGGGATTGTCGTGGTCGGTCACCGCGAGCCGAGTGACGTACCACTCGTCGTAGACGGCGATGCCGCGTTTGACGACCTGCTCGTACAGCGTATGCAGCAGGTGATGGCCCGTCTCAGCCCCGGCATAGGTCGTCCGCGGGAACGAGAGTCCGCCGAAGGGCCGCTGGGAAACCCGACCGTCGTCCTCCCGGGAGAAGGGCATCCCCCAGTGTTCGAGTTGGATGGTCTCCTCGGGACTGTCCTGACAGAGCGTCTCGGCGGCGGGGGCGTCGGCGAGATAGTCCGAGCCCTTCATCGTGTCGTAGGCGTGGTCCTCCCAGGAGTCTCCTTCCCGGAGGGCGGCGTTGATACCGCCTTCGGCCGCGCCGGTGTGGCTGCGCACAGGATGGAGTTTCGAGACCAGCGCCACGTCCGCGCCCTCTTCGTGGGCCGCGATAGCCGCCCGGAGGCCGGCACCGCCCGCGCCGACGACGAGTACGTCGTGTTCGTGCATGTCTTGGTTCGTGATTGAGACTACCGAGACTTGAGGCTGTTCATGCTCGATGTCTGTTCGTCGCGGACGGGCGAAAAGAAGACACTACTTCGAGATGGTACTGGAGAAATACAACGAACTGGGCGGTAGCGGTGCGGGACGGTAGGTGCCAGCAGTAGCACCGCGAGCGAACGGAGTTCTCGTGAGCCGGAGGCGAGCGAGAGCACGGAAGAACTTCACTCTTCCGGAGTGAGCGAGCGGGAGTTTTTAGTCCAGGTTTTTGCGACGAGTGGTGGCCGACCGTAGGGAAGCCACCCGAGGAGTAAAAAAGTGGATTACCAGAACTTGAGGTTGCTCTTGACCGCTTCGCGTTTCAGCTCTTGAATGTGTTCGGTGAGGGGAATGTCCTTCGGACAGACGTCCGTACAGGAAAACTGGGTCTGACACCGCCAGACGCCGTGTTCCTGTTCCGCGATCCGGAGTCGGTGTTCTTTCATGTCCTGGCCCTCGCGTTCGTCCATGTAAAATCGGTAGGCCATGTTGATCGCCGCCGGCCCCAGATACTGGTTGTCGCCCGCCGCGATGTTACACGAGGACTGACAGCACGCACACCAGATACAG
>CAYOFZ010000050.1:0-12778 GCA_964403315.1 uncultured Halobacteriales archaeon | reverse complement strand
GCCAGCGCGTCTCGTATCACTCGCTGTATCACTTCATGATCGTCGGCGTCACCGGATCGTTCCTCACGGGCGATCTGTTCAACCTGTTCGTCTGGTTCGAGGTGTTGTTGATGGCCAGCTACGTGCTCGTGGTGTTCTACAGCGGCCCTCAGCACACCCGCGCGGCCCTCCAGTACGTCGTGCTCAACCTGGTGGGCGGAGCGCTCATGCTGGTGGCGATCGGCGGCCTGTACGCGACGACCGGGACCCTGAACATGGCTGATATGGCCCGCCGGCTGGCCGCCCCCGCCGAGTACGGCATTACCCCCGCCCCGGTCGTCGGGCTATCGGCGGTCCTGTTCGTGGTGTTCGCGCTCAAGACCGGGCTGGTCCCCTTCCAGTTCTGGGTGCCAGCGGCCTACCGGGCCGCCCCGGCACCCGTCGCGGCAATCCTCGCTGGCGTCGTCAAGAAAGTGGGGGTCTACGCCATCATCCGGCTGTATTTCACCGTCTTCGCGCCTCTCTCGCTTCCCGCCGGGCTCCGGTTCGGCCTCGGCGAGGGCACCCTCGCCTTCTTCGGGCCGGTCCTGGTAGCGATGGCGGTCGGGAGCATCCTCGTCGGCGGGGTCGGTGCCGTTGCCCGGGGCGATCTCGACGGCGTGCTTGCGTATTCGAGCATCGGTCAGATCGGGTTCATTGCCCTCCCGCTCGGGGTCGCCGCGATGGTCCCGAGCGTCCGCCAGCTCGGTATCGCGGCGGCGCTGATCTACGCGCTCAACCACGCTCTCGCCAAAGCGCTGTTGTTCCTCGCAAGCGGGACCATCGAGGAGGCCGTCGGGACCGTCCGGTTCGAGACCCTCGGCGGCCTCACGGGGCGTGCACCCGTTCTCTCGGGGGCGGTGTTCGTCGGCGGGCTGGCGCTCGTCGGTATCCCGCCGCTGACGGGCTTTTTCGGGAAGTTCTTCGTCTTCGATGCGGCAGGACAGGCCGTGATCGCGGGCGCGCCCGTCGGCACCGTGGCGCTTGCCGCCAGCCTCCTCGGGGCGGTGTTGACCATCGCGTACGTCTCCCGGGTGTGGAACGCGGGTTTTTGGGGCGAGCCCAGCGAGGCCGTCCTGGCGGCCGGCCGGCCGCCGGTCCTCATCGCCATCGTCGCCGGGCTGGCGTGTTCGTTGATCGTGCTCGGGGTGGCCTTCGACCCCGTCATGGACGCCGCGAACGCGGCCGCGGCCGCCGCCCTCGATACTCAGGGGTACGTCTCGGCCGTCGATCCGGCGCAGGTGACGACCGATGCGAGCGCGAACGCCAGCGGGACCGGCACCGGAACGGGGGCAAGCACCGGGAACGCCACCAGCCACGAATCACTGGAGGTGAGCGGATGAACGTCCCGCGCTGGCCGGTCGTCGGCGTCGGGCTGGCAGTGCTCTGGCTGTTTTTGCGCGGCGTGACGCCGGCGACGCTGCTCCCGGAATTTCTCACCGGATTGGCGTTCGGGTTGCCGCTTGCGTTTTTCCTCCGGGGGTTCTACACCCCGCGGGTGACGCTGGGCCACGACCTCCGGGCGCCGTTTTATGCCGTGCTCTACGTGTTCGTGTTCCTCAAGGAACTCTCGACGGCGAACCTCGACGTGGCCTATCGGGTGCTCGCGCCGTCGATGCCCATCGACCCCGACGTCGTGGCCGTCCCGTTGCGCGTCGAGACCGACCTCGCGGTGACGACCATCGCAAACAGCATCAGCCTCACGCCGGGGACGCTCACCATGGATCACGACCACGAGACCAACGTCCTCTACGTGCACGCCATCGACGGGAGCGACCGGGATGCCATCCTCTCGACCGTCCGAACCTGGGAGGATTACGCGCTGGTCGTCTTCGACGAGGAGGGCCACCCTGAAGACCCGACGCCCGAGCCCCCCGGCGTGGGTTCAGGCCGCGAGCAGCCCCAGCGCGACGGGGGCGCAAGCGGGAGCGGGGGTGGGGGTGAGTCGAATGGTCGCTGAGCTGCCCGGCTTCCTGTCGCTGGCGATTCGAGCGGGATTGATCCTCACCAGCGCCGTTACCCTGCTTGCGGGCTATCGCGTCATCCGCGGGCCGACGACGCCCGACCGCGTCGTTGCCCTCGATACCATCGCCACCAACGTCGTCGCCATCGCGGTCCTGTTCGCGTTCGAGACGGGCTCGGGGTTTTTCATCGACATCGCGCTCGTGCTCGCCATCATCGGGTTCATCAGCACCATCGCGGTCGCACGCTACGTCACCGAGGGGGACATCATCGAATGACCGACCGAAACGAACACCACCGACCGGGACCGAGGGGGGACACGGGAAGATGGTGATGGACACGTTCCAGGCGGCGGTCGTCACGGCGCTGGTCGCCGTCGGGAGTTTCTTCCTGATCGTCGGCACGGCGGGGCTGTTGCGACTCCCGACGGTCTACAACCGGATGCACGCCACCAGCAAGGCAACTACCCTGGGGGCGGCCTCGATGTTCCTCGCCGGGACGGTCTACTTCGGCCCCACGGATGCGGGGCTCACCTCGCTGGTCGGCATCGTTTTTCTCTTTTTGACCGTGCCGACCGGCGCACACATGATCTCGCGGGCAGCCGGGAAGATGGGCGTGCCCTTCGTGGCGGGGGTCGGGTGGCCGACCGCCGGCGAAGGCGAGGGCGACGCCGATGGCAACGGCGAACACTCCGAGAACGACTAAGTCGATGCCGAGAGTTCGCGGACGAGTTCCTCGGCAACCGTCGCGCCCAGGTCGTCTTTGGTGCCCGCGAACTCCCGGACGTTCGTCGGTCGAATCACCAGCGCCCTCGTTTCATCACCGCCCATGACGCTCGCGTCGTTGGCGACGACGAACGCCAGATCGACCCGGTCGAGGGTCTCGCGGGCGGCCTCGATCATCGCCTTATCCTCATCGCTCGTCTCGGCTTTGAATCCGACGATGGGCACCTTGGGATGGGCTTCCCTAACGCCGTCGATGAGTTTGGGCGTGGATTCGAGGTCGAGCGAGAGCTCCTGGCCAGAGCGGATCTTCTCGTCGCGTTTTTCGACAGTGTAGTCGCCGATGGCCGCCGCCGAAACGAGGGCGTCGGCCCCCGTCATGGCGTCGAGGGTCGCCTCGCGCATCTCGGCGGCGGTTTCGACCCCCTTGAGGTCGGCATACGGGGCCTCGGAATGCCCCGTGTTTCGGGTCAGCGGCCCCGGTCCGACCATCCCGTGGATCAGCGTCACATGCGCGCCCCGGACGTAGCAGGCCCGCGCGACCGCCCGGCCTGTCCGGCCCGACGAACGATTCGTCAGCACCCGAATCGGGTCGAGCGATTCGGCGGTCGCGCCGCTGGTGACGATGACGCGCTCGCCCGAAAGCGGCGAGGGTGTCGCCGTCCGCGCCGCTTCGAGGGCGATGGCGTCCTCGGTGGCGATCTTCGCTTTCCCCTCCTCGATGCGGGGAGAGACGAACTCGACGCCCCAATCCTCAACGCGCTCGATGCTTTCGAGTACGCCGGGATGGTCGTACATCGGCTCGTGCATCGCGGGCGCGATCACGACGGGTGTTCCGGCCCCGAGGGCGGTCGTCGCGCAGGTGGTCACGGGCGTGTCGTCGACGGCGGCGGCGATCTTGCCGACGGTGTTCGCGGTCGCGGGCGCGATCAGGAAGAGGTCGGCCCAGCCAGAACGGCCACAGAGCGAGACGTGCTCGACGCCGCCGGTGATCTCCGTGACGACCTCGCCGTCGGTGGCGAACTCGACGGCCCAGGGATGGACGATTCCCCGGGCGTCAGGGGTCATCACTGCCCGTACCGCCGCGCCCCGGCGGCGGAGTTCGTGGGCGAGTTCGACGGTCTTGATCGCAGCAATCGAGCCCGTGATCCCGAGGGCGACGTTGACGCCTGAGAGCATTCAGATGATGTTCGCCTGCCACGGGATTAAACGCTCCCGTCCAATCCCACAACACTTAGGGTAGATTCGGCGCAACTGGGGGCGTGGACGAAGTCGAACTGAGTACGGACGTCTATCTGCCGCCCGAGGAGGTCTACGACTTCCTCATCGACTTTCCCCGGTACGCGAACTATTCGCAGTACCTCAGGCAGGTACACCAGCGCGGCGATGGTTCGCTCGGAACGCAGTACGACCTGCGCTTCGAGTGGTGGAAACTCTCCTATACCGCCCGGTCGGAAGTCACCGACGTCGACCCGCCTGGGAACATCGACTGGCGGTTAGTCAAGGATATCGACGCCCACGGCCACTGGCGGGTCGAGGAGGTCCCTGAGGAGGCTCCCCAAGACCGCGAAACGGCCTCACGGGTGTGGCTGAAGATCGGGTTCGATCCCGATTCGGCCCGATCCGGAGCGCTCGATCTCCCCGCATTCGTCTCGTTTGGCTGGGTGATCGAGAAGATCAAGCCCAAAGTGGTCAAGGAGGCCGAACGAATCGTCGAGCGGGTCGTCGCCGACTTGGAGGGCGAACCCCGCCCCGTCGAGTTGCGGGTGCACGAGACGCCGGATTCGGTCTGAAGGAAAACACCCATACGCGCCAGTTTCGAACCGGATGGATAATGACGGTGGTTCCGTGCGCGTGATCGTTATCGGTGCAGGGCAGGTCGGCACAGCGATTGCAGCCGACCTCGCGGATTCACACGAGGTTGTCGTGATCGACAGCGACGGCGACCGCGTCGAGGAGCTGACCTACTCGATGGACGTGCTGGCGCTGGAAGGCGACGGCACCTCGGTACCGATCCTCGAAGAAGCCGGTATCGAGGAGGCCGACATGTTCATCGCCAGTACGGACAACGACGAAACCAACATCGTCGCCTGCGGGGCCGCGAAGGTCGTCAGCGACGCCTTCACTATCGCGCGAGTAAAAAACCCGGACCTGCTCGACACCTGGCATCGCTCGCGCCAGGCGTTCGGCGTCGATTTCATGGTCTGTACCGACCTGCTCTCGGCACAGGCAGTCGTGCGGATCGTCGGGCTACCCGCGGCCCGGGACGCCGACCCCTTCGCGGAGGGAACGGTCCAGATGGCCGAATTCGAGGTCTCCGAGGACAGCCCCGTGGCGGGCCACACCGTCGCCGAGGCCGACCGCTTCGACGCGCTCACCTTCGTGGGTGTGATCAGAGGCGACGACATCGAGATCGTCAGCGGAGAGACGGTGCTTTCGGCGGGTGATTACGCCGTCGTGATCGGCAGTCCCGAAAGCGTCCAGACCTTCGCGGCGGAACTCTCACCCGGAGAAACCCCAGATTCCGCCGAACGGATCGTCATCGTCGGGGGCAGCGAGATCGGTTACCAGATTGCCCGCCATCTCGAAGCACAGGGCCTGGAACCCCGCCTGATCGAGCAAGACCCTGACCGAGCGCGCGAGCTGGCCGAACGCCTTCCGAACACCACGGTGATGGAAAGCGACGCGACCGATATCGAGTTCCTGTCGAGCGAACACATCGACAAGGCCGATGTCGTGGTCGCGGCGTTCTCCCACGACGAGACCAACCTGCTCATCTCGTTGCTCGCAAAGCGCCTCGGCGCGGCCCGGGCGGTCGCGGTCGTCGAACACGGCGATTACGTCGACGTGTTCGAGGCCGTCGGCGTCGACGCCGCGATCAATCCCCGCGAGATCACCGCCGAGGAGATCATCCGGTTCACTCATACGGGCCGGGCCGAGAAGGTCTCGCTCGTTCATAAGGATCGCGCCGAGGTGATCGAGATCGAAATCGACAGGGAAAGCGTCCTCGCGGGGCGGACCATCGCCGACGCGACGGCCGACCTCCCCCCCGAGGTCGTCGTTGGCGCGATCACTCGCGGTGGGGAGTACGTCGTTCCCCGTGGCGATACGACCGTCGAACCCGGCGATCACGTCGTCGTCTTCGTGGAGGCCGAGATCGCGGATGCCGTCACCACGGCGCTGTAAGTAGGTCAGGAAGTCCAGAACGCCCTCGTGAACAACACGAGCACCGGGATCACCTCGATGCGCCCAACCCACATCAGGACGATCATGACGAGTTTCGTCGTCGTCGGAAAACCCGCGTACGTACCGAAGGGGCCGGCGGTGCCGAACCCCGGGCCGATGTTGAAAAACGTCGCCGCCGCCGCGCTCATCGCTTCGAACTCGCCGAGTGGCGCTCCAGCGCGGGCGCTGTCGACGGCGATGAAGATCGTCGATACCGCGAACAACAGCAGGCTGATGAGGGTGAATACGTAGATATCCCGGATCGTCTCCTCGTCGATCACGCCGCCACCCAGCCGGACGGGTTGGACCGCTCGCGGATGGATCGCGGTGAACAGATCGCGCCGGAAGTTCTTCAGGACGACCAGCCAGCGCAGCGTCTTGATCGAGCAGGTCGTGCTGCCAGCCATCCCGCCGATGAACATACACACGAACAGCACGTGACTGGCTCCCGCCGACCAGAGATCGAAGTTCGTACTGGCATACCCCGTCGTCGTCATCATCGAGACGACCTGAAAGGTCGCGTGACGGGCCGTCGCGCCGACGGGGCCGCCGTGGTCCGCATCGAGGACCAGAAACAGCGTCGTAATCGCGCTCAGAACGACGAGCAACGCGATATAGAAGCGAAATTCCTCGCTTTCGAGGGGTCGCCGCCAGTCGCCACGGAGGGTGAGATAGAGCAACACGAAGTTGGTCGCGCCGATGACCATGAACAGGGTGATGATCCACTGGACGGCGGGCGAGAATGCCGCGATGCTCCGGGGTTCGGGCGAGAACCCCGCCGTCGAGATCGTCGTGAACGGGTGGGCGATGGCGTTGTAGAGTCCCATATCGGGGGCCAGTCCCGCCAGATGGAGTCCATAGAGGATCGCCATGAGCACGACCGTCAACCCGACGTAGAGTCCGCCGAGCAGGCGGGCGGTCCGGGAGATCCGCGGGGTGAGCTTGGTGACGTCGCGGGTCTGGGTCTCGGTTTCCATGAGCTGTGCGCCACCCACGCCGAGTTGCGAGAGGACCGCCGTTACGAGCACGAGGATGCCGAGCCCGCCGAGCCACTGGCTGATCTGTCGCCACAGTAGGATCGAGCGGGCGTGTACCTCGAAATCCAGGAGAACCGTCGCGCCAGTGGTCGTCACCCCGCTCATCGACTCGAACAGCGCATTCACGGGATGGGCAATCGATCCCGTGTCCGCGAGCACGAACGGGATCGCGCCCACGAGGGGTACGACGAACCACGTGACCGCGACCATGAGAAACGCTTCCCGGGGGCCGAGTCGCCCCGCCGAGCCGAGGCGTCCGAGCGCGGTGCCACTCGCCAGACAGACGAGGATCGGCACGACGAAGGGCACCAGCGCCTCGCCGTAGTAGACCGCAACCGGCACCGGAAACGAAAGCGGGACCGCGAGCCGCGTGAGAACAGCCCCAACGAGGGAGGCGCTGGTCCGCCAGTCGACGTTGATCTTTGTCATCGCCGCAGGTCCCGCCACCTCCGGCCGGTCGACCCGTCGACTCGTCGGAACACACCGCTACTGGCCCGCGCCTCGGGGTTAAGGGATTCGTTTCGCAGGCCCGGGCTACTCGGCCGGTCCGCCCTCGTAGTCGCCGCCGTATTTCATGAACACGTACGCCAGCCCGAGCGTCGATCCGAACGCGAGCGACAGCGCGATCCAGACCGCCTGGGCCGGACCGGGAAGGGCGACGTTGCCGCCGCCACCACCACTGACTTCGTCGCCGGAACCGACACCGCCGCCACCGCCACCCGTCCCGCCACCGGTTGTTCCCCCGACGCCAGTGCCTTCCTGGGCGGCCGTTGGTTCGCTCGCCGCGGCGACCGCCCCCGCTGTGGCCGCACCGCCGATCATCGTCTCGCGCATGAATCCCCGGCGCGAGAGATCCCGTTCGGAGTCGTCTTCGGTCATGCTCAGGGGTTGGAAACCCCCCATACTGAATATGTTGGTTTTCCCCTTCTCCCGATCTCAGAGCCCGTAGTCGTGTTCGCCGGTCTCCGTTTCGAGAAACGCACACAGGAGATCGACCGTCGCGGCGATGTCCTCGATGTGGGCACTCTCGGTGACGGTATGGAGGTATCGCGTGGGGATCGAGATCGCACCCACGGGTTTGGCCCCGCCGGGTGTCTGGAAGCCGGCGGTGTCGGTCCCGCCGGCGGGCAGGATCTCGAACTGGTGGGAAATTCCCTCGGCCTCGGCGATCTCCTGAAGGCGGTCGTTGACCTTCGGGCTGGTGATCACGCTCGAATCCTTGAGCTTGATCGCCGCGCCCTCGCCACATTCGGTGACGTGCTCGCCTTCCGCGAACCCGGGGAGGTCGTTTGCGACGGTCACGTCGAGCGCGACCGCGAGATCGGGATCGAGATCGACGCCGAGCGCGTGGGCCCCGCGCAGGCCGACCTCCTCCTGGACGGTGGCGGCGAAGTGGATCGTCGCGTCGGGGTTCTCGATCCGGCGGGCGGCCTCGATCAGCGCGAACACGCTCACCCGGTCGTCGAGGGCCTTCCCGGTAACGTGCTCGCCCACCCGCTCGGTCGACTGGCGCATCGACACGAGATCGCCCGGCGAGACCCGTTCCTCGACCTCCTCGGCGGGCAACCCGAGGTCGATGCGAAAGTCCTCGATCTCGGGGGTGCTGTCGCGCTCCTCTTCGTCGAGGGTGTGGGGCGGCGGCGAACCGATCACGCCCGGGAGGTCCTTACCATCGGCGTGGACGGTCACGCGCTGGGCCTTGAGAACCCGGGGATCGAACCCGCCCAGCGCATCGACGCCGACGAAGCCCTCATCGACGTGGGTGACCATAAAGCCGATCTCGTCCATGTGACCCGCGACCGCGACCGAATACTCCGAATCACCCTCGATGGTGCCGATCACGTTGCCCATCGCATCCGAACGGACCGTATCGACCGCGTCGGCGAACTCCTCGCGGACGATCTCCCGAATCCGGTCCTCGTAGCCGGGCACGCCCGCGGTCTCGGTGAGTCGCTCCAGCAGGTCGTAATCGAACTCCGGGTCGGTGGCTGCCATATCCCCTCTGGAGGGGGCTATCAGGATAAACGACGCGATCCGCCGTATGTGGGCATCAGAGAAGACACCTCAACAATCCACAACGTGTTTCTCGTTGTTTCAGAACGTTTTTGATACGGGCCCACAGACGATGGGTATGGCCGACAGAGACGAAATCCGGTCGCAGTTGCACGACGCCTTCGAGGGTGCGGATTACCCCGTAGAAAACCAGATGGACCTCGTGCCGGCGCTGCCGAACGGCCCCTCGACAACCTTCGAGTCGGGCGATACGAGCTTTACGGCGATGGAGATGGCCACCCGGTTGGGCGGCCACCAGGAGTTCCCCTACGAGGACGCCGACTCGCTGGTCGACGACATCATGCAGGGCCTCGAAAACGAGGGCATGCTGTAGGGCCTCCGACGGGACCCCGGGCATGAAGATCGCCGGAGACTGGCCCTACGACGACCCATACCGATTCCGCAGCCTTTTGCCCGACGGCATCACAGTGCGGGTATGCACAACCGATCCCGGGTGGTCGGAGCATGACGGTTGGCGTCGTCCCCGGTGATAGGGTGGCGACCGACACGCTCGTCGGGGCAATCGAGGCCGCCGGCGAGCGTGCCCGCGTCGGCCCACCTGGCTCGCTTCCCGCGGACTCATCCCTGTTGGTCGTCGTCGGCGAGAAGGCGCTGCTCGCGCTGGCCGACGAGTGTCCGTCGGCCCCCGTGTTGCCAATCGACGCAGGGCGGGGCGTCGAATCATCGCCCGCTTTCGACGCCGCCGACGCCGTCGAAAGCGCTCTCGATGGAACGGATGTCGAACGCTCGCACCCGCTACTGGCGGTGGTTCTCGACGGCGAATCCGTCGGGACAGCACTGAGGGACGTCGCGCTCGTCACGAGCGAGCCCGCCCGCATTTCCGAGTACGCCATCGACAGCGGCGGCGAACGGATCACGAGCGTCCGTGCCGACGGTGTCGTCGTCGCCACGCCCGCCGGCAGTCACGGGTATGCCGCCGCGGCCGGCGGGCCGGCGCTCGAACCCGAAACCGGCGTCGTCTGTGCGGTGCCGATTGCCCCGTTTCACACTCATACGCCCCACTGGGTGCTGAACGACGACGGCGTCTCCCTGTCCGTCCTGCGTGACGAAGACGACGTGTCGCTATTGATCGATGGCCACGATCACGGAATGATCGATCCCAGCACTCGCGTCGGGGTGACAACCGACGGCTCGATCCGATTGGTAGGGGTTCCCGAATCGACACGTACGCGCCCGTGATCGAAAACGGAACGGGAGGGGCCGAGAATTGGAAAAGCTCTAATGGGCGACCGACGGATACTCGGGCATGTACCCCCTACAGTTCGCGGCCGTCGATTCGGTACTCGCAGCCGCCGTGCCGTTCGTCGTCCTCGTCCTCGCGATCATCAACATCGCCACCAGATATCTCGCCCACCGTACCCACGTCGAACAGGCCGACGAAGGCGGTGCTGACGGGATGGAACGCCACACTCTCCATTCGGTGGTGACGGTTCTGCTCGTGGTTGCGAGCTTTTATTATATCCTCGTCGAGTTACATCCGGGCGTCATTCTCTCGGTGTTCGCACTCACGGTGTTTCTCACCGACTTCTTCGAATTCGAATCCCGCCTCGTCGAGGCCCGCACCGATGGGTCGCTCGAACCGCCGAAGGCCGCAATCGGCGCGTCGTTGTTCGTTCTGATGTATGCCGGTTACACCGTTCTCGCAAACGTCTTCGGCGCGTTCTGGAGCCCCATCATCTAGAACGAAACGCCGACGCCGCTTACTCCGCGTCCGAGTTTTGCTGTCGTTGTTCATATGCGCGCCGCCCCTCCCGCAGTGCGGGAATGACGATCCAGAACGTAAGCGCACCGAGGATCGCGGTCCAGAGCGCGATTTCCCTGATCGTAAGCAACACGTTGACGTACAGACCGATGTCGTCCGGGGGGGCGGCGACCAGCTGTGTTCCTGCAAACCCCTCGGTGTTGAACCACGCGGAGATGCTGAGCCAGACCAATCCGCCGACCGACGTCAGTCCGAGCCCTTTGATGAACTCATCAGCCATTGGGTGATCGTTCGTCCTCGTTGTCTTTATCGTTTCCCATTCCCTCGGCCTGGAATCGCGTCGAGAACGCATACATCAGCGCCGAGGCGACGATCAACCCGAGGCCCACCAACGCCAACAGGGGGTCGATCTCGGCGAGTTCCGCGCGTGCGCGATTGGTTGCGACATCAAGTACGATGAATCCCCCGACGATACCGAACACCGCAAACAGCGTCGAGAAGACGGTTACGGCCTTATACACCCGCATCGGCACCACGACGATGCGGGCGTCGTCCTCGTCCTCGGAAGCCTCGTCCGAACGTGACATGCGACGCGATCACCTCACTTCGGCGGACGCAGTCGGTAGTAGCGACGGTTGAGCGAGTACATGTACCCCTCCCGCATCGTTCGCAACACCGCGTACGTGATGAACGTCCCGACGATGGGCAGGAAAAACGCCAGATCGAAAAACAGCTCCCCGGAAACGGGCATCAGGTCGGCCATCGGCAGCGCGGCGATCGTGATCGCAAAGATCACGCCGCCGACGCCAAGCGCCGCCCAGAACGGGTTTTCGACGGGTCGGCGCGCGCTCCCTTTGTTCAGGAAGGGAAGGATGGCGATGACCCCGACGATGACGATGTTTGCGAGCACGCCATAGGTTCGGTCGGACATTATCTTCTGGCCCCCGAGGATCGCCAGTTCGGGGTTGATGGGGGTCAGATGCAACAATCCATACGACCAGTAGAGAAACCAGTCGGGCAGAATTATCTGGGGTGTGGAGGCGGGATTCGCCGGTTCGGGGACGTATGGCAACATCGCCGCCGAGACGAACATCATCATCCCGACGAAAAAACACGTCAACGCGAGGTTGCGGATCGTCTCGTGGGGCCAGGTCGGGAACCCGAGCACGTCGCGCTCGACGTAGCTCGATTCCTGTCGCAGGTCCTGGTCCTCGCGGCGGGACCGCTCGAAGTACTCGTAGGTCAACCGTGGAAGGCCCTCGGTGCGTTCCTTGCGCTCGCGCCAGGTGGGCGTTTCGTTGTCGGGTGGAACGGCTGGCGGGCCGCCCGCGCCATCGGATTGAACGTCCGAAGTGTCTTGTGATTCACCGCCGTCCGGTTGCGGTTCCTCGTCGGCGTGTGTGTCGTTTGATTCGTGTTCTGTCATGGTTAGTGCGGTTCGGCGATGCCTTGCATCCAGACGATACCGACGTGCACTGCGATCAGCGCCGTGACGACGAAGGGGAGGACGAACACGTGTAGGATATACATCCGCTGAAGCGTTGCTGCGCTGAGGGTAAAGCCGCCGAAGACCATCTGAGCGATCCATTCACCGATGAGTGGAAGCGACAGCGCCATCTGGACGCCGATCGTCCCCGCCCAGTACGACAGCTGGCTCCAAGGCAGCAGATACCCGGTGTACCCAAAGCCCATCGTCAGGCTGATGAGGATGACTCCGAGCACCCAGTTGACCTCGCGGGGCTCCTTGTACGCACCCGTGAAGTACACCCGCAACATGTGGAGAAACACCGCCGCGATCATAATCTCGGCCGACCAGCGATGCAGGCTGCGCAGGAAGTATCCGAAGTTGAGGTCCTGCATGAGAAAGACGATCTGATCCCAGGCGACCGTGGCTTCCTCGGTGGCGGCGATCGATGGGGAGTAATAAAACCCCAGCAACGCACCGGTCAACGCGGCGACGATGTACGCGATGATTGAAAACGACCCCAGCGAGTACAGCGGATACCAGTACCAGAACTTGTTGTCGAGGTTGTACTGCT
>CAYOFZ010000049.1:8830-12984 GCA_964403315.1 uncultured Halobacteriales archaeon | reverse complement strand
AGACGGCCTCGAGATCGAGGTCCCACTGCCCCGCTTCGAGGAGCTCGACCCCCTCTGCGATGGACTGGAGCATCCCGAACTCGACGCCGTTGTGCACCAGCTTCACGAAGTGGCCGCTTCCCGGCGGCCCCGTGTGGAGGAGGCCGCCCTCGACCGACAGCTCGTCGAGGAGGGGTTCTGCGATCTCGAAGCCCTCCTCCTTGCCACCCACCATGAAACAGAGGCCGTCGGTCGCCTGGAACGGCCCGCCGCTCGATCCGCAATCGAGGAAGTAGATCCCCTCGTCGGCCACCCGATCCTCGCGGCGGATCGAGTCGCGCCAGAAGGAGTTGCCGCCATCCATGATCACGTCGCCCTCGTCGAGGGCATCCATCATGTCGTCGAGTTCGTCGTCGAGGGTCGGCCCGGCGGGAAGGCTCAGATACACCACCCGGGGCGGATCGAGTTCGTCCGCGAGGTCGTCGTAGGCCCCCGCATCGAGAACGGTCGCACCCATCTCCTCGAGGTCGGGTCTGTCCTGGGGATCCATTCCGACGACCTGAACGTCCTTTTCGAGCGCCTGCCGTGTGAGGTTGGCACCCATCTGTCCGAGTCCGACGATCCCGAGATGCATTCGTGCTGACATAGGTATCGTTTTCGTGTATGCGACCGGCGCTGTGGCCGGTCGTGATCCCGCGTACTTCGGACGACGGCGACTCACAAGAGAGTACCCCTTCACATATCCGTGTCAATAGGAGGTCGATACCGACCTACGCGGACCCGAACAGGGCGGCGAGATCGTCGCCGGTCAATTCGGCGACCGACTCGACGGCGTGATCCGCGAGCGGCGAGGTATCGCCGACGAGAACCCCCACAAAGCCGTTTTCCCGCGCCGGAACGATGTCGGTCGCAAGCCGGTCGCCGACGTAGACGTAGTCATTGACGGGGAGCGCCTCCGTTGCGAGGTCGAAGAACCCATCGAGCGGTTTCATCAGGTCCGTTTCGCCCGAGATGATCACTGGATCGAAGTACCCATCGAGGTCGTGATGGTCGAGTTTCGCCCGCTGGAGGTCGCTGGCACCGTTCGTGAGAACGCCGAGGGTGGCCACCTCAGCAAGCGAGTCGAGGGCAGCAGCGACACCCTCGTCGATGTGGGTCTCGTGGACCTGCCGGCGTTTCATCTCCTCGGCAAACGCGGCGGGATCGATGTCGAATCCGTAGTGTTCACACCACTGTTCGATACTTTGCCGATACGGGTCGGTCGCATTGCGCTGGAAGTACTGGGCGGTCAACGCACCGTAGCAGTCGATGGCATCCTCATCGATGTCGAGACCGAACGCCGCCGCCGTGTTCGTGATGTCTTCCTCGTGGGACGTCCGCCACACGAGCGTTTCATCGATGTCGAAATACACCGCGGCGTTCATGAACGGGCATTGGATTCCGGCGGGCTAAAACGTGGGGACGAACGTTCGCATCGAGACCACCACGCGCTCGAAACGACCGGAACGGCCATGATCGACCGCTCGCACCCGCAACATTGGTCGATCAAGGGAGCTATTTATCGGGTTCGATTCAATACATGTATGCTACCATGGTTATTCGAGGGAAGCGACCGACTCACCGGCGATGGGATCGAGGTGTCGAAACCGAACGCCCGCACGGAGCTCTCGCCGGTAGCTCATGACCGATTACACGCCGATCGAGGAGTACGGGCTGATCGGCAACCTCGAAACGTGCGCGCTCGTCGGTCAGGACGGTTCGATAGACTGGTGTCCGCTCCCGACCCTCGAGTCATCGAGTACCTTCTCATCGATCCTCGACGTCGAACGGGGCGGACATTTCTCGATCCGACCGGTCATGCCCTTCGAGTCCGACCAGCAGTACGCCGACCGGACGAACGTGCTTCAGACGGCGTTTCATACGACCTCGGGGACGGTCACCGTGACGGACTTCATGCCGGTGTTCGAAACCGGCACCCACGAGGAACCGGAGTTCCGGGCGATCTATCGGCAGATTACCTGTACCGACGGGTCCGTCGATCTCGACATCGAGTTCCGGCCCCGCTTCGATTACGCCCGCGCCGACACGACGGTCGAGACCATCACGGATGGCGTGGTCGCCACGAGCGACCGCGAGCGGGTCTTCCTTTCGAGTCCCGTCGATTTCCGTGTCGATGACGGGACGGCACGCACGACGTGTTCGATGTCGGCCCACGAGACGGAGTGGTTCGTCTTCCAGTACGGTGCGCAGGCACCGACCGACCACGAGGAGTGCGAACGCCTGCTCGCGGAGACGGTCGAGTACTGGCGCAACTGGGCGCACACCTGTTCCGGGGACGGAGACTGTAAATTCGCCGGATACGGCCACGAGCTGGCCGTCAGGTCCGGGCTTGCCCTCAAACTGCTCATCTACCGCGATTCGGGGGCCATCGCCGCCGCGCCGACGACGTCCCTGCCCGAGGAGATCGGTGGCGTTCGCAACTGGGATTATCGGTACACCTGGCTCCGGGACAGCACCTTCATGGTCCGGGCGCTGTCGGCTCTCGGGCACACACGGGAAGCAAAGGACTATCTCAATCGCTTCTTGCATCTGAGTCGGGAGTTCGATCCCGCGTCGATCCAACCCCTCTATGGGCTCGAACATCAGACCAGCCTCGAAGAGGAGGAGCTCGATCACCTCTCGGGATATATGAACTCGCGGCCGGTTCGGGTGGGCAACCGGGCCGCCTCCCAGCTCCAACTCGACGTCTACGGCGAACTCGTGCTCGCCGCCTATCAGCTGTCGAAGTCGGACGAGGAGATCGCAACCGAGGACTGGAACGCCGTCCGTAAGATCGTCGAATACGTCCGCAACGTCTGGAAACGGGAGGACGCGGGCATCTGGGAGCTTCGCAGGGACCCGAAACACATCGTTCACTCGAAAGTGATGTGCTGGGTCGCGCTCGACCGTGCAATCACCATCGCCGAGGAAAACGACCTCGACGCCCCCACCGACGAGTGGCGCGAAACCCGCGAGGAGATCCACACGACGGTCTGTGAACGGGGGTTCAACGACGACCGCAACAGTTTCACTCAGTCGTTCGACGACGACACGCTCGATGCCGCTTGTCTGGCGATTCCCCTCCACGGGTTCCTTCCGATCGACGACCCCCGGGTCGAGGGCACTATCGACGCCGTCCTCGACCGGCTTCTGATCGGTGACGGACTCGTCCGGCGCTACGAGGGTGGCGACGATCTCCCCGGCGAGGAGGGTGCGTTCGTGCTGTGTTCGTGCTGGCTGGTGAGTTGCCTCGCGCTCGCCGGCCGGCTCGACGAGGCCCGCGGTATCTATGAGGCCGTCACGGAGCATACGAGTCCGCTGGGGTTGCTTTCCGAGGAAGTTGACCCCGACTCCGGACGGTTGCTCGGGAACTATCCCCAGGCGTTCAGCCACATCGGCCTCGTCAATAGCGCGCTCCATCTCAAGGAAGCCCGAGAGGACATGGCGGTCCAACCGTTCGAGGACGTGGTGTAAGCTTACTGTGCTCGTTCGCGTCGGGCCGCTCGCAGTCCGGTAGCAGCCCACGTACCGGCCAGCACCGCATCGAGCGCCGGTAGCCAGCGACGCTCGTCGGCGACCGCGGCGAGACCGACCATCGAGACCGCATGGACGACATCGACGAGCGTGCCGATCAGGAGCCAGCCGGCCGAGCGCACCCGATCGACGGTAAGCGCCTGAAGCAACTGTCTCGCGCCGAGTACGCGCCCGACCAGGACCGCCCGGTCCGGCGGTGGACGTTCACCGGTCAGTATTTGGATCACCTTGCCGGGGGCAACCAAGAGGATCGCGCCGTAGATCGCGCGGACGAGGGCGGCGCGTCTCATTCGGTATCGCCGTCCCCCTTCCCGAGCCACCACAGCAACGTGAGCAACCCACCCAGCAGGGCGGCACCGAGATGGCGACGGTGTGTCGACAGCCACAATTGCCGGCTGGTAGGGATGGCCCCCTCGTCGAAGGGGCCGTGTGCCCCTGGATCCCCCGAGACGGGTTCGTAAAGATTGTCCGGTCGGTCGGGATCGTAGTCGAGGTCGGATTTCTGGCTGCTGTACGCGCTTTGCGCAAGGTTGCGGTCGGCCAGCCACGGCGCGACCTTGTTCCCCCAGATCGTCTTGAGGGTGGCCCGTCCGACGTAGAGT
>CAYOFZ010000049.1:4925-8820 GCA_964403315.1 uncultured Halobacteriales archaeon | reverse complement strand
GGCGGTCGTGGTAGGCCGCCCAGTGGATCGCGTCCGCCGCCACCTCGGGCTGGTAGGTCGGCGGGACGGGCTGGGGGTGATCGTCGAGGTGTGACCGACAGTGATCGAACTGTGGCGTGTTGACCCCCGGAAGCTGCACCATCGTGATCCCAATGTCGCTGTCGTCGTGCATGAGTTCGGTGCGAAGCGATTCCGTGAAGCCACGCATGGCGAACTTCGCCCCGCTGTAGGCCGACTGAAGCGGGATACCCCGATACGAGATCGCCGACCCGACTTGGACGAGTTTGCCCTCGTCCCGGGGGACCATGCGTTCGAGGGCGACACGCGATCCGTGGACGGCAACGAGGTAGGTCACGTCGGTCACCCGCTCGAACTACTCGGGATCGAGGTCTAGAAACGATGAATAGACCGTGGTCATCGCGTCGTTTATCCAGATGTCGATGGGGCCGAACTCCGCTTCGATTCGCTCGGCGGCCTCCTCGATCTGCTCG
This sequence comes from uncultured Halobacteriales archaeon, assembly GCA_964403315.1. Taxonomy (GTDB): domain Archaea; phylum Halobacteriota; class Halobacteria; order Halobacteriales; family Halalkalicoccaceae; genus CAYOFZ01. The sequence goes on along the minus strand of CAYOFZ010000049.1, from coordinate 8,329 downwards.
TACTCGGCAACGTCGGTCGGGACGGAGAGTGCCTGGCCGCCCGCCTCCTCGATTTCCTCTTTCGCGGCATCGAGACCGTCCTCGTTTCGGGCCAGGAGGCCGACACGCGCGCCGTCGTCCCCGAATTTGCGGGCCGTCGCACGACCGATCCCCGACGAAGCACCGGTGATGGCGACCACGTCACCGTCGCTCATACGATCACCCAGTCCGTGTGAGTAGCCCATCGATCCGGCGGGCCACATCGCACGCTCGATCCACGCGATCCGTTCGACCGAACGCATCGATGCCGGCGTCGTCCGCCGGCCTCGGTTTGTCCGGTTGCATTCATGGAATACCGTTCGACCGTCGGATTGCCGCTCACTTACGCTAGCGGGTTGAATGGAAAAGCCAACGTGACCTATTGGCGTGTGATCGATCCCGTAGCCCACCCCGAGCGTTCATACGGGGTTCTCGTTGCCGCCGATGGGTGTATCATCCGCGACGGTCGGATTCAACACCTGAAAATCGTGCTCGTCACCGCTACCGTCACCACAACCGCCACGACCACTGTCGCCACCGGCATCCGAACGCCACCCAATGGGACGGATCGTTCCGTCGGTTCGAACGTAGGCGGACGTTACTTTTCCACACGATTCACACACGGCCGCCGTCTTGGTCTTGGTGTCGTCGGTTTCCATAGCTCGGTATCCCTCTCGACCTTCGAACGGGAGGATGGTTCTCGTCGCTGTCCGTCCGCTTCGGGGAAAACGGCGGGCTGAACTAGTTCCAGAGCCAGTCCGAAAACCACGTGATGACCCCGAGCAACACGCCGAGCGCGCCGAAGAACTGGAGGCCCGGAACGAAGAACATGAATGCGCCCACGAGGATCAGTATCGTGGCCAGTTCCTCTTGGGAGTACTGCTCGAAGAACTGTTTGAACGTCTCGGATCCGTCTTGGTCGCTGCTGCTGGAACGATCACTCGCCATATCCGGATGAACAACTGCGTGCCACGTAACCGTGTAGCTTCGTTATTCAAGGTCACCTTGCGGAAGCGGCGAGCAGATCTGAAAGAGTGTTTAATACTTTATTTTGTCCGATGACTTCACTGCTTGATATAGCAGTCATGTCCTTCTTCAGCCTTCAGGAACGATCATCAAGTAGTATGGCTACCACAGCACAGACGACCGACGAAGGGAAAAGCGAGATCACACAGCGCCATCACGAAACGGCCGACGAGGTCATCCCCGACGAGACGGCACGACTGTATATCGGTGGCGAGTGGGTCGAGAGCGCCTCCGGCGAGACGTTCGAAACGCTGGATCCGACGACCGGTGAGGCGCTCGCAACCGTTCAATCCGGAAACGCGGACGACATCGACCGCGCGGTCGACGCTGCCTGGGAGGCGTTCGACGACCACTGGGCCGACACCACACCGGCCGAGCGACAGACGATCCTCACCGAGATCGCGGATCGCATTGAGGCGCGCAAGGAGGACTTCGCACGGATCGAAACACTCGACAACGGCAAACCGATCACCGAGGCCCGGGTCGACATCGACCTCGTTATCGACCACTTCCGGTATTTCGCCGGCGCGACCCGCATCAACGAGGGCGAGACGGTACCGACCGATGACAGGCGCCACGTCGAAACCATCAACGAACCCTACGGCGCAGTCGGGCAGATCGTCCCGTGGAACTTCCCGCTCGTATTGGCTTCCTGGAAGCTCGCGCCCGCGCTCGCGGCCGGCAACACCGTCGTCCTGAAGCCCGCCGAGGAGACCCCCCTGTCGATCCTCGAACTCATGCGCGAGATCGACGATCTGCTGCCCGATGGTGTGGTCAACGTCGTCACCGGCTTCGGCCCCGACGCCGGCGAACCTCTCGCGTCCCACGACGACATCCGCAAGATCGCGTTCACCGGCTCGACCGAGGTCGGCCGCGAGATCATGCGAAACGCCGCCGACACCATCACCGATCTCACGCTCGAACTCGGCGGTAAGAGCCCGGTTGTCATCTACCCCGACGCGGACATCGAGACGGCGGTCAAGGTGACGATGCTGGCGATCTTCTACAACACCGGCGAGTGTTGTGCCGCGGGCACGCGGCTGTTCGTCCACGAGGACATCAAAGACGAGTTCCTCGACGGGTTCGTCGACGCCGCCGAGAGCCTGACGATGGGCGATCCGCTGAACGAGGAGACCGATCTCGGCCCGAAGATCAGCGAAGAACAGGTCCAGCGGACGATGGGGTATATCGAGGAGGCCGACGCTTCGGGCGCGTCCGTCCTGACCGGCGGTGGTCAACCGGACGACGAATCGATCGAGGAGGGGAATTTCGTGACGCCGACGGTCATCGACGACATCGACCACGACGCCGAACCCGTCCAGGACGAGATCTTCGGGCCCGTCGAGGAGGTCTTTGAGTGGTCCGACTACGACGAGATGATGGAACGAGCCAACGACGTCGACTACGGCCTCGCCGCCGGCGTCATCACGAACGACATCAGTCAGGCTTACGAGACGGCCAAGGACCTCGAAGCGGGCAACATCTGGATCAACCAGTACAACGACTTCCCGGTCGGCCAGCCCTTCGGCGGGTACAAACAGTCGGGCATGGGGCGCGAAACCGCCTTCGAGACGATGGAACACTACACCCAGACGAAGGCGATCAACCTCAGCCTGTAGGGGATGTCGGCCGGAGCGATCCCGTTCCGCGAATGGGACGGCGATCCCGTCCACAATCTGACCGTCGCGCCGGATGGAACGGTCTATGCACTCCCATCGGGAGCCCACGAGCGGCTTCACGGGATCGTCGTCGGTGATCGAGATCCGACCGCTCGGCTCGATAGCGACGTTCCTCACGGCACGAAACTCGACCTCGCGCTCGCCGGCTGGGTCCAACTCCAGAGCGATCGACACACCGACCGGGTACACGTCGATGCGCCCGACGGATACGACGACGATGCGCTGGTGCGTCGGTTCGCGCGCCTCCATGACGCCGGATCACTCCGGGCGGTGTTCTATCCGTCAGGGGACGAACGGAGGAGCAACGACCCCCAACACATCGCGTTTTCGCGGGAGGGCGAGCGCGTTCCGTTCGAGCCATCGGCGACGAAGGAATGACGCCCTTCTCGTCGTAAACGGGCGTCACCGGAAATCTCCGATTTCTACTCGCCAATCGGAGCCCTCAACGCCTGATCACGAGGAAAACGTTACTATGGCTCCTCGTCCATGGGTGCCTTCCCCTGGGGATCCTCTTCCTTGGACACCTTGCCCTGGGGCTCCTCGTCCTGAGGTTCCTCGTCTTGGGCTTCGACGAACACGGCCTGATCGAGGAACTCGATGCCGCCGCCCAGTCGGAGCTGAATCGTCCGTCCGGGGAGGCTGGAGTCGTCCTCGTCGGTGGGGTGCGGTGGGAAAGCCACG
>CAYOFZ010000049.1:0-4915 GCA_964403315.1 uncultured Halobacteriales archaeon | reverse complement strand
TGCAACCCCCACGGCAGTGACCCCGCTGATCGTGACGTTCCGACGCTGGACCGGATCGCCGTCGTACTCGACGGTTTCCCACGTCTCGGCGTCGAACTGGTCGACGTTTGCGCCGAAGTACTCCTCGGAGTCCTTGTTAACTGAATCCTCGGTCTGGGATTCGCCAACGGTTCGGTTATCGTCGAAATCGGCCTCCTCGTGGTCGTACTGGTGGAGATACACGAGCATACTCGTTCACTACAACGACCCTTGACTAAAACATTTGCACGAACGATAATGTGATAGGGCGGCAAGGAAACCGCGTTCGTCAGTACGTCGCTTCGCCGATCCGTTCGAGAACGGTCGCGCGGCCGGTGTGGTCGTTGGCGTCGAACGCCTCGACCCGGAGGCGAACCTGCGTATCGACGAGGGCGGGCGAACCATCCGGAATCCGGAGCACGGTGTCGCCGATACGCACTAACGCGACGCCTTCTTCGGCGTCATAACCGGTGACAAAGGCCGCCAGCTCCTGACCCTCCTCGAAGGTGGGCGTGTTCGACCGGAACGACCAGCCCTCCAAGAACGCATCGAGGCGACTCATACCCGTGCCACCTCCCCGGATTCACGGTCGGAGACGTATTCGAGGCCGAACCCGGTCAGCGCCGAGACGATGAAGACGAAAAACAGCAACCAGCCATGGAAGACGAAGGGCCAGACCTGCGCCGGGTTGACCAACATCGCCTGGGTGAACCACCCGTACTGTTCGGGCAGGCCCAACATCGCCGTATAGCCCGCGAGAACGCCCCCGCCCCACGGGAAGATGTATCCCAGTGCCGAGGTGTTCGCATCGAGGATGTTCGCACGACGGTAGCCGTTGATGTTGAAGCGCTCGCCGATCCGGGCAATGGAGGGACCGATGGCGATCTCGGCGGCGGTGTTGATCGTGATCATCGCGTTGACCCCGGCGGTACCGAGCACCATCGTCGTTTCGGCCCGCCGGACGCTCGTCGCGAGCGTATCGAGCAGCCAGTCCTGCATCGCATCGAACGCACCGCCACGGATCATGATCCGCGCGCCGGCGACGATCAACAGGGTGAGCACGATCAGCGGGAAAAAGCCCGACGCACCGCTGTAGAGGCTCCCTCCGACGCCCGTCTGGCCACTTTGGACGAGTTCGACGAGCGGGAGAACGGATAACGACTGGGCCAGTCCCGAGGTCTGTGGGGCCTGAAAGACGAGGATATCGCTCACCGATGCCAACCCGAGCACGAGACTGAGGATGATCGTCGCGATGAGCCCCCAGGAGATCGCCTCGACGATGTGGCGGCCCTGAACCGCGGTCCCGATCACGATTCCAATCGAGAGCAGATGGACGAGCCCCAGCGGATCGCTGTTCTCGATGAGAAGGGTCTGGGCGTTCTGGCCGACGCTGAAGGGACTCCCCATCGCGGTGCCGGCCACCACGTATGCCGCCAGGGCAACGATTGCAGCGATGATCGCGTACTTGAATCGGGAGGCGACGACGCCGCCGATGTCGGAATCCTGGGTGACGGCGCTGACGATGGTCGTGTCGCTGACGGGCGCGAGGTTGTCGCCGAACACCGCCCCCGAGAGGATCGCCCCGAAGGTGAGTACCGGGCTGGCCCCAAGCAAGACGCCTACCGGGAAAAAGAGGGTGGTGAACGTGACGGTCGTCCCGTATCCGGTACCGATGCCGGTCGCAAGCAGTCCCGCGAGAATGAAGGTAGCCGCCGGAAACAGCGCCGCACCGATGCTCAGGGCGTCCGCCGCCCAGACGAGGCCGTCCACGAATCCCCCGGTCTGGAGGGTATCGGCGAACATGCCGGCCCACAGCCAGGCGACGATCGCCGTCGCGGCGACCCGCTGGGTCATGCCCTCGAAGATGGTGTTCGCGTAGACCTGCCAGTCGCCCTTCGCAAACAGCATCCCGATGATGAGCGCGACGAGCATGGCGATCACCAGCCCGGTCGTATCGCCGATCCGGAGGACGCCGCTCTGGAAGATCGCCCAGACCACGAAGATCGCCAGCGGGAGCGCGCTCATCCATTTCCCGCCGTAGAATTCGATTTGTCGGTCGGATCCGGCGTCCTCGGAGAGCCCTAGTTCTTCCTCGATGCGTTCGTCTTCGGTATCCTCGTCATCTCTCGATGCCATATTTTATACCGTGCATGGTATTTTTCACCGGTCTAATAAGCGTTGTGCTGACGAATACTGTCGGCTACCCGTCACCGCAGGCCAAGCGGGACGAGCGGATTCGACGCGCCGCCCGTCATCGGTTTTCCTCCAAGTCCGGGTGTGTCGCGGGTCTGTCGGCGTGCGGTTCCGCGATGTACTCGCGCAGGACATCGAGGGATTCGCGCTCGCGCCGCCGGCGTTCCTCGGCGTCGATCTCGACACACCCCTCCGGGACCTCGTGGCCGCGGTTGGTGAAATACCCCTCCGGTGCAACCCAGTCGTTGTAGAACTCGGAATCGGCGTCGTTGACGACCGTGATCCCGACCTGTGCGCCGTGTCCGGCGGCGACGATGGCCTGATGGTACTGCTCCGCGAGTCGCCCGGCCGCGTACAGCCCATCGACGTTCGTGTGTCCCGTTTCGTCGGGTTGGACGAACTGCTTGGTCCCCTCCTCGCGGAGGTCGAGATCGAGCCCATCGAGGAAGTCGGTGTCCGCCCACGAGGCGGCGATAGCGCGGTCGGTTTCGAAGGTTCGCCCGGTCATCTCGACCGTGAACCCGTCGTCGGTCGCGTTGAGGTCGGTGACCTTGCCGACGACCCGCTCACAGCCGGCGCGATCGGCCTGGTGTTCGAGCATCTCGACGTACAGCCGGGGGTTGATGCCGGCGGGAAACCCCGGATAGTTCGTCAGGTGGGCGTTGCGCTTGAGGATCGATCCGCCGTGATCGACGACGAGCGTCGCCAGGTCGGCGCGGGCGGTGAACAGCCCCGCCGTGAGGCCGGCGACGCCCCCGCCGACGATTGCGACGTCGTACTGGGTGGTCCGTTCGTCGGGTTCGGTAGCCATATAGTTCGGTTGGGGCTCTTCGGTGATAGAAATACGTGCCGGTCGCGGGTCAAGGGACTTACTCGCTGATCGTTCTCGACACCCAGCCCGCGGCTCCGTTGGGGTACGGGCTGTCGCTGTTGTCGCGGGGTTGGAGATCGCCGTTGCCATCGACCGCGCGGACGACGACTTGGTGTTCGCCGCTCGGCGGCTCGTAGGTGTACGCCCATTGCCGCCATGTGCTCTCGGCCGCCGTTGCGCCCTGGGATCTGCTGGTTCCGGGGGGCAGGGGTTCCGAGAGGATTGCCACGTTCCACGTCTCGCCACCATCGGTCGAGACCTCGACGCGCTCGATACCCCGGGTGCCCGCGTAGGTGTGCCCGCCGACGCGGATCCGCCCGTCGTCGAGGCGGTTGACGGCGTGCAGTTTCGCCACCGTGTTCACGGGCCCCGTCCCGTGCCAGCCTTTTTTCTCCCAGTAACCCTTCTGTGGCCCGTCGAGGACCTCGATCTCGTCAATCCACTTGACGCTGACCTCGCCCCAATGGCCCGCGACGAGCGCCCGTGCCGGATGTCCGTGGTTTCGGGGTAGAGGACCGCCGTTCTTGCCGTAGGCGAGAAAGCCGTCACGGAGGGAGTCGAGCTCGAGTTCCTCGTAGTAGCCGTCGGTCGACCGGAGCATGACGAACTCTCCCTGTGGGTTCGCCTCCTCAAGCAGCCGGGGGGTGGGCACGCCCGTCCAGAGGTCGTTGTCCATCTTCTTTCCGTTGAGCGGATCGCTGACACACCGGAGGGTGGCAAACCGGAGTTCGCGCTCCATCGAGGTGATGTCGTCGTAGGTATACTCGATTTCGTTTTCGACGGCCCCGGTGATCGTGAGCGACCAGTCACTGGCATCGACCGTCGGGTTGACGTTCTTGATATCGACCTCGTAGAAGTCCTCGCCGCTGACCAGTCCTTCGAGGCCCTCGATATCGAGCGAGCGGTTCTCGGCTTCCGAGAGGTACTGCTGGACCGTCTCCGAGGTCCCCTCAGTGCTTGCCGTCGCCGCCGTCCGCCCCCCTCCGCCCCGGCTGCCGAGGACGTAGCCGAGCACGCCGATCCCGAGCGCGCTTGCGAAACCCCCGATGACTTCCCGTCGCTCGCTCGAAACGGCGGTGGTGGGATCGCCCATCGTCGCGGCGAGCATGGCGACGGCGACGACGACCGCGCTCGCCACGCCGGCGGCGAGTGCGGGTACCGGCGCACCCGTCACCAGAGCGGTGGCGACCCACACGAACCCGCCGGCGAGGCCGACCGGGGCGACCGCGCTGTCGTACCGTTGGCCGACCGCGAGCGCCGCGAGCGAGAGGACGGCGAGCAGGGCCGTCCCGAGCACGAGCGCGAGCAGCAGGTTCGCGCGCTGGCCGAGGTGCTCGATCCCGAACCGCCGTCCGATGTCGGTAAGCGTGACGATGGCAAACCGGAGGACGGCGTCGGGCATCACCCCAGTGAGAAACGACGTGATCGGCGCGGCGAGAAACGCCGGCGTGTATCCCGTAACCGCGTATGACCCCGCGACGCCGGCGACGCCAGCGAGGACCGCCATCACGAGCGCCGTGACGAGCGACCCGTCGAGGGAGGTTCGAGCCATACCGGTAGCTGGGGCTTTCGACCGGATGAACGTTGTCCGGAGTCCGACCCAATTTCCCGAGAAACGGAGGACCGTGGACGAAACCGCGCCAATAGGGACCGATAGGACTCAGACCGCCTCGGCGCCGCGCTTGCCGGTACGGACTTGGAGGGCGTCCTCGATGGAGGTGATGAAGACCTTGCCGTCGCCCGGCTCGCCGGTGTGTGCGGCCTCGCGGATCGCCTCGGCCACCTCGGTAGCGGGTACATCCGCGACGACACAGTCGATTTTCACCTTCTGGT
>CAYOFZ010000048.1:0-13171 GCA_964403315.1 uncultured Halobacteriales archaeon | reverse complement strand
ATCAGCGCCCGGATGAAGAAATCGGGGATGAAATCGACGAGGATCCCGGAGACGACTAGGAAGATCCCGAGGTACAGCAACGAAGCGGTCCCGCCGGCCACCAGCGCGTTCGCTCCCAGAACGATTGCCACAGGGATGTACACCAGTTTGATCCCGACAACGGGGATCAGACTGCCGATGCCGGCGAGCGCGCCGATCAGGCCGGGGTATGGGACCGCCACCACCGCGGGGGCGAAGAAATTATACGTGAAGTACGTGATGACGGCGACAATCGCGGTGGCGAACACGTTGACGATGTTGCCAAACAGCGTCATCGAGAGTTCGGGATCGGCTTCCTTGACGTACTGGCGGACGATCCCCGCGTTATCGAACGTCCCGAGTATCCATTCTTTGAGCCGGGGGCCGTCGACCAGCATGTAGTAGGTAAGCACCAGCATGATGAGTAGCTGTACGAGTAGGCTGCTTACGATACTGACCGCTCCGAGCACGCCAGCCGCGACCGTCCCAAGGGGCTGGCTCGCGCCCGCGACCGCACCCCCGCCAGTGAGGGCGCTTTGCAGTTGGCTGCGCTCGATGCCGGTGATGGCTTCGGTGTCTACCTGATTCAGGAGCTGTGTCTGGAGGTCGTAGGCCTGTACGAACGACTGGGCCTCGATGACGATGATCGCAAGCGTGTACCCGATCAGGATCACGAACGGTACGCCGAACAACACGATGGAAAGCGCCGCGCGCAATCGGCGCGGCAGGCCGAACCGCTGCAGGAACCGATGGATCGGCCGAATCGAGTAGTACAGAAAGATCGCAAACACGACCACGTCGATAAACGTCCCGACGACGTAGGCCACGACGAGAAACAGTCCCAGTACCAGCAGGCCGATCCCGAGTCGTCGTCCGAACTCCCGGTCGTGTTCCATATTGCTACCGGTTGGTAACGCGGGCGCGTTTCATCAATTCCGCAGTACCGACGGGCGAGATCGCAACGATCAGCGCGGCCCACGTGATCGCCAGCAACAACATTGGGGGAAGGAGCTCGAACGAGCCGATGGCGACCATCCCGACGCCGACGGCACAGACACCGAGGCCGGAGCGACTCGATAAAGAAACCGGCAGGTGAATCCCCGTGCTGGTCCCGGTATCGGCCCCGATCTCTCCGTCGGTATCGTTCGTCCCGCTCCCGTCGAGTTCCAGATACGGGTCAAGCAGGTCCGCCCGCGCCGCTCGGCGGACGACGCCGCGGGATTGGTTGTATTCGATGACGCCGTAGTCGGCGAGTTTCGGGAGGTGTGTCTGGTACAGCGCGATGTAGACGCGCTGGCGCTCGTTGGATGTGAGCTGTGCGACGGTCGTCTCGTGTTCCCGCGCGGCGATCCACTCCGCGAGATCACGCATCACAACCGCCTCGTCGTGTTCGGCCAGATAACACAGCGCATCCCGTCGGCGTTGATTCGACAGGAGGTGGAACATCTCGTCTTTCGATAAGCCATCCGTAGTATCAGGCGAGCGATGGGCAATCGTTTCAGTATCAGTATTCATAGCTGTCGTTGTAACTGCATCCGCAGTGGTTGTCAGTCCCCTCGGCGAACTATTGTATATCGATGCTCATATGGAGCGAACAACTCGTTGGGTGATCGGGCCGAACGATAGTGAAACCTCACCTTGCATTTGACGACCCTCCTTTTTCGCCAGTAGAACGGCCTGAATACACTATCGAGGGTCCGCGAATGGGGGGGATCGATCCGACACTCCGATACTGTCGGTCGTAAGCCCCGTGCGGGCTGGCGCATCCGCACGGATAGTTCCGACCGATAGTATACATTCAAGGGAATCGGTCGCCGACTGTGGGCAATGACCGAATCGGACCTGGCGGCGGGAGTCAGGGAGGCCCTGGAAATCGATGCGGCGACCTTCCACCGACGGGCTGCCGAGGATGCCGACGCCCTCATCGAGGAACTCGCGGACGGCGTGTTCGATAACCCCCAGGCAATCGTCGGCTTCGAATACGAGTTTTACGCCGTCGACGGGGGGACGAGCGCGCTCAAGCGGGTGCCCCGGCGCTTGCTCGAATACATCGGCTTCGAGAAGGAACTCGGGTTGCACAACGCGGAGATCTCGACCGGTCCCCAGCCGTTGAACGCCGACGGCCTGCGCGCCCAGGAAGCCGAGATCAAAAGTCGGTTGACGACCGCGCTCCAATGTACCCGCCCGGAGGGAATCACTCTCGTGAGCGACGGCCTCTGGACGATTCCCCCCGAAGGCGAGACGACCGAGGGATACCTCACCGACTACGTCGATGACGCGGGGATCCGCATCGCCACCAACATGAGCGACTCCATCCGGTACCACGCGATGGCGAACGCCGAGGGCGAGACGACCCCTGGGATGTATCTCGACGTGCCCAACGTCACCCTTTCCTCGAAGACCGTGATGCCCGAAAGCCTTATCACCTCGATTCAGCCTCACTATCAAGTGCCCCACGCCGGCGACCTCGCGGCGTATTTCAACTACGCGCTGCGGATCGCCGGTCCCCTGCTCGCACTGGGGGCGAACTCGCCGTTTTTCCCGCCCGACCTGTACGAAGACGCCCCCGCCGAACGGATCCTCGACGAGGCCTGGATGACGAACCGCATCGCCGTCTTCGAGTCGGTGCTGAACGAGGGTCCCGAGGGGAAGGTGCGATTCCCCCACGACCTCGCAAGCGCCGAGGAGGCCGTCGACCGGGTCGTCGCCGACGACACCATCGTTCCGATGCCCGTCGAAACCACGGATCGCTTCGACGACGAATTCGCGCACTTCCGGCTGAAACACGGCACCTACTGGCGGTGGGTGCGCCCCGTCTTCGGCGGGGCGAGCCGATCCGCGGCCAACGCCCGCATCGAGTTTCGGCCCATCGGGGCCCAGCCCACCGTGCGCGACTCGATGGCGTTTCTCGCGGTCTTTGCGGGCCTGCTCGAAAGCCTCCACCGGCGGGAACACCCCCTCATCACGCTCGACTGGGCCGACGCCCGCGAGAACTTCTATGCGGCGATGCGCGACGGGCTCGGGGCGGATCTGGTCTGGATCACCAACGCCGGCGAGGAGACGACCGACACCGAACGGCTGTACGCCGACCTGTTCGATCACGCCCGCGACGGGCTGAAGCTTCGCGGGCTGTCCGACGACGAGGTCGAGCGGTACCTCTGGCCGCTTCGCCACCGCGCCCGCCACGGCCACTCGCCCGCCGAGCGACGCCACGCAGCGGTGAAAACACGGGTCAAAAACGGGATGGCGCTGGACGGAGCCATCCACACTGTCCAGCGCGAGTACATCGACGCACAGAAATCGACGCTGCTCGACGGCAGCTTCGCGGACTGGGAGGAGCCCTGATCAGATCTCGTCGAGATCCTCGAAGCGCTCTATCTCGACGCCGTCGTCGGTGACGGTGGCGATGTTGATGCCGTTGCCGGTCGCGGTGTCGCGTTCGAGCGCGCTTTTGAGGCTGTCGATGGCGACATCGCGGGCACCCTCGGTGTCGAGGCTCTCGTCGTACCGCTGTTCGAGGACGCCGAGCGCGAACTGCGAGCCCGAGCCGCTGGTGGCGTAGTTCTCCTCGGTCGTTCCCCCGAGGGCGTCCATGCTGTAGACGTGGGGGCCTTCCTCGTCGACACCACCCAGGACGGGCACGACGATGAAGAACGCACCGCAGCGGAGCAGGTTTCGGGTGAGCGTCGCCAGCGCGGTCATGGTCAGGTCCACGTCGCGGCGCGCCTCGTAGAGGTTGGATTCGGCCCGGAGCGTGTCGATCAGCGACTGAGCGGCACTGACCGATCCCGCGATGGTGAGCGCGCCGGTAGGGTGGATCTGTTCGACCTTTTGTACCGTTTTGCTCGACACCATGGTGCCGAGGCTGGCGCGCATGTCGGTCGCCATGACGACGCCGTCCTCGGCGCGCAGGCCGACGGTCGTCGTTCCCGTTTTGAGTTCCTCGACATCGGTGTCGGCGGGCAGTTCAGCGTCGGGCAACGACCCGAGTTCGGGCTCGTTGGGATCGGGCTGGCCGGCGCTCGAAATCGAAACGTCGGAGTCTGGCGTTCGCATTACCGATTCATTACACATCCGGACTCATAAACCCACTCGTTCCGGTCGATCACGGTGCGGGGCGTCCGGCGTCGTAGGCCCGCGCGACGGGCGCGATCAACCGGTGGACCGGGAGCGGGAGACCGATGCGGTGCATCGCCACCGCGACCGGTAACAGGACGATTCCGAGCGCGATGGTCGCTTGGTACAGGGCGAACAGTAGGGTGCGGTACAGTCGATAGATCATCTCTATTTTCCAATATATCATATATAGTATATAATATTGTCGATGGTACTGACTATCCGTTTCATCGTTTATGATAGGGGACAGCAGCACAGTTATTAAATCATCGCGTGCGCGCCGAACCGCAACACACTCCACGCCGCGGGCGCGAGGGTATGCATGGACTACCTCGTAGTGATGGAAGCGGCTTGGCTGGTTCGGGACGTCGAGGAGATCGACGACGCCATCGGCGTCGCCGTCAGTGAGGCCGGCAAACGCCTGAACGACCAGGACATGGACTATGTCGAGGTCGAGGTCGGGGCGACGCCGTGTCCGGCCTGTGGCGAACCCTTCGACTCGGCGTACATCGCCGCCGAAACCGCACTCGTCGGACTCGTCCTCGAAATGGACGTGTTCAACGCTGACAGCGCCGATCACGCCCAGCGCATCGCCAAAAGCGAGGTCGGGGGCGCGCTCCGAGACGTCCCGTTGACGGTCGTCGAGACGGTCGAGGAAGAGGAGGTCTGAGGTGCAGCCGCCGTCCGAACTTTTTAGCATAACCGCAGGTTATCCCCCGGTATGGATCTCCCAACGCCACAGGATCTGCGCGAGCGCCGGATCGAACTCGAACTCACCCAGAGCGCGCTCGCCGAGCGCGCGGGCGTCTCCCAGCCGCTGATCGCCCGGATCGAGGGCGGCGATGTCGATCCCCGGCTCTCGACGCTCCGGCGCATCGTCAACACCCTCGAAGAGGCGGAGGGAGGGATCGTCCGCGCCGCGGATCTGATGAACGACGAGATCATCCACGTCGAACCCGACGACGCGATCCGGGAGGCCGTCACCCGGATGGACCAGGAGGCCTACTCGCAGTTGCCCGTGCTCCAGAACGGCGTTCCCGTCGGCTCGATCAGCCAGAGCGGTCTGGTCCACCTCGACGAGGAGGCCCGCGAGGAACCCGTCGTCGAACACATGGCCGAGAGCTTCCCCACCGTCTCACAGGAGGCCACCCTCGACGAAATCAGTAATTTGCTCGATCACTACAAGGCGGTGATGGTAACTGATAGCGGCGAAACCGTCGGCATCATCACCGAAGCCGACATCACCGCGCGACTCGGTTAGAGATACCCCTCGTTCGCTAATCGGTCGATCGCTTCTCGGAGCCGGTCCTCGCTGTTCGCATACGAAAACCGCGCGTAGCCGGGCGTGCCGAAGGCGCTCCCCGGGACTGTGGCGACGTGGGCGTCTTCGAGGGCCCCCTCACACCACGCCTGATCATCGTCCTCGACGGGCACCATCATGTAGAACGCCCCCGCGGGCGGGCTGATCTCGACGCCATGATCGGAAAGTAGATCCACCACGAGGTCGCGGCGCTGTTCGAAGGCCTCGACCATCTGACCCACGGCGGTTTCGGTGTTTTCGAGCGCCTCGATCCCCGCGCGCTGGACGAAGTTCGTTGCACACGACACCGAATGTGACTGGAGTTTGCCCGTCTGGTCGATCAGTTTCTCGGGGGCGGCGAGATACCCCAGTCGCCAGCCCGTCATCGAGTACGCCTTCGAAAACCCGTTGATCGTGACGGTGCGCTCTTCCATTCCCTCGAAGGAGGCGACCGGCGTGGGTCGGCGCTCGTAGCTGATCCGTTCGTAGATCTCGTCGGCGATCACTCCGATGTCGTGCTCGACCGCGAGATCGCGCACGCCTTTGAGGGCCTCGTCGGAGTACACCGCCCCCGAGGGGTTGCTCGGTGAGTTGACCACGATAAGGGCGGTCTCGTCGCTCACGGCTTCCGCGAGATCGTCGAGCGCGGGTTCGAGCGAGAAGTCGTGTTCGGAGAGATCCACCCGGGTCAGATCGCCGCCAGCGAGTTTCGCCATCGCCTCGTAGGACACCCACGCGGGATCGAGCAAAACGACCTCGTCACCAGCGCGGGACTCCGTCCCGCGAGCGGACGGGCTTTGCCCGTCAACCCCATCGATCAGGGTCTGGAACGTCTCGTAGAGAGCCTGTTTCGCGCCGGGGGTGACGATCAGGTTCTCGGGGCCGTAGTCGAGGCCGTCGTCTCGCAGTTTTTCGGAGATGGCCGCCCGGAGGTCGGCGATCCCGTCGGAGTCGGTGTAGCCGGTATGGCCGGCGTCTATCGCGTCCTTGCCGGCCTCGCGGACGTTCTCGGGGGTCGGGAAGTCGGGTTCGCCCACCGAGAGGTCGACGACGTCCGCGCCCTCGGCTTCGAGGTCGGCGGCGAGTTGGCTGATCGCAAGCGTTGCACTGGGTTCGACACGGGTGATTCGGTCCGAAAATTCGACGTTCATAGTTCCTCCACAAAGTCAAGTGCGCTCTCGACGGCGCGCGCGCCGTAGTCGGTGCGGGCTCGGGCCTGGTCGGCGGTCATTCCGGGGCCGGTGATACCGAGGGCGACCGGCGTATCGCGGTCGAGGCTCACCTCGGTCAGTCCCCGGGCGGCGGCGTTGCCGATCACCTGATCGTGATCGGTCTCGCCGGTGACGATCGCGCCGACGACGGCGACGGCGTCGATCCCTTCACGGCGGGCCAGCCGGTCGGCGGCCAGCGGGGTGTCGTACGCGCCGGGAACCGAAAGCGTCGCCACGATCTCCGCGCCCCGGTCGGCGGCCGTCTCGCGGGCGGTCTCCTCCATCTCCTCGGTGACCGACCGGTTGAATTCCGCTACTACGAGCCCGAGCCTGACCATACCGCAGGGTCGCCCACGGTGATAAAAGACCTTACCGTTCGTCGTCCGGTACCGAAGGTGACGGTCGGGTGCCCAGCTCGGAACGACGACCGCCTCGTCCGCGCTTCCGGATCTCCTCGTCCCACTCGGTGAAGATCCCGTATTCGGTCATCGTTTCCATACCCGCAATCGCCGCCCGGAGGTTGATTCCGATCAGCGGAACGTCTGCGACGGTGACGACGATGTCGGCCTGTAACACCGCGCCCTCGGTCAGGAGGACATCGATCAGATCGACGATAGCGTGATCCCCGTCGCGCGTCGGCTCCATCACGTCTTACCCCCGTTGATCGTCGGTGCGTGCGAGTACGGTGGCCACGGCCCCGTGAACCGGACCTCGAACGTCGGCTGGCCGGCAAACTCCTCGAGCACGTCGCCGATGGCCCCCTCAGCGTTCTCACGGGCAAGTACCGACAGTCGCACGATCGACTCCAGTGACTCATCGGTGTCGTTCCCCTCCGCGTCGAGAAGTGCGGATCGGCGGTCGAGCGTCTCGATGGCGTCCGCATGGTCTGCCACCCGGTCGTACAGCGTCCTCCCAAGGTCCGCCCGTCGGTCCTGAAGCCGTTCGTCGAGGCGCTGTTCGTACTGCTTTTCCAGTAGGTAGCCGGTGCCCTCGCTCGCCCCGTCGATCCGGGATTCGAGATCGGAAAGCTCCTGATCGTCGGCGACGATTTCCTCGCGGGCCGCGTTCTCGTCCCACTGGAGTTCGATGCGGTACTCCCAGTACCCCGAGAGCGCATCGAGCGCATCGGCGAGTTCAGCGGCGTGCTCGTCGATCCACTCGCGGACCCGCTCGTCGTCGCCTTTGATGATCGTATCGAAGCGAAACGGCACCGGCGTCCCGAAGGCGTCGCTCGCGGCATCGACCACCCGTTGGTGGGACAACAACCACCGCTGGACCTGCGTAAGGTCATCGGAATCGAACAGCGACTCGACGGGCTGGACGACCGCACCGATCCCGTCTCGGGTGATGATCGATACCGACCCGCCCTCGATCCCCTCGACCGACAGCGAGGGACTGTCCTCGGCACGGATCGCACAGTAGAGGTACCGACCCTCCTCGAACTCGGCGGACGATTCGGTCCCACTCATGAGTCGAGTTCTTCCCGGTGGTCCGAGTAGACGCGCTCGATGCCGTCCGAAAGCAGGTCGTCGAGTTCGCCCCGGAGCTCGTCGACGTCGCTTTCGATCCCTTCGCGTTCCTTGATCGCCTCGATCTCCTCCTCGATGGCTTGCATCTGCGTGCCGAGGCGTTCGATCTCTTCGGGATCGAGCGCGCCCGATTCCATGCGCCGGATCGCCTCTTTTTCCATGGCTTCGGCGAGTATTTCGACGACCGTGATCACGAGCGCGAGCAGCCCCGAGGCCGCGTCGGCCTCGTCGTCGCCGATGTCGATCTCCTTCGCGCTCATATACCCTCACCCTGACGTTCGCTTTCGGCCTCGTCGTTGGTGTCGTCGCCGTTGGTGTCGGTAGCGGTCCCGTCCTCGGGAGTGGCGTCCTCGCCCTCGGCGTCTTCCTCCGACTCGGCGGTCGGTACCTCCGGATCGGGGCGCTCGCGGGGCGGGTTATGACTCCCGCCCTCGCTCGCCTCGATCCCGAGATCGACCCCGTCATCGTTTTCGTTTTCGACCGCGATCTCCTCGTCGCGGTCGTCGAGCGGCTCGCGCCCGGAGGCCTGTTCGACCCGTCGCATGTCGGTGCCACTGGGGAAGGCGAGCCCGTACTCGGCGGCGGTTTCGAAGGAGGCTATCGCCGCCCGGAGTTCGATCCCGAGCAGTTCGGTCTCGCCGACGGTCACGGCGATGTCGGCGTTGATGACGATCCCCTTATCGAGGACGAGTTCCAGTACGTCGGCCAGATCGCCCTGCTCCCGGGTCGGTCTCGGATCACTCATCGCGCTCGCCCTCCTCGAACCGGCGACCGTAGATCCGCCGGGGGTTTTTCACGTCCGAGTATTTGACCTGCGAGGGTACCGTCGAGGCCCGCGTCGACGCCGAGTCGGGGATCGGTCCCGGTGGCAGCGTCGAGGTCGCCGTCGGATTGCGCGAGTCGGGCTGGCGACCGGGTTGGCCGAGTTTTTCCTGATTGGTCTCATAGAGCACCCGGAGCTTATCGTGAGTCTCCAGCAGTAGTGATCGGAACTTCCGGACGGCGTTCTCGATGAGGTCTTCGATCTCCGCCTGCCGAGCCTCGGCGTCGAACTGGACGTTCGCGCCTTGACTGTCGAGGACGTTGTTCATCCCGAGGAGGTCGTCTTCGCCCTCCGTTTCGTCGCCGGTCACGTCGTCGATTGCGTTTTCGAGTTCGCGTTTTTCCCTCCGGAGGTCGGTGAGATCGACTGCGCCCCACAGCTCCCGGAGGTTGATCGCCTCCCGGACGTTGTCGAGTTCGATGGCTTCCTCGTTTTCGTCGAGAAGCCCTTCCGGAACGTCCTCGACCTCGACGTTTTCCGATAGTTCATCGAGGTCGATGGCCTCGGGTATCTCCTCGAAGTCGATGGTTTCGAGCAGGTCTTGTATCTGATCGAGCACGTCCCAGAGGTCGTCGGCGGTGTCCATGATCTCGCTTTCGTCGTCGCCCTCGATGATGGCGCGTTTCAACGCGGCGAGGCGCTCGTCGAGGTCGGCCGAGCGGTCGACCAGTTGCTCAATGGCCGACCCTTGAACTGACTCGGTATCCGCTTCAGTTTCGGTCTCGGTTTCGCTCATTCCGAGTTCCCCGCCGGATCGATATGGATCTCGAGGACTCCATGTTCGAACCGGGCGTCGACATCGACATCCGGCCACGGCAGGGGGACGCGCTCGACGGGCTTTCCATCCACACCGACGACGAGGTCGTCCGCTTCCCGGTCGATGCCGACGGTCAGGTCGTCGGTATCCACGTCGGGTAGGTCCGCGATGACGAGCAGGTGATCCTCATCCTCGCCGCGGCGAACGTCGAGCAGATGGTCGTGGTCGACGGACGCGGTCGTGTCCGTTTCGTCGGTTTCCGGGCCGATCCGAGCGGAAAATTCGTAGTCGGTCCGGCGGCCACGCGGGCCGCTGATGTGGCCCGCGCCGCCGGCCCTGTCGCGTCCGTCGCGCTGTGCCTCCTGAAGCGAGTTGATGACGTGGCGAACCACGTCGAACATGGAGCGTTTGTCGGACATGGTCATTGCACCTCGATGGTTTTGTCTCGCAATTGATCGTGAGCTATCTCTGCGGTCTCCAGCTCGGCTTCGAGTTCGCGTTTTCGCTCGCGGTACTCCCCTTCGGATCGCTCGCCGAGTTCATAGAGGAGTTGATTTTCCTTCAGGTCGTTTTGAATCGCCTCGATGTCGTACAGTTCGGTCATTGCGAGAGTGTGGACGGCGTCAAGGATCGAAACGAACGGCCGAAGGAGAAGGTCGTCAAGGACGAACATTATCGCTGGGTCCCGATCTCGATATCCACGAAGTTATAGGGGGCCCACGGTCCGGTGTACTGGACCAGCAGTTCGGGATGGTCGTCCTCGAATTCGCCGACGGCCTCGTCGAAGGCATCCCGATCCTTGCGGTCGACCAGATACGAGCGATTCACTACCAACCGGTCGCTGAACAGGTCGTCATCGGCGGTCCCGAGGCTGATGTCGTCGAAGCGCTCGGCGACCTCCCCGCGGATCGACTCCCCGTCAACGGTGGCGTCTTCCTCGGTGAGCACCTTCAGCCCGAGTTCGACCGTGCCCTCGATATCGTTGAGCGTGCGTCTGAACGCGGGGCGTGCTTCGCGCAGGACGCTTTTCAGCGTGCGGGCGTTTTTAAAGGCCATGCCGTACTGCATCGGCACGACGGTGCGACCGCCGTCGTACTCCAGCAACTGCTGGAGGACCTCGTCATGAGCGCGCGTGTTCTCATCGGTCTGTTCGGGTTCGACGGTGTCGACCTCGGTGACCAGCGCCGATAGCGTCCGGTGATCGACGGTGTAGGCGCGGTCAGCCCCGTTTACGCCCTCGGTGTCGAGCTCGATGTCCTCCTGCTCGATGACGCCGTAGGCGTACAGCGCAGTGTCTGCCATACATGGGATCCCCCGCGTACTCGGTAGTGTCTATCGTCTCGACGGTATAAACAGTTGTGCGCTTGCCATTGCAGGCCGGAGAACAGCCTTGCCGTTGCTGGCCGAACTTTAAGGTACGAGTACGGACCAGCGGAGCATGCAACAATGAGTTCGACCGCTGGAGCCAGACCGGACGCTTCGAGTCTCGTGGAAGTGCTCGACCGGATCCTCGATAAGGGCGCAGTTATCGACATCTGGGCGCGCGTCTCGCTAGTCGGGATCGAGATCCTGACCGTCGAGGCCCGCGTCGTGGTCGCTTCCGTCGATACCTTCCTCCATTACGCGAGGGAGATAACGAAGATCGAGGCCGCAGAGGGAGAGGGTGATCTGGACGACCTCCAAGAGGTCGATATCCAAACACAGGAAGAAGCCCAGGCCGAGGCCGAATCGTCCTAACCGGACGAGGCGACGATGGCCGCAGACGATTCCGACGACGAACGATATCGTGCCCTCACCGCGGACGGCACGCGGTGTACGCGGCCAGCCCAGGAGGACGGCTACTGCTATCAACATGCCCCCGATGACGAAACCATCGATGAGAACGACGATGAAACGGAAACCGGCAAAGACGACCCTGCGGACGAAGATACCGATGAGGAGACCGGCATGACGGACGACATCGCCGACACCGAGATCGGCTCGGTTCGCACCAAGGTACAGGGCGTCGCCGAGGAGTTGATCGGTCGGCCGCTCGTCAGCGTCGTCACGGTCGAAAGCGACGACGAGGGCTGGCGCGTCGCCGTCGAGGTGATCGAGCGAAGCAGCGTTCCCGACACCCAGGATATCCTCGGACGCTACGAGATCTCCCTCGACGGGGATCAGGAGATCACCGGGTACCGACGCACCCATCGGTATCGCCGCGACGACATGGATCAGGACATCTGATCCGCGACGGCCAGCCACCCCACAGGAGCCTTCAATCATGGACGAATCCGACGCTGATACCCCCGCCGACGCTGACGCCAATACCGACGCCGAAGTCACCGTCCCCTGGATCGATGAGCCGCTCGAACTCACGGAGGCTGTCGAGGCGGTCGCGGGGGCCTCCGAGGACGACCGGGAACGGCTACAGCAGCTCGAAAACCGTCTCGACCGGTTCGAACGTCGGATCGGGACCTTGGAGGACGCCAGTGCCGTCGCGTGTCCGTCCTGTGGGAGCAACGAAGAGGTGTACAAATCCGGCATCGGCGCGGCAAAGCTCGCAAGCGACGGATCGCTTAGCGACGCCAGCGCGGACGCGCTCAACAGCGAGTCACACGTCTGTCTGAACTGCCAGGAGGCGTTCACGCCGACGTTCGACTGACCGAAGATCTAGTACAGATCACAATCAACCTATTTAACCATGTGTGTCGAGGCACGAGAGTGATGGATAACGAATCAACAGCCGCCGAGCGGGACGATGATCGAGGAGGAGTGATACTCCCGGACGGGGGTGAACCCGAAAACCGGGACGGCGAAAACGATGATGACATCCACGAACTGGCGGTAACCGTCGAGGACGGCGAGGGCGATCCCATCGAGGGCGCGACCGTCAGGGTCGAAGCCGAGGACGGGGACGGCCAGCGCGAGGAAGGCGATGAAACAGACGACGGCGAGGCCACCTTTCAGCTCGAAGACGGCGACTACACCGTCGAAGCCGAGGCGGACGGGGACAGCGCCACCGGGGACGCGACCCTCGACGGCGGCGATGAGGGGATCTCGCTGACCATCGAGAGGAGTGAAGAACCGGAAGAACAGGGGAATACCGAAGACGAAGAAGGCGAAGGCGGATCGGAAGAGTCCGGGGAAGACGAAGGAGAGGAAACGCACGAGTTGACGGTAACCGTCGAAAACGAGGACGGCGATCCTCTCTCGGGGGCACCCCTCACAGTAGAGAGTAAGGATATGGGCATCGTCGAGGGCCTCCGCGATGATCCCGCAGGGGAAGAAACCGACGAGGGCGGCGAAGCTACCTTCGAGTTGAAGAACGCCGAATACAGCGTCGAAACGGAACTCGATGACGAGGGGGCCGAAGAACGGATAGAAATCGACGGCGACGACGAGACCGTTACACTCTCCCTCGATGTCGGAGAGGGA
>CAYOFZ010000047.1:0-13521 GCA_964403315.1 uncultured Halobacteriales archaeon | reverse complement strand
AGCCGCCGAACTCGCCGTCACCGACCCGACCCCCGAGTTCGTCGGCGATGACCTGCATGCCCAGACAGATGCCTAAAACCGGGATATCGAGGTCGAGGTAGTCGCCACAGCGGCCCGCCTCGTCGATGTCGGGGCCGCCCGAAAACACGAGGCCGTCGGCGGCGATCTCTTCAGGCAGGGTGGTGTTGTCGAGGACCTCGCAGTCGACATCCATATCGCGGAGGGTGCGGTGTTCGAGGTGGGTGAACTGTCCGTGGTTGTCGATCACGGCGATCTCGGTCATTACCGATCCTAGCCCGTCGGTAGCCAAAAGCGGCGCGAAACTCACTCCCGGTCGTAACGCTCGGCGGCGCTTTCGAACTCGAATTCGTCGAGTTCACGACCCCGGCGACCCTCCGCGGCGGCGAGCGCTTCGGGGTCGGGCGAGGCGTCGTCATCGACGCGCGCCCACGAGGTGTGGATTTTGGCGTGACACCACCGACAGAGGTAGACGGTGATCTCGTGGCCCGGCTCTTCGCCGCGGTTCGCATACGAGAGGTGGTGTTCTTCGAGCAGCGGTCGGTCGTTACTGTGGGCCATGCGACGCTCCCCGAGCCCACAGCGGGCGCACTCGCGGTCGGTCGCCCGCGAACGGAAGTGCGGACAGTCGTTCCAGTCCGAGTCCGGATCGACCACGGGACAGCGAAACCCCTCCCCGCGGCGCGCTCGGGCGAACTCGGGATCTTCCTCAGCGTGTTCGAAAGCGTACCGACACCGGCCGTCGTCGGTCAGGTGATCACAATGCTCGACGTGCTCGTAGGGATCATCGACGCCGACGGGCGTGTCGTTGGGGGTGCGTTCCATAGCAGGATTATATGATAGATCGAATGTATCCGCTAGATTGGCCGACCTAATCGGACGTGCTCGCTGTTGCGGTTTCCTGGGATTGGCGCACGTTCCTGATGTTCCAGCGCAGGAGCCCGATACAGATCAACCCGACGATCAACGTGACGTTGATGATATACAGAGCGGTCGTGTAGTTTCCGGTCGATTCGACGATCACCGAGGCCAGTGTCGGCCCTGCAACGCCGGCCATACTCCACGCTGTGAGGCTGTACCCGTGAATCGCGCCGAGTTCCTTCGTGCCGAACAGATCACCGATATACGCCGGCAGACAGGAGAACCCGCCGCCATAGCACGATATAATGAGGAACAGGAGGGCCGCGAGCATCCAGACGCCCGAGATCTGTGGCATGAGGAAGAAGGCGGCTATTTGAATGACGAAAAAGGTCGCATAGGTGGTCGTTCGCCCGATGTAATCCGAAATACTGGCCCAGAAAATGCGGCCGCCGCCGTTGAAGATACCGATATATCCCACGATAAACGCCGCGGTCGTCGCGGATGCGCCGCTGATCGATTGGAGCATCGGCGACGCGAAGGCCAACAACATGATCCCCGCCGAGACGTTGATGAAGATCGTGAGCCAGAGCAGGTAGAATCGTGGCGTCTTCCGGGCTTCCTTCGCCGTGAGCTGTTCGAGGTCGCTCGTACCGCTGACTCCTTTCGGACCTCCCTCTTCGAGGTCGGCCTCATCCATTCCTTCCGGTGTCCATCCGTCCGGTGGTTTCTGTAGGTAGCTCGCTCCCAGAGACATCAAAACGAAATAGCCGATGCCCAGGGCGTAGAAGGTAACCGGAATGGAGACGTTCTGTATCAGGAAGTTCCCGATAGGACTGGTGACCAGCGCACCGGCACCGAAACCCATCACGGCCAGTCCGGTCGCCATTCCGCGCCGGTCGGGGAACCAATCGACCAGGGTGGAGATCGGGGAGATGTATCCGATACCGAGTCCCATTCCCCCGATCACGCCGTAGGTTGCAAGGAACAGGACGAGACTCTCGAACTGCACGCTGACACCTGCCCCAATCGTGCCGAGTCCGTACAGAACGGCCGCCGTGAGGCCGGCTATCCTCGGTCCGTACCTCTCGACGAAGATACCGAGGAAGGCGGCGGTCACTCCGAGAACGAAAATCGCAATCGTAAACGCGAGCGTTACATCCGACGTCGCCCATCCCAACGTGGAATTCAGCGGGTTCTGGTAGATGCTATACGCGTACACCGATCCGATGGAGAGGTGGATCGCAACGGCCGATAGCGCGATCAACCACCGGTTTTTACTCGTTTCCGTGGAGGACATCATTCACCATGATTTTCGATAAAGGTAATGCGTTGTGGTAGATCCAACCATTACCGGTATATATACCGTTGAGGAATTCGGATACCTCAGTTATGATCGAGAAAATTTTACATCTCGTTGACTTCTTATGGCTGCGGTTTTCGCGGGCACGACGGGAGAGGTGAACGATTGCGGGTTTCTGCCGGGAAACTATCGGACGCTCGTGACGGCCACAAAAGCCATATCCGGGCCCCGCGAGGTTCGTCCGTGAGCCTCCGCCACCGCGAAACGGGCCGCACCATCGCCACGCGCGTCGAGGTCGCCGACTCGTTTCTCTCGCGCGCTCGCGGGCTGATGTTCCGGCGGTCGATTCCCGAGGGGTACGCGCTGGTCTTTCGGTTCGACCGGCCCGTCACCCGGGGCTTACACATGCTATTCGTCCCCTTCCCCATCGACGCGCTCTGGCTGGTCGACGGCGAGGTCCAGCGCGTCGCCCGCCTCGATGCCTGGATCGGCTTCGGACGCGGATGGGCGGACACCATCGTCGAACTCCCGGCGGGGGCGACCGAAGGAGTCGAACCGGGCGACCGGGTCGAGATCGAATCCGGAGACGAGGGGCAATATCTGTCGGAAGGAACGATTTAAGTACTCTCCGACAGGGAGAGGTAAGTGGTATCATGACCAGTGGTCGATTTATTCGGGGGCTTCCCCGAACTACACCAACTCAGTGACGATTCGACGGTACAGCTTCTCGACACCACGCTGCGCGACGGCGAGCAGGCACCGGGCATCTCGCTGACACCCGACGAAAAGGCCGACATCGCCCGCGCGCTCGACAGGGCCGAGGTTCCGTTCATCGAAGCCGGTAGCGCCTGCACCGGCGAGGGCGAGCGCCGAACCATTCGGCGAGTGACGGATCTCGACCTCGATGCAACAGTGACGAGTTTCGCTCGTGGGGTGCGCTCGGATGTCGATCTCGCGGTTGAGTGTGGCGTCGACGGCGTCAACCTCGTCGTGCCGGCGAGCGAGCGCCACATCGAGGAGAAGGTCGGCACCACTCCCGGGGATCTGATCGAGCGCACCGCCGACCTCGTCGCGTACGCCCGCGATCATGGCCTCTGGGTTGAGGTCCTCGGCGAGGACGGCTCCCGGGGCGATCTCGACTTCCTCGAAGAACTGATGGGCACCGCCTTCGATGCCGGGGCCGACCGGGTGTGTTACTGCGATACGGTCGGGCACGCCAATCCCGAGCACACCTACGAGGTCGTCTCGGCGCTTTCGGAGTTGGGGCCGACGAGCACCCACACCCACGACGACCTCGGGTTGGGGGTGGCGAACGCGCTGGCCTCGATTGCGGCCGGCGCGGATATGGTCCACACCACCGTCAACGGCGTCGGCGAGCGGGCGGGCAACGTCGCTCTCGAGGAGGTCGCCATCGCGCTCGATCACGGCTACGGCATCGAGACGGTCGAGACGACCGAACTCCACGACCTCGCGGGGGTCGTCTCGCGGGCGACCGGGATCGAACTCCCGCCGAACAAGGCCGTCGTCGGCGAGAACGCCTTCGCCCACGAGAGCGGCATCCATACCGACGGCACGCTCAAAAACGAGCGCATGTACGAACCCTACCCGCCCGAGAAGGTGGGCCGCGAGCGCCGGCTCGTTCTCGGGAAACACACCGGGCGGGCGGGTGCACGTGCCGCGCTGGCCGAACACGATGTCGAAGTGAGCGACGACGACCTCGCGGAGATCGTCGACCGGGTGAAGGCCATCGCCGACCAGGGAAAGCGCGTCACCGACGCGGACCTGCTCGCCATCGCCGAGGACGTACAGGACGCCGCACGCGAGCGCCGGGTCGAACTACTCGACCTCACTGCGGCAAGCGGCGGCGGCACGCCGACCGCGAGCGTCCGGCTCGGAGTCGACAGTGCGGTACTCAGTACCGCAGACGGTTCGAGCGGTGACGAACCGCGAGAACGCGAAGAACGGGTCGCAAGCGGTACCGGGAGCGGTCCCGTCGATGCGGCCGTCAGTGCCGTCCGGGAGGCACTGGGGGCGAGCGCCGCGCAACTCGATTCCTACCACGTCGACGCGATTACCGGCGGCACGGACGCGGTCGTGACCGTCGAGGTGACGATGTCCCGCGGTGATCGCACCGTGACGGTCGCCCGCAGCGATGCCGACATCACCCGCGCGAGCGTGACCGCGATGGTCGATGCGCTGGATCGGCTACTCACAACGACCAGACCACCGGCACACGCGGACGACTAACCGTTCTCGTTCGCGCTCTCGGCCCCGTTTTCACGAGGCCGGAGGACGATCTCGCCGGTTGCATGCACCGTTACACGATATCCTGACAGTGGGAACTCCACCGTTCCCTCGTCGCGGCCGGTCCGATGACGAATCGGCCGGAACAACCCGTCGAGACAGTCGGGATCGACCATGTCCGCGAGCACCCGCGAGGACGGCCCCTCGATATCGGTCGCGTCCTCGATGGCCTCGATGACCGTCGTGCTGAGGTCGCGCCGCCCCCCGAAATCGTGGGTTGTCCGATACACCTCCGGCTGACCGTCAGTTCTGATCCGGTCGTCGTGATCGTCCTCACCCGTCATGGTTCAGTGATCCGTCCGGATATGATCAATTCATCATTTATCCTCTGGAATTAAATATATTATCGTATCTATCAACAAAGAATGAACAAATAAAATCACAAAAACGGCGCATAGACGGTACAAAAACGGGGTTTGAATTTCGAAACCGAATTTGGTCGCATATTTAGGATATGATAGTACTCGTATTACAATCCGATCAGACCGGGGATTCATCGGAAGTAGACGGACTCAAACAGGGTCGTGACGTTCCGACAGCGAGTCGCAAAACACGCCGAGGAGGAGATTTGAACTCCTGAGTCCTTACGGACAGTTGCTCTCGAAGCAACCGCCTTGGCCAGGCTAGGCTACCTCGGCTCGGTTAGTCCTCGGAAGGGGAGTCGTTTAGCCGTTTCGCTTTCGGTTCCCGTCGCGGGCGACGTCCCCTTGATCCGATCCGAGCGCGCCGACAGGGAGGTTGGCTTCGACTAGCCCTGCCGCCCGGTCGTACGCCGAGTCGTGCTCGCGGGATTCGGGCCGTTCGACACCGGTAGTCCCGAACACACGGTCGAGAAATGCCTCGCGGGCAACGCGGTTTTCGAAGAGGCCATGGAGGTAGGTGCCAATGACCCGGTCGGTCGCCGCACCAGCGCCCTCAAATGGCCGTTCGACCGCCCCCGTCGGTCGGGTCTCGCCCATGTGGATCTCGTAGCCCGTGACTCGGCCGCTCGCACCGGCTAGCGGTCCAGCACCCGAGAGTTCGCGGTCGACGCGTTCGACGCGCTTTTCGTGTGAGAATCGGGTTTCGACCGGTAACAGGCCGAATCCTCCGACCACCGTGCGGTCGCCGGTCCCCTCAACGGCGGCGTTGGTGATTCGCTCACCGAGCATCTGGTACCCTCCACAGAGGCCGACCACCGGGCCGTCGAACCCACGGAGACGCTCGCCGAAGTCCGCTTCCCGGAGTTCGTGCAGGTCGTCAACGGTGTTTTTCGTGCCCGGCAGGACCGCGGCGTCGGCACCGTCGAGGACGGTTTCGGGCGGGCCGTAGACGACCCGCACGCCGGGAATCCGGGCGAGCGATTCGAGATCGGTGAAATTGGCGATCCGTGAGAGCCGTGGAACGGCGATCCGCACGCCCTCCTCGATCCCGTCGTCGGCTCCGAACACCGCCGTTTCACCCTCCGCGGGAAGCGAGACGCTGTCCTCGGCGGGGAGGCCAGGGTCATCGTGGGGAAGCACTCCGAGGATCGGTACGCCCGTCCGGGCCTCGATCTCCTCGATCCCCGGATCGAGCAGGGCGGGATCGCCACGGAACTTGGTGATCGCCGCGCCGACGACCCGCTCGCGGATGTTCGCAGGCATCAGTTCGAGGGTGCCGTACAGGCTGGCGAACGCCCCGCCGCGCTCGATGTCACAGAGCACGAGAACCTCGGCGTCGGCGAACCGGGCGGTTTCGAGGTTGGCGAGGTCCCGGTCGTGGAGGTTGATCTCGGCTATCGACCCCGCGCCCTCGGCGACGATCACCTCGTGGTCACAAGCGAGGCGCTCGTAGGCCGCGACGGCGGCCTCGCGGGCGCGATCCCACCCCTCATCGTAGAACTCGCCCGTTCGGTAGTTCCCGACCGCCTCGCCGTCGACGATCAGTTGGCTCTCGCCGTCGCCGCGGGGTTTCAGAAGGACGGGATTCAAATCGGTGGTCGGCTCGATTCCCGCCGCGCGGGCCTGGACGTACTGGGAGACGCCGATCTCGCCCGCTTCCGTGGGATCGCCCGTGACCGACACTGCGCGCGCGTTGTTCGACATATTCTGGGCTTTGAAGGGGGCGACCGAGACGCCTCGATCCACGAGCGCCCGACAGAGTCCGGCGGCGACGGTGCTCTTGCCGACGTGGCTCGCAGTGCCCGCGACGAGTAGGGTTCGGGTCAATATTCGGTGCCCTTGCGCGCGCCCTGGCCGGCGTCGATCATGTGTTTCCCCTTGCGAACCTCGGTCACGAGGTCGGCGTGGTCGTAGAGGAACTCCGGTTTCTCGTGGCCCCCGGTGAGCACGAGTTCGAGGTCGGGGTGTTTGGCCTCGATCAACTCGATCACGTCCTCGGGGTCGATCAGTCCGCGGTTCGCCGCGTAGACGATCTCGTCGAGGAGCAGCAGGTGGTGGTCGGGATCGGAAACGAGGTCGCGCGCGCGGTCGAGCCCCGCCCTCGCGCGGGCGGCGTGATCGTCATCAGCGGAGCCGTCGGCGAACCCGTGCCAGCCGTACTCGCCAGTGACCTCGTGGGTGAACGTCGGCAGGGCCTCGATGGCGTTGTACTCGCCCCGTACATCCTCAACGGTTCCCGTTCCGCCCTTCATGAACTGCAACAGGTGGACCCGGTAGCCGTGACCGGCGGCCCGAAAGCCCATGCCGAGTGCGGCGGTCGTCTTTCCCTTTCCGTCCCCCCACCAGACCTGCACCATGCCGAACTCATCGGGGTCGGCGGGCTCGATCTCGCGTGCGCGTGGCGCGTGCTCGCTCATGGCTCGTCCTGTGTGTCGAGGGTATAAACTTCCGCCCGTTCGGTCGTTGCGATCCCGTGTTCCGCCTCATCGGGCGCGGGCATCGGGCGGTCGGCGTACCGCGAACCGAGGCTCGCCCGGATCGCCTCCCGGACGCAGGCCCGCGCCGCAGCGCCGACCGCGGTGGCGCTGCCGGTGAATTCGGCGGGCTCGCCGTCGGGATCGCAGGCGGCGACGACCGCGTCGGTGGTGGTACCGGGTACGCCCGCCGCCGCGAGCAGGGTCGCGGCCTTCGCCTCGGCGGCGACCGCGACGAGGTTTGCGAGCGCGCCCGACCCGAGCGCGCGCTCGGTGCCGACGATGACGTTCACGGTGCCGACCGTCCGCTCGGCGGGGGCGCTCGACTCACCCGCCGGCTCCATCGGCAATACAGCGGGGTTCGAGACGCCGGCGGTCACGACGGCCTCGACGGAGCCACAGCGCGCCCCCCGGGCGTGGTCGAGGTCAACGCCGGTAAACAGGGTCGGCCCCGCCGCCTCGAACCCGGCCGCTTGACGGCGCTTTGCGGCGTAGGCCCCGAGGTCGGTGCGGTCGAACCCCTCGGGCACCGAGACGTTGTACGCGACCGGACCCTCGTGGTAGCCCCCGTTCCAGCCCGTGCTGAGCCACCGGGTTCCGGGCCGGCGGACGTCCACCACGCCTGCTCGAACCCGGGTTTCAAACATCCAGCGCGCCGAGCAGTTGGTCGTTTTCCTCGGGCAGGCGCACCGCGACCCGGATGTGTGAATGGAGCCCCCGAAACGTGCGCGCATCGCGGACGCTCAACCCCGCCGCGCGGACGTTTTCGAGCAGCTCATTGACGTTCCGGTCGCCGATATCGAGTAACAGAAACGGGGCTCCCGAGGAGTGTACTTCGTAGCTTGAGGCCAGCGTTTCGGCCATTCGGTCGCGCTCGGTGGCGACGCGCTCGCGGGTCCGCTCGACGAACCCGGTTTGGCGCATACAGTGGATCCCGACCTCGGCGGCGGGCGTGCTCAGGTTCCAAGCCAGCCGAGCGCGTTCGAGCCGGTCGAAGAAAGGGTCGCCGGCGACCAGAAACCCCATCCGAAGGCCCGGCAGGCCGAACAGTTTCGTCAACGAACGGGCCACGACGGCCCCCTCCCGGCCCGCCATCGAGGGCCGGTCGGTAAACCCCAGAAACGCCTCGTCAACGAGCAAGGGGGTGTCCGCCGACTGGCAACGATCCAGAAAATCGAGCAGGTCGCCCGATTCGTAGAGCGTCCCGGTGGGGTTGTTCGGGTTACAGACGATGGCCATGGCGTGGTCGGCGGGATCGGCCCCGAGCACCTCGTCGTAGGCGACCGCCTCGACCCGCCCGCCTTGAAGCCCGACTTCGCGTTCGTACTCGCCGAAACTCGGATACGGCACCAGCACCGAATCGCCCGCCTCGACCAGCGACCCGATTGCGAGTCGAATCCCCGCGAGCCCACCCGCGGTCGGAATCACCTCGCGTGGATCACAGCCGACGTACTCGCCGGCGACGGTGCGATAGGAGCAGTAGTCGTCGGCGGGGTAGCGTTTCGACGCCGCCAGCGCGCCGTCATAGACCCCCGTGATCCCCCTCGGCCGTTTCGGGTTGACGTTCGCACTGAAATCAACGACCCCCGGGTCGGTACACCCACCGTGTGGCACGCGCTCGACCCCCTTTGTCGACTCGGGATTCATAAATCAGGCTACTCCCTGATGATTATAACCGTTGTGTCGCAAACCACGCCGCGACCTGCGCGTCCCGGGTTCGATTGACGTTGACCGCGAGTCGCTCATCCGTGGTAGTCCACACGCGATCCTTGCCCTCGCCCCCGCCGACGACGTTGAGCCCCGTCGGTGCGAGATCCCGACCCTCGTGGGAGAACGCCGTATCGATGCTGACGCCCAGTTCGCGTTTCAACGCCGCCGGCACACAAACCGTCATCGAACCGCCCCCGTGGGCTTCGAGGACGACATCGACCGCGTCGCCGGAAAGCAATGGCAGGTCGGCGGCGACGGTCAAGACGGAATGACCGACCTCCGAACGCGCGAGCGCGCAGTCGAGGTCCGCGACGTACCCCTCGCCGGGGGTTTCGACCGTCGGGATCCGCCCGGCGATGTGCTCGCGGGTTTCGGGGGCGTTCGGCGAGACGACCGCATAGGTCGTTTCCACGCCGCTCGCTTCCAGCGCGTCGAGCACCCGGTCGATCATCGTCCGACCGCCGACGGTGAGGAGGGGTTTCTCGCCGGCGTGATCGAGTCGCGTTCCCCGGCCACCACACATCACGAGAGCGTCCACGCGATCACCCCCGCGTGCAGCGCGAGCACCCGCCCGCACTCGTTCGTTGCGCCGAGTACGTCGCCGCTTACCCCACCCAGCCGTGTCCTTGCCCACCCGCCGACCGCGACCGCCGCCAGCGTCGCCCCACAGACTGCCGCGAACGCCGCCGGCGAGAGTGCGACCGCCGGCAGGGTCGCCGCGAGCGGGCCTGCGAGGGCTCTCGGCCTGTGTTCGCCGGCGAACGCCGATCCCAGTCCCTCGTGGGCGGGCTCGCTGAGACACACGAGCAGCGCCATCCCGAACTTCGCGCCGACCTCCGCCGCGACGACGATTCCGGCGGCCGCCGCGAGCGGCAGGGCCGCGAGCGCGCGCCCCGCGAACGCCAGCGCGACAACCCCGAGCGCGAGCGCCAGTACCCCGCCCACGCCGGTCGCGGTGTCGTGCATCACCTCGCGGCGCTTTTCGAGCGAGCCGTGGACGACCGCCGCGTCCCCCCGATCGGCGAGCCCGACGGCGTGGTTGATCCCGGTGACGAAATACACCCCGAGCACGAACGCCGCCGCGACCGTCGGCGCGGGATCCGGCACCAACAGAGCGAGCGCGAGGAGCGCGCCGACCGGATAGCCGGCCAGTGGGAACGCCGCCGGGGTCCGGCGAAACGCCCGCCATGCCCGTTCGTCGTGGCCGACCGGGAGGCGCGTGAGAAAGCCGAGCGCGCCGCGCAGACTGGTCACAACCACGCTATCGCCCCCGCAAGCGCGTAGTAGAGCCCACCGGTACGGCCCACGATCCCCATGCCCCGGCGCGCATCGGCCACAGTCGGCAGTGCCACCCGTGGGTTGAGCGCGTACGCGCCCGGCTTTTCGAGGCGCGCATCGAGGACCGCGGCCAGCGTCGCCATCGGCCACCCCGAATTCGGCGAGGACGGCGCGTGCGCCCACCGTCGGGCTCGCCACAGGGCTGCGGGACGACCGGCCGCGAGCGCGATCAGCGCCGCGCTCGCCCGTGCCGGAACCCACATGGCGAGATCATCGAGGCGCGCGCTCGCCCCGCCGTAGGCCGTCGTGGGATAGCCGAGCATCGAATCCAGCGTGTTCACGGCCTTGACCCACGCCGCCGCCCCCGCCGCGAGCGACAGCGAAAACGGCGCACAGACCGCGAACGCCCCAAGCGGTGCGACCAACCCGTCCGCGAGATTCTCGGCGGTGCTTTCGACGGCGGCGCTTCGGATCTCGTCCGCCGACAGCGCGCTCGCGTCCCGGCCGACGAGCGCGCGCAGACCCACGCGCGCCGTCTCGGGGTCGCGTTCGCTTTCCTCGATCACCCTGCGGGCAACGGCGAGCAGCATCCGCAGGCTCGTCGTCGAAAACAGCGCCAGCCCCGCCACTGCAACGCCGGCGATAGGGTGTAACACGTCGGTGAGCGCGACCGCCCCGGCGACCGTCCCCGCCGCAAACAGCGGGAGCGCGAGCGCGACCACTGCCCCCGCAAGTGCCGAACCCGTCCATTCGCGGTCGATCCACGAGACGACGCGACCGAACCACGTGACTGGATGCACCCGCTCGGGAGGTTCGCCGACGGCCAGTTCCAGCCCCGCCGCGAGCGCGACGGCGGCGGTCGCGGCCGCCGCCACTACTGACCCTCCAACAGCCCGGGAACGTCGGCGAGCGTCGCCTCGTCGATGACGATCCCCCGGCCGCCACAGGCCTCGATCCCGCCGTCGGCGTCGGGCGAGTCGCCGACGTGGATGAGGTCCTCGACCCTGCAGTCGAGTCCGTCGGCGACCGCGGCGAACGCCTCGGGGTGGGGTTTGCGCCAGCCACAGCCGACACTGGAGACGATTGCGTCGAAGGTCCTCCGGTCGAGGTCCGAGCGAATCAGCGTCCGACCGACGAGTTCGGGCACGCTACAGTTCGAGAGCACGCCCACTGGCCCACGTTCGCGGGCGGCGACGACCGCCTCGCCGGCTCCCTCGCGGGTATGGATTTCGGGATCGAACGCCGCGACAGTCGCCCGCCGGGCGGCGTTTGCGGGTGCATCGACCCCGCAGGCCCGAAGCGCCGCTCCGACGTGGGCCGGCAGGGGGATCTCCGCGCCGGCGGGAGCGTCGATCTGTGGTGTGTAGTAGGCCCCGGTCCAGCCGTCCGGAACGGCGACTCCGCGCGCGTCGAGTTCGGCGGCGATGGCGTCGGCGGGGTCAGCGGGCTTCGGGGCGGAGACAAGCGTGCCGAAGAGGTCGAACGTGACTGCCACTGTGCTATAATTGACGAAACCTGACTTGAATCGCTCGGTTACCCGTACCTTGCCGATGCTACCCGGAGCTATATGGCTCTCCCGTCGTGATGCATGAGCATGCAGGAGTTCGACCTGATCGTCGTCGGCGGCGGTTCGGGATCGCAAGTCGGCGCGGCGGCGGCTGACCGGGGCTGGAACGTCGCCGTCGTCGAACCGGGGCCGCTGGGCGGGGCCTGCGTGACGCGGGGCTGTGTGCCCTCGAAGGCCCTGATTCATCACGGCACCCTCGCCGAGGGGGTCCGTCGGGCCAACGAGTTCGGCCTCGACACCGAACTCGCGGGCGTCGACTTCGACGCGATCACGACGGCGATCCGCGACACGGTCTACGAGAAGGCCGACAATCAGGCCGAAAGCGTCCGCGAGGACGACAACCGAACCCTCTACGACGGCGAAGGGCAGTTCGTCGACGAGCGAACGCTGGCCGTCGATGGCTACGGCGAGCGAATCTACGGCGAGCACGTCATTGTCGCGGCGGGTTCGCGTCCGCTGATCCCGCCGATAGACGGCCTTGACGACGTCGATTACCTCACGAGTACCGACGCGCTGTGGCTCGATAGCGTACCCGATGAACTGGTCGTCCTCGGCGGGGGGTATATCGCCGCCGAAATGGGCCACGTCTACGGCGCGCTCGGGGCCGACGTGGCCTTTGTCGAGCGAAGCGACGAGTTGCTCTCGGGCGAAGACCGGGCGATCAGCGAGACCGTAACCGAGGCGTTCGGCGAACGCTACGATGTGTATACGGGACATACGGCGACCGAAGCCACTCAGGACGACGGGCGAATCTCGCTGCGAGCCGAACCCGACGACGACGAGGCCATCGAGGTGTCGGGCGACGAACTGTTGGTTGCCGCCGGTCGCGGGCCCAACACGGATCGACTCGATGTCGAAGCCGCGGGGATCGAAACCGACGACGGCGGCTACGTCGAGACCGACGAGTATCTGGAGGCAACCGCTGAAAACGTCTGGGCGCTCGGGGACATCATCGGCCAGCAGCCGTTCAAACACGCCGCCGATCACGAGGCCCGCCACGTCGCGATGAACCTCCTCGATGACGCGGGCCGGGAAGTGACCTACGACGGCATGGCGCACGCGGTGTTCACCTCGCCACAGGCCGCGAGCCTGGGGCACACCGAGGGCGAACTGAAAGACGCGGGCACGGACTACGAGGCCGCGACCTACCCCTACACCAGCGCGCCCCTCGGGATGATCGAACGCGAAACCGAGGGCGTCGTGAAGGTGCTCGCAGCGCCCGACGGCGAGATCCTGGGCTGTCACATCGTCGGCAGGGAGGCGTCGTCGCTCATTCACGAGGTGTCGGTCGCGCTGGCGAACGGGGCCGACACCGCGGCCGACATCGCGACCACGATTCACATTCATCCGGCGCTCAACGAGGCCGTCCTCGGAGCCTTCGACGAGATCGCCAACCCGCAGTATTCGACCGCGCCCGACTGGAGCGACGTTTCGATGGAGTAAGTGAGCCGAAGGTCCGAAGGGTCTTACGATCGCTTCTCGAACCGTACCAATATGCCCGAGGATGGCTTGTTCGTTCGTCTCCTCCGTGGCGGGTTCAAGGGGCAGAACCCGCGTCTGCGGATCGACTGGATGACCCACACCGATGAGCGGATCATGGAGTACCTCGACGAACACGGCCCGACGGACACGGATACCATCGCCACC
>CAYOFZ010000046.1:0-13548 GCA_964403315.1 uncultured Halobacteriales archaeon | reverse complement strand
GCCTTCGCCGCCAGTCAGGCTCCCGGCCCGGAGGGGTACTACGCGGGCTCGCCGGGCGACCGCGAGGGGATGGAAACGCCCGCCATCGACGACACCGTTCTCGCGGACCGCAACGCCCTCGCAATCGAGGCGTTGCTCACCTACCACGCCTACACCGACGACGATACCGCCCGTCGCTTCGCCGAGCGCGCCCTCTCTCGCCTCTCGGCGCTGATCGAGAACGGCAGCGTCGCCCACCACGAGGGCGGTCCCCAGGACATCCTCGCCGACCAGGCCCGTACCCTGAAAGCGCTCACAACGGCTCGCGAAGTGCTCGGCGACGAGGAGGCGCTGGCGATCGCCCGAGCGGTCGCCGATCACACGGTCGAAACCCTCTACGACGGCGAACGGTTCCATGACGGTCCCGCCGCTGGCGCGGGCCTGCTCCCGTGGCCGCTTTTCCCGCTGGATACGACCGTCGAACTCGCCGATGCACTAGTCGATCTGGCCGTTCTCACTGGTGAGGAGCGCTACCGCGAGGTCGCTGCCGATTCGCTCGCGGCCTTCGCCGGGGCGAGCGAGCGCTTCGGCCCCGAGGTCGCCGGCTACGGTGCGGCCGTTTCCCGGCTCCGTGGCAACCTCCTGACGATCCGTGTCGGCGCGCCCGCCGGTTCGGATCTCCACCGCGCCGCGCTCCGGATCGCCGACCACGAGGCGGTGGTCGTCCCGGACGCGCCGGATCTCGACGGCGTCGCCGTCGCCAGCGTGGACGAGCGCGACACCGAGCCCGCTGGGACTCCCGCCGAACTCGAAGGGCGGGTAACCGAACTGTTCGGGAGGACCTGAGCACCAAGGGTGACAACCTCCGGTGTGTTTATCCGTGTCGGATCGTAGCGTAGGACCATGGCAACCCTCAGGGACCTTGGACTCTCCGAATACGAGGCACGCGTCTATCGGACGCTGTTGCGCACCGGACCGACAACCGCAAAGGAGTTGTCACGCGCGAGCGACGTGCCGATGGGGCGGATCTACGACGTGTTGAACAGCATCGAAACCGACGATCTCGTCCGCAGTCAGACCGCGGGCCGCCCGAAGAAGTACGTCGCCGTCGAGCCCGACACCGCCTTGGATCGGTTGCTCGACGACAAACGCCGCAAGGCCCAAGAAACCGTCGAGCGCTACGAGGAGATCGTCGAAGAGTTGTCCGGGGAACTCGAATCGACCGAGCCCCTCGAAGAGGAGTTCTGGACGGCCGCCGTCGGCGAGGACGAAACCGTCGATCTCCTCTTAGAGCGGCTCGCGGCCGCCGACGAGGAAATCATCATGATCGCCGACAATCGCTCGCCGCAGTTCGATCTGGGAACCGTCGGCGATGTCGTCACCGAACGCCTCGAGGACGCCATCGAACGCGGCGTCGAGGTTTCGGTGTTGATGACCCCAGGGGTGGTCTCAACGCTACCCGAAAGCGTCGGCGACCGCTATCGGGATCGGCTCTCCGAGCACCCCGCGTTTTCGGTCCGCACCACCGAGGATTTGGACGGCACTTTCAACATCGTTGACGGCGTTGAGGTGGTGTTGCAGGTGTCGAACCCCCTCCAGCCCGGCGAGGTCTTCGCGGTGATCGACCTCAAGGACCCCGCCTTTGCCGGGAACGTCTACGAGGAGTTCCTTCCGCGCTGGGAGGACGCCGACCCGCTGTCGCTTTGAGGTGGCTTGAGTGGACTCAGTTGGATGGTTCGCTGATCGGAAGTCGTTCTACGGTTATTCTCGCAAGCGCGTCTTGGACCAAAAGCAGGAGGTTGGACGTAAACGTCGCCTGAAATCCGAGAGCCAGAAACCCGACGCCAGCGGGAACGCCAACGAGAACGCACACCCGGATGAGGAGATAACTCGCCAGGAGATTCCCGAGTGTCGCA
Organism: uncultured Halobacteriales archaeon; assembly: GCA_964403315.1. Classification (GTDB taxonomy): domain Archaea; phylum Halobacteriota; class Halobacteria; order Halobacteriales; family Halalkalicoccaceae; genus CAYOFZ01. Next base: position 11,653 of record CAYOFZ010000046.1, on the reverse strand, counting down.
ATGACATGAACCGTTGATATGACGAGCAGTTGCTGGTGTCGTCAGTCTCAATCTCGGTAAAGAGGTTCCGGAAGGTGAGCGCGACGAGCGCGCCGAACGCGAGGAGTGCGCCCCCGACGTACAGGAAGATCTCCAGAGTCCGGGGGTTCCGTACTGGTTGATGAGGATCGCGCACCACCCCAGATGATGAGCGTGTATCCGTAGGCCCTCGACTCGGACGCGAGGTTCTGAGCGAGGCGTTCGATTGGGTGCATGGATCGTCGTGTTGAACGTACGTTCCCATCCGACCGTTTTAGCTCCCCTGATCCATCTCCCGTCCGTAGAGCTTGGTGAACGGCGTCGCCGTAACGCCGAAAACCAGCACCGAGATGGCGATGATCAGACTCCCGATGATCCATGGTTCCTGTGAGCCGATCTCGTGGTGGGCCAGCGTGGCGTAATAGATCGCGGTGACGCTGATGGGACCGAACCAGCCGGCAAACGCTGTATCCGCAGTCCGCTAGAGTGGCGGGATGAACCGCCGGAACGCGAATATCATCGGCAGCCGGTTTCCCAGCGGCTCCATCGCAGTTACAGAAACCTCATCGAAAACGCCCTCGTCATCGGACATCCGACCGATACCGTTGCCGACCGCTGAAGCTAATGAGTTGTTAGTCGCCGGCGAACTCCTCGCGCACCGCCGGGTGCAGTCCCTCGTCCGTTTCCCGTCCACGGAGTTCGGTAAGGGAAACGTTTTGTCGGCCCATCCGAAATCCCGATCCATGCGCGAGTGGGTCATCGTCTACCTGAAGGGACTCTGTATGGGCGCGGCCGACATCGTCCCCGGCGTCTCGGGGGGGACCATCGCGCTGATCGCCGGTATCTACGACCGCCTGATCGCCGCCATCGCCGCGCTGGATCCCCGGATCCTCGCCGACGTTCCGGCCGTGACGAGCGCCGAAGGGCGAGCCCGGCTTCGGGACCGTCTGCTGGCGATGGATCTGCCCTTCCTCGTGGTGCTGGGGACCGGTGTCGCCACCGCCGTGGTACTCGCCTCCCGGATCATCACGCTCGCGTTCGAGCTCTATCCAACCGTATTGAACGGCTTTTTCTTCGGGTTGATCGCCGCCTCGGCGGTGGTGATCTACCGGGCGGTCGTCCTCGATACACCCGGTCGAATCGGTGTCCTCGTCGTGGGGGCGGTGCTCGCGTTTCTGGTGAGCGGCGTGGCCCACACCGGCGGGCAAGCGAATCTCGCCTTAGTGTTCGTTTCGGGGGCAATCGCCATTTCCGCGATGGTGCTTCCCGGCATCTCGGGGTCGGCGTTTCTCTATATCCTCGGACAGTACGAATACATGCTCTCGGCGCTGACCGCGTTCACCGACGCGCTCGTCGGGCTGGCGGGTGGGGCCTCGATCCGGGCGGCAATCGGACCCGGAATCACGGTGCTTGTCTTCCTCGCGGGGGCGACCGTCGGCCTGCTCACGATGGCCCGGATCGTCAAGCACGCCCTCGAACGCAACCGGATGGCGACGCTTGGCTTTCTCGTCGGGCTGATGATCGGGGCGCTCAGACTCCCCGCCGAGCAGGCCATCGGAGGGACTGACACTTGGAGCGTCGGCCTGTTCGTGGCGACCGCGGTGGCGACGCTTGCGGGGATCGCGGTTATATTCGCGTTCGATGCCGTCGGCGATTCGCTGGATTACACCGAGAATATGGCCGTCTAAGGCGAGAGTGCGGACGGTAGCGCCGATCCGATTTGGAAACAGTTATTCGACTGGTCACGACAGGGTGGAATGATCATGAAAAATACCTACGTCGGCGCGATAGATCAAGGGACGACCGGCACCCGCTTCATGGTCTTCGACCACGGTGGGGGGGTCGTCGGTGATGCCTACGAGACCCACGAGCAGATCTATCCCGAACCCGGCTGGGTCGAACACGACCCCATCGAGATCTGGAACCGAACGCAGTCCGTGACCCTCGACGCGCTCGCGGACGCGGGCATCGAGGCCAGCCAACTGGAAGCCATCGGCGTCACCAATCAGCGCGAGACGACGCTTCTGTGGGACCGCGACACCGGCCAGCCGGTCCACAACGCCATCGTCTGGCAGGACCGCCGGACTACCGACCGCGTCGAGGAACTCCAGGACGCCGGCAAAGCCGACCTCATCCGCGAGAGGACGGGGCTGGAAGTCGACGCCTACTTCTCGGCGACGAAAGCCGAGTGGTTGCTCGACAACGCCGACCCCATCAAAACCCAGCGCGCCCGGCCCGCCGACCTCCGGGACCGGGCCGCTGACGGCGAAATCGAGTTCGGCACCGTCGATTCGTGGCTCATCGAGAAGCTGACGGGCAACCACATCACCGACGTGACCAACGCCTCGCGGACGATGCTGTACGACATCCACGAGGGCCACTGGGACGACGACCTCCTCGAAGAGTTCGGGGTGCCACGCGCCATGCTACCGGAGGTGCGTCCTTCGAGCGACGAAGATTTCTACGGCACCACCGACCCCGAGGGATTTCTCGGCGCGGAAGTGCCCGTCGCGGGCGCGCTGGGCGACCAGCAGGCCGCGCTGTTCGGCCAGACGTGTTTCGACCCCGGCGACGCCAAAAATACCTATGGTACTGGTTCGTTCTTCCTGCTCAACACGGGCGAGGAGGCTGTCGAGAGCGATCACGGCCTGCTCACCACCATTGGCTTCCAGCGCTCGGGCGAGCCCGTCCAGTACGCGCTCGAAGGGTCGATCTTCATCACGGGCGCGGCGGTGGAGTGGCTCGAAGACCTCGATCTGATCGAGGACGCCGCCGCCACCGAGGCGCTGGCCCGCAGCGTCGATTCGACCGACGGCGTCTACGTGGTACCCGCGTTTACGGGACTGGGCGCGCCCCACTGGGACGGCCGCGCTCGGGGGACCATCCTCGGGCTGACCCGTGGCACCGAAAAGGCACACATCGTCCGTGCCACCCTCGAATCCATCGCCTACCAGACCCGCGACGTCGCCGAGGCGATGGAGGCGGATTCGGGCATCGAAATGGACGAGCTACGGGTCGACGGCGGCGCGGTCAGAAACGACTTCCTCTGTCAGCTACAGGCCGACATCATCGGGGCCGACATCGTCCGGCCCGTCGTCGACGAAACCACGGCGCTCGGATCGGCCTACGCCGCCGGACTCGCGGTGGGCTACTGGGATGACCCCGAGGGGTTGCGCGACAACTGGGCGGTTGATCGTCGGTTCGAGCCCGATATGAGCCGCGACGAGGCCGACCGCAAGCACGACCGCTGGCAGGAGGCCGTCGAGCGCGCCCGCGATTGGGCGCGCGAGGAGTGACCATGCCCGACGCCCTCACGATCCTCGGCATGGCGATCGCGGCCTTCGGCGGCGGCCTCTTCGGCGCGGCGCTCGGCGCACTACCGGCGTTTATCCTGTGTGGCTTTCTGGTCATCGGGGGCGAGGCCGCGAACATCGCCTCCCGTGCGGCCGGGATGGAGGCGGCGGAGGTCGGCCTCTGGGGAGTCGGCGTGACCGGCCAACTCGGCTTCGGCCCGCTGTTCGGCCCACACGTCGCCTTCGCGGGCGGCGCGGCCGCGACCGCCTACGCGGCCAGACAGGGCTACATGGATTCGGGGTGGGGGTATCACGACGCCAAGAACATCCTCGCCGCGTTTAGCTCACACCGCACGGACGTGCTCGTCGTCGGCGGGCTGTTCGGCACGCTCGGCTACCTCTTCACCTACGCCTCTGGCCAAGTCCTCACCGCGCCGTGGGATCCCGTCGCCATGGGCGTCGTGTTCTCGGCGGTCGTCCACCGGCTGGCCTTCGGCTACGACCTGATGGGCACGCCCGCCGGCGACGGGTTTTTCGACCTCTCGCCGTTCGAACGCGGGGAGCAACGCGCCGCCGACGGCGGGAACGGCCCCCAAGAACGCCTCGCCGCCGAGCCCTGGCTCGACTGGCAGTACGAGTGGCGCGGCGTTGGGATACTAGGCGTCGGCGTCGGCATCGCCGCCGGCTTCATCTACTGGGCGACGGGTAGCCCGTATCTCGGGTTCGGCATCAGCGCGGCGAGCCTGCTCTTCATGAACGCCTCCGTCGACGACGACTTCGCGGACGTGCAGGTCACCGTACCCGTGACCCATCACATCACGCTGCCGGCAAGCACCGCGCCGATGGCGTATGCCGGCCTCACTCTCGCAGAATCGACCCCCGAAGCCATCGCCAGCGAAGTCACGCTACTGGGAGTGCTCGCGCTCGGTGCGGTCTTCGGCCTGTTCGGCGCGCTCGCGGGCGAGGTCATCGAGCGGCTTTTCTACGCCCATGGTGACACCCACTTCGATCCGCCGGCGGCCAGCATCGCCGTTACGACCTTCGTGATCGCCGTCCTCGCCATGCTCGGCGTCTTTCCGACCGCGGGATGGATACCGACGCCGATCTAGTTACGCGCGCTCTTCGAGTTTCCGGCGCTGGATCTTGCCGGTGGTCGTCTGGGGGAGTTCCTCGACGAAAGCGATCTCGCGGGGGTACTCGTACTGTGCCAGCCGGTCCCGGACGAGGTCACGGATCTCCTCGCGGAGTTCGTCGCTGCCCGTCCCCGAGGCAGGTTGGACGAACGCCTTGATGATCTCGCCGCGGGTGTCGTCGGCCACGCCCACGACGCCGACCTGCGCGACCGCCTCGTGATCCAGAATGACCTCCTCGACCTCGCGGGGGCCGACCCGGTAGCCGCTAGTGATGATGAGATCGTCGTCGCGGGACTTGAACCAGATGTATCCCTCCTCGTCGCGCTCGGCGAGATCGCCCGTGAGGTGCCACTCGCCGCTCACGGCTTCACCGTTCGCATTCGAGGCGCATTGCGCCTCGCTGACGGTGGCTTGGGCGGTTTTCTCGGGCTGGTTCCAGTACTCCTCGAAGACGACGGGGTCGCCCTCGCGGCGGACGGCGATCTCGCCGACTTCGCCCGTGGGGACTTCCTCGCCGGTTTCGGAATCGAGTACCGCTACCTCGTGGCCCGGGGCGGGTTTGCCCATGCTGCCCGGCTTGGCTTCGAACCACTCCCGGCAGTTCGTCGCCAGCAGATTCGCCTCGGTCTGGCCGTAGAGTTCGTTGATGGGCGTACCGCCCAGTTCCTCGTCGGCCCATTCGAGGATTTCGGGGGTGAGGGGTTCCCCTCCGGAGCAGATCGCCTCGATTGCAAGGTCGTAGTCGGCGGGATCGGCGTCCATGAGCATGCGGATCGCGGTCGGGGGCAGGAAAGCGTTGGTCACCGAAAATTCCTCCATGAGCGAGAACGCAGTGTCGGAGTCGAACCTGCCCATCGGGTAGCCCACGACGGGTTGGCCGTAGTGCAGCGCCGGGAAGACCAGATCGCCCAGCGCGCCGATCCACGCCCAGTCGGCGGGCGTCCAGTAGGTCCCGTCGAGATCGCGCTCGAAGTACATCTCGAAGGCCGGACAGTGCCCCACCCAGACGCCGTGGCCGTGGAGCACGCCCTTGGGCGGGCCCGTCGAGCCGCTGGTGTACATCACGATCCCGGGCGTGTCGGCATCCGTGTCGGTGATTTCGTACTCCTCGGGGCAATCCTCGATGAGGTCCTCGAACGTGATTTCGTCGTCACTTTCGCCCTCGGCGTCACCATCGACCACGACCGTCCGTTCCAGGCCAGGACAGTCGGGCGCGACCGCCCGGACGGTGTCGGCGACGGAGCCGTCGGCGACGACGACCGCTGCCCCGCTGTCGTCGAGCCGGTGGCGAAGCGCCTCGTCACCGAAGAGTACAGAGAGGGGGAGCGAGACCGCGCCGAGTTTCCAGCACGCGAGATGCGCGAGGAGGTTTTCGGGTTTCTGGGGGACGACCACGCCGACGCGGTCGCCGCGTTCGATGCCCATCGCCTCGAAGGCGTTGGCCAGCCGGTTCGACAGCCGGTCGAGGTCCGCGAAGCTATAGGATTCCCGGCGACCGTCGGGGGAGGCCTGATACAGCGCGACCCGGTCGGGATCGGGGTGTTTGCGAAGCAGGTCGTGTGCGAGGTTGTAGTCGTCGGGCAGGTCCCACTCGAACTCCTCGCGGGCCTGTTCGTACGGTGCGTCGGGAAGCGTACAGTACCACGGTTCGGATGGAGTATTGTTATCGTGTATCATGTTATATGAAAGGGTGAGGAGGGTGCTTCAATGGTGAGGGCGATACCTTCGAAGGTCGACTCCTCGGCGAGTCGTTCGATCAACGCCTCCTGGGCGTCGCCCGATTTCGTGTTGTACAGCGTGATCGATTCGGGGTCGTTGTCGGTCCATTCGATCTCCAGTCGTGCGCGGCGAAAGCGCGTACCACGGACGAGTTCCAAGCGGTCGAGCGACCCGTGGGAGACGGTGAAGTTCCGCTCGTCGTGGCCGGCGGCCTCCTCGATGGTGGAGTCGTCGAGTTCCTCGCGGTCGCGCTCGCCCACGTCGGCCCGTAGCAACATCGAGGAAAACGACTCGCCGACAAAACACCAGACCAGCCGCCGCTCGGTGACGAACACCTCCCAGAACTCGATGGAGTTCGGGCGGCGACGGAACCACTCGGTGAAGCGCACAAGGCGGGTTTCGGTCATCGTTCCATCAGCGTGTGGAGATCGGCCGGAACGTAACTCCGCTCCTGGGTGGCGAGCGAGACGAACACGAACAGGGCGATAGCGACCAGCAGTGCGACCGTACCGACGGGAAACTCCGCGGGGAAGGGATACAGCGCAGTGATCGCGGTCGCCAGACCGGCAAATCCGGCGACGTCGGCGGCCATCGGCACCGCACTGTAGAGAACGTTCACGACGAGGCCGCCGACGGTGGCGGCGATCGCACCCTCGGCGGTCGCGCCCTTCCAGTTCATGCCCAACGCGACGATTGGAACGAACACGGCGGCGAAAAACCCCCAGCCGATGGTGCCGAGGATGCCAACCAGCGCATCGGAATAATAGACCACGCCCGTCGCCAGAACGGTGAGGCCGGCGAGCGCGCCCTGTGTCACCCGCAACTCCGTTCGGTCGTTCGTGATCGGTCGCCCCAACGCTCGTGGGATGTCCCGCGAAACCGCGGCCGCGCCGATATTGAGAAAGGAGTCGCTGGTCGACATGATCGCCGCCAGCAGGGCCGCGAGGATCAGCCCGGCGACGACGCCGGGCGTGTATTCCAGGACGAACACGGGCGCGACCTCGCTCGCGCTGAAGGTCTCTTGGATTTCGCCGGCCTCGACCATTGCGCGCATCGACAGTCCCGCCGAGAACGCAATCAGACTGGAGATCGCATACGAGATCGCGGCGATGGGCGCACCCCATTTCAGAATTTTCAGATTTCGGCTCATGTAGAACTTCGTAACCAGGTGGGGTTGACCCGCCGAGCCGACCGCGAACAGGATCCACCACGCGAGGGCACCGAAGACCGCGGCCGTCGGCCCACCCAGCGTGCCAAAGGGTGAGACGAGGTTCGGATCCGCGCTTGCGAGATTCTGGGAGATGTTCGCCATGCCGCCGCCGAAAGAAAGCGCGTACGCGAACACGAAGGTCGCCCCGACGATCATCGTGATCGCCTGGAGGAAGTCCGTCCAGACGCCCGCGATCATCCCGCCGAGCATGCTGTAGGCAAGCAGGATAACGGCCCCCCCAACCAGCCCCCAGACAACGGGGATGCCGAAGATCGCCCGCATGACGTACTGGAGCGCGGCGAGATTGGTCGCCAGATACGCGATCACCCCCACCACGACGGCGATGCCGGTCAGCCCTCGCACCGTGTCGCTTTCGTAGCGGGCGTACATCCCGTCGGCCAGCGTGAGAACGTTGCGGATGTCCGCGAGCAGGCGCATGCGTTTCCCGAGCACGACCCACGTGATGAGAAAGCCAAGCGGCGCACTGAAGAAGATCCACAGCCCCGTTGTGCCGAACGCATAGACGAGTTCCGGGCCGCCGACGAAGCCAAATCCCGACTGAATGACCGAGAAGGCGGTCATCGCAAGCACCCACGTACCGACGCTTTTGCCGGTGATCAGGAAGTCGGTAGTCGTGTTCGTCTGTAAGTATCCCCACACCCCGATCAACACGACGATCAATAGGTAGACTGCCCCGAAAATCAGGATTATGGGGTTGTCAGCGACCGGAATTCCCTCCTGAAGCGGCACTGGTTCAATCATCGGTCGGCTCCGTCCCCGTGTCGTTTCCGTTGCGGTCATCGGTCGAACCGGGTTCCGTGGGGGCCAGCGGGAACCGTGCTCCCCGCTGTGCTTCGCGGGCGTGTCCGATGATCTCGTCGACGATCTCGTCGCTGCCGATCCGATCGAACAACAGCGAGTAGTATATCGCCCCGACGATCGGCAACAGCCAGATAAAGACGAAATAGAACAGCGTCGATATCGGTACGCCGAACACGTAAGTGTACTCGCTCGTACCGGGCGACCAGGTCAGCCAGATCCCGGTCAGGCCGACGAAAAACAGTACTGCGAGGCCTGCGAGGAGGCCGGTGTACGGTGCGAACGAGTGCTCCCGATCCGTCCGCTCGACGGTAGCCGAGGCGATGGTTCCGAGGATGAGCACCGCCGCGAGATAGGAAAACAGCCGATAGGTACCCACTGCCGCGGCTATCAGCAATGCGACCGAAACACCACCGAGTCCTGCCATGAGGGCGTTCCGTGCCATCGACCCACACAACAGAGGACAGTACTATAAAATTGATGTTGGCATCGCCATCGTTAGCCCTGAAACCCCGGAGGCGAAACGTCCGGTATGGCCCCACCGCTGGTCATCGACATCGACGGCACGATCACCCGGGGCGACGGTTCGGGTGCGGTCGACCCCCTCGTTTTCGAACGCCTGCGCGAATGGCCCGCGTCGGTCGTCGTCGCCACCGGCAAGGCGTTTCCCTACCCCGTTGCGCTCTGTCAGTTCATCGGGATCGAACCGCTGGTGATCGCGGAAAACGGCGGGATCGCCCTCGCCGACGACGAGATCCGGATCACGGGCGACGCCAGCGCCCCCCGAGCGGTCATCGAGGAGTATCGGGAGGCCGGCCACGACCCCGGCTGGGGCGAGACCGACCTCGTCAATCGCTGGCGCGAAACCGAAATCGCGGTCAGCCGCGCGTCGCCGCTCGCACCCCTCGAAGCACTCGCCGAGGATCACGGCCTCGAAGTCGTCGATACGGGCTACGCCTACCACGTCAAGGACCCGGCGATCACGAAAGGCGAGGGGCTGAACGCGATCTGTGAGACCCTCGACTGCGCGCCGACGGAGTTCGCCGCGGTCGGCGACTCCGAAAACGACGCCTCGACGTTCGCGGTCGTGGGCCGGTCGTTCGCGGTGGCAAACGCAGACGAATCCGCACGGACGAGTGCCGATGAGATCACTGAGGGGTCGTACGCCGACGGCGCGCTCGAAGCCCTCGATTCGCTCCGCTAGGTCGATTCGGCCAGCCAGTCGGCAAAGGCCGGGAGAACGTCCTCGGACTCGAACCGCTCGATACAGGGGCTTTGCAGGGGTGTTCGACCTCGATTCGCTCGATCAAATCGGAGTATCGGTCGGCGGTCGTCTTGGCCAGCAGGATCTCCTCGTCGGTAGCGATTTCGCCGTCCTATAGGCCGTCACCATCACTTGTACGGGCTGAACGCCCCGTCGATATCCCATTCGTGGATACAGTGGGAGTTTCCGACCGTCCGGTCCTCGCCGTTTTCGTTGGGTTGGCCGTTCGCGCTGTTTTCGGTTACGATCCGCCATCCGGTGCTGTCGTCCCATACCTCATGTCGGCCACAGCGTTCGCACTCGCGTCGCTCGGGTGTCTTCAGCTCGGTACGCGCAAGCATACCCGTGTCAACGAAACGCACGTAGTTAACCGTAGCGCTCCCGGCGGAAATGGCGTGGCAACGACTCGTTCCGACGGGTTTTTCACGGTCGAATCGTCGGACTCCCGGAACCCCGTTCAGCCGGATTCCCCGTCGATTGCGTCGTTTTCGACGTTCGACAACGGCGACGGCCAACAGGCGAGCATTCTCACGAGCAGTGAGCCGTCGCTACGCATCGAGCTCGACCACGACGACATCGCCTTCCGAGAGGTCGAGGGGTTCGCCCTTGATGTGGGTCGATCCCGATACATAACTCCGACAGCGTCGGCTCGCACAATCGGGTGAGTCTGACAGGGTAAATCGCAATATATTCGTATGCGAGTACCATTTTCGGGAGGTGATGACACGCAGTCGGACGTTCACATATCGTGATGGGGATCGAATCGATAGAGAACGGTTGCCGACACCGGATACCGGCCGGACGGCGGCTACGTACACCGGAGGACGATGGGAATAGTCGACTCCCTTCTCAACGCCGATAGCGAGCATAGCAGTTTCGTGTACGCCATCGCTGGCATCGCTGCTCTCAATGGATTGCTGTTCGGGTTCGATATCGGCGTCATCTCCGGGGCACTGTTGTATATCAATCAGACATTCACATTGACGCCGTTCCTCGAAGGAGTGGTCACCAGCAGCATGCTTGTGGGGGCGATGATCGGCGCAGCGACCGGCGGTCAGTTGGCCGATCGGTTCGGTCGTCGCCGGCTGACACTCGCGGCCGCGGCCGTATTTTTCGTTGGCTCGTTCGGGATGGCGCTGTCGCCGACGCTGGGATGGCTCATCGTCTGGCGGGTCATCGAAGGCGTCGCCGTCGGCATCGCGTCCATCGTCGGCCCGCTGTTGATCTCCGAGACGGCTCCGCCGGACGTCCGGGGGTCACTCGGATTCCTCCAGCAGTTGATGATCACGATCGGCATCCTGATGGCGTATGTTACCAACTATATTTTCGCCCCCGAGTTCTTTGGGATCATCGGCTGGCGTTGGATGTTGTGGTTCGGAGCAGTGCCTGCGGCGGTACTGGCGATCGGGACGTACTTTTTGCCCGAAACCCCACGCTGGCTGGTCGAAAACGATCGTATCGATGAAGCTCGCAACGTACTGTCGCGCATCCGGGCGAAAGACGACGTCGACGACGAAATCGATGCGATCCGCGAGGTCAGCGAGATCGAGTCGGAGGGCGATCTCTCTGATCTATTAGCGCCGTGGGTCCGTCCGGCACTCATCGTCGGCGTCGGTCTTGCGATCATTCAGCAGTTCAGCGGGATCAACACGATCCTCTACTACGCACCGACGATCCTCAGCAATATCGGCTTTGGCAACATCGCCTCGCTTGTCGGGACGCTCGGTATCGGCATTATCAACGTACTGCTGACGGTTGTCGCCGTCCTGTTGGTCGATCGTGTCGGCCGGCGGCCGCTGTTGCTCGTCGGGACCGGGGGGATGACCGTTATGCTCGGTATTCTCGGGCTCGGTTTCTTCCTGCCGGGGCTCTCGGGGATCATCGGATATGTGACTCTCGGGAGTATGTTCTTGTACGTCGCGTTCTATGCGATCAGTCTGGGCCCGGTGTTCTGGCTGATGATCTCCGAGATTTACCCGCTTCACATCCGTGGCACCGCCGAAGGCACTGCGAGCGTCTTCAACTGGGGGGCGAATTTCATCGTCGGACTGACCTTCCTTCCGCTGGTCGCACGGATCGGCGAGGCCTTTTCATTTTGGATCCTCGGTGGGTTCTGTATTCTGGCGTTCGCGTTCATCTACACGCGCGTTCCCGAAACGATGGGGCGGTCGCTCGAAGACATCGAGGCGGATCTCCG
>CAYOFZ010000045.1:0-13792 GCA_964403315.1 uncultured Halobacteriales archaeon | reverse complement strand
GTCAGGTCGGCATCACGGCGTCGAGTATCGCGGTCGGGATCGTCGCCGAACCGGCACTCGCGGCGCTGTTCGAGCCGCTGTTCGCGGGGACCCCCCTCGCGGCGCTCGGTCTGGGGACCATCCTCGCGTTTCTCATCATCAACCTCCTGCACCTCACCCACGGCGAACAGACCCCGACCTACCTCGGCGTCGAGCGCTCCCAGCAGGTCTGTCGGTACGGCGCGACCCCGCTATACTGGTTCTATTGGCTGATCTCCCCGCTCATCACGCTCGGTGACGGGATAGCGAAGAGGACGCTCAAGCTGTTCGGCGTCGAGATGACCGGCGCGTGGCTCGAAACCGAACAGGACGCCATCGAAAGCCGTGCCGCACTTCGGGAATCGATCGGGGAATCGCTCAGTCAGGGCGACCTCAGCGAGGAGCGCGAGGAGGAGGTCATAGCCGCCCTCGACATCGGGACCATAACCGTTGGAGATATTATGATCGACGGCGAGGACATCGTGGCGCTCTCGGTAAATAAATCGCTCCAAGAGAACATTCAAACCGTCGAAGACAACCCTCACGGTCGATTTCCGGTCGTCAACGATTCCTCCGACGACTATATTGGCAACGTCTACACGCCGGGCATCCTCCGGAACATGGACGCGCTACAGTCCGGCGATCTCGATCTCGCGGACATCGCCCACGATCCCATGTCGCTGTCGCCCGATATGGCGGTCAGCGAGGCCATCGACCGATTTCAAAACGAAAACCAAGAGCTGGCGCTAGTGTTCGACGACGATGACGGCCGAATCGTAGGCTTGCTCACCGCGACCGATGCGTTCGAAGCCATTCTGGGCGATCTCGAAGATCCCCTCGATGTAGAGCAATAGGTACTCGAAAACGCCGGAAATACCGTGTTCCGTGGTGTCACGGAACGGGAACGTTTTTGTCACCCCTTCCCTAATCGCCCTCCATGAGCCCCGACCGGGCCGTGTTGCGCGAGGCGATCGAACACGGCGAGAGGGAGGGCGGCAGCGTCGAGTTCAAAGAACGGCTCACCCGGACCCAGCATTTGGAGGACGGACGCGCGGAGAGTCTGGCGGCCCAGCTCCGCCACCGCGTGTTGTCGGGCGACGGCGAGGCGACCTACGTCGTCGGCGTCACCGACGCCGGCGGGATCGCCGGCATCAGTCACGACGCCTTCTCCGAATCGATGGACGTCCTCTCGGTGCTGGCCGAGGAGGCCGATACCCACATTCACGACGTCCAGACCTGGGGAGCCGGCGAGAACGGCCTGGTCGGGATCGCAACTATTCACAAGGGGTCGATGCTCGAAACCGACGACGACCACGTCGTCATCGGCACCGCTGGCCACGTCGACCACGGCAAGAGCACGCTCGTGGGAAGCCTCGTCACCGGCGATGCCGACGACGGCGACGGCGGCACGCGGGGGTTTCTCGATGTCCAGCCCCACGAAGTCGAACGCGGGCTCTCGGCGGACCTCTCGTATGGCGTGTACGGCTTCCGCGACGGCGACCCCGTCAGGATGGACAACCCCCACCGCAAGGGCGACCGTGCGGGCGTGGTCCGGGAGGCCGACCGCCTCGTCTCCTTCGTTGATACCGTCGGCCATGAGCCCTGGCTCCGGACGACCATTCGGGGGCTGGTCGGCCAGAAACTCGATTATGGCCTCCTGACGATTGCGGCCGACGACGGCCCCACCAAAACCACCCGCGAGCACCTCGGCGTGTTGCTGGCGACGGAGCTACCGACCATCGTCGCCCTCACGAAAACCGATCTGGTCGACGACGAACGCGAACGCGAGGTCATCGAGGATGTCGAACGCCTGCTCCGGGACGTGGGTCGCACCCCGTTGCCGGTCGCGCGCCACGGCGTCAGGACCGCAATCGAGGAGATCGACGAGACGGTCGTCCCCGTCGTCCGGACCAGCGCGGTCACCACCGAGGGACTCGATACGTTGGATGCGCTGTTCGAACACCTGCCAAAGCAGGCGAACGACGACGGTGACTTCCGGATGTACATCGACCGCACCTACTCGGTGACGGGTGTGGGTGCGGTCGCTTCGGGGACCGTCAAGTCGGGCGTCGTCGAGGCCGGCGACGAACTCCTGTTGGGCCCGCTTGCCGACGGCACGTTCACCGACGTCGAGGTCCGCTCCATCGAGATGCATTACCACCGCGTCGATAAGGCTCGGTCGGGCCGGATCGTCGGCATCGCGCTGAAAGGGGTCCGCGAGGCCGACATCGAACGTGGGATGGTACTCCTCCCGCGCGAGGCCAACCCCCAGCCTGTCAGGGAGTTCACAGCCGAGGTGATGGTCCTCAACCACCCCACCCGGATCAAGACCGGTTACGAACCCGTGGTGCATCTCGAAACCATCAGCGAGGCGGGCGTGTTCTCGCCCGAGGAGGGGCGACTCCTCCCGGGCGACACCGGTCGGACACGGGTACGATTCAAATTCCGCCCCTACCTGATCGAGGAGGGCCAGCGCTTCGTCTTCCGGGAAGGTCAGAGCAAGGGGATCGGCACGGTCACCGATGTGAACTCGACCGAATAACGGACATTGCCGCCACTACGGCAGTGTATCCGTATCGGAAGACATCTCCCCCTGAATCACCGAGCGACCCTATGGCCGAGCGTGCGACCGTCACCGTCTATTCGCGCGAGAACTGCCATCTCTGTGCCGAGGCTCTCGACACCATCGAGGACGTCACCGCCGACCTCGACCGCTCCGTCGAGATCGATGCAATCGATGTCGATACCGACTCCGAACTGGCCGACCGGTACGGCGAGCGGGTGCCCTACGTCCTCGTCGATGGCCGCCCCGCGTTCAAATATCAGGTTGATCCCGAGGAGCTTCGCCGCCGATTACGCCCATAGCTCGTAGAGGTCGTCGCGGACGGGCTCGTCGATGCGCTCGCCGTTGAGGACGAGCCCGGGATCACCCTCGGCGATCTCGCCGATCTCGGCAGCCCCGATCCCCGCGTCATCGAGCGCGTCGAGTGCGTTTTCGGCGTCCTCGGGGGGAACGGCCGCGAGCAACGCGCCCGACCCGAACACCGACAGGGGATCGACGCCCATCGCTTCACAGAGGCGGGCGGTCACATCGCGGATCGGCACGCGCTCGCGCTCGATCCGGGCGGTCGCGTTCGAGGCGACCGCGAGTTCGAGCGCGCCGTCTATCAGCCCACCCTCGGTCGGATCGTGGAGCGCGCTCGCGTACTCCCGGAGCGCGCGTGCATCGGGCAGAACGCCCAATTCCTCGAACAGCGCTGCACCCTCCTCCAAGAGATCCTTGGAGGCGTCGATTTCCTCGTCGAAATCCGTTGCGAGGACGGCCGTCCCTTCGATGCCCGCACCCTTGGTCAACACCAGCCTGTCGCCGGGGCTCGCGCCGCCGGTCGGGATGTACTCGTCGGCAAGCCCCAGACAGGACAGCGAGAGCAACGGCCGGTCGCGGTCGGGGGCGTACTCGGTGTGGCCGCCGACGATGGCGACGCCGGCCTCGCGGGCGGCCGAATCGAGCTGGTCGGCGATGGCTTCGAGCACGGCGGGATCGTCGTCGGGCAGGAAGACCGTCGCGGTCAGCCAGCGCGGCTCCCCGCCGGAAGCGGCGATGTCGTTACAGGCGACACTGATACCGATGGTGCCGATGCGGTCGGCCGCGAGCGAGACGGGATCGGTGTTGACGACGAGTACCTCCTCTCCGACCTGCACCGCGGCGGCGTCCTCGCCGTAGGCCGGGCCAACCAGTACGTCCTCGTCGGGCGCGCCGGTCCGTGAGAGGACCGTATCGAGGCACTCGGGATCGATTTTACCGATCATCAGCCGTTTCGACGGCGTCAATGCTTGTAGATCGTGTGGTCGATCAATGATCAGTCCTTACACGACAGACGTTTCGGATAGGAAACCGGTGTCTGACGGGTAGCTGACTGAAATTCAAGAGGGTGGGGCCGATCAAAGGGGATATGGATTCGCTAGCAGACCATTCCCGTCGCCAGTCCAATCGGGACAGCGGCAGGAACATACGATTCGTGAACAGGTTACTGCTCCTCGTCGGGGCGTTGCTGTTCGTCAACGGCATCGTCGTTACACTCATCACTGCATTCATACCCGCTGCCGTCGCCAGCCCCGTTATCATCGCGTTCGTCACCGGTTGTGTCGGGTCCACCTATATTGCATATCGATATCCCGCGAAAACGAGGGGGCTTTACCGGACCGTCCGCCCGGTAGTGGCCGCACTGGTCCCGCGAAACCGATCCTCACGACAGCAGGGCGGACTGTAACCGTATCGGCACGCTTTTGATCGTCGCTACCGTCACCCGATGAAACAACGGGGACTTCCGGCGCGACTCGAACCCATGGCACTGATCGCCATCGGCGGTTTTCTCGGCTCGCTTGGTCGCTACAGCGCCACGATGGTCACGCCCGGATTGACCGGTACCTTCTTCGTCAACGTCACCGGTAGCGCCGCACTCGGGATCGTCTTCTACACCTCGGTGACGACCGACCGGATTTCACGGCGAGCATGCCTGCTCGTTGCAACTGGATTTCTCTCCTCGTACACTACCTACAGCACGTTTGCCCTCGAAACCATGGGTGTCTCGCCGGCGATGGGGCTGGCGAACGTCCTCGGAAGCTACGCCTGTGGGTTCGGTGCTGTCGTGTTCGGCCGGCGAATCACACTCGGTGAGTGGCGATGATCGACGCGCTGTTGGTCGGCTTTGGCGGCGCGCTGGGAGCCGTCTCCCGGTATCTCGTCGGTGGGGTTGTCAAGTCCGCTGACACCGAGTTTCCCGTAGATACCCTCGTGGTCAACGGTTTCAGGAGTTTCGTTCTCGGACTGGTGACGTTCCTCGGAGCCGGTTTCGACATCACACTCCTGGTCGGAATCGGGGCGTGCGGGGCCTTTACGACCTTCTCGTCGTTTTCGGTCGATACCGTCCGGCTCCAAGAGAGCGGAGGGTCGGTGCTTGCAGGCGCGTACACGCTCGCCAACCTGGTGCTGGCGGTGGCGGCAATCGGCGCTGCGAACCTGCTGGTCGGCGTTCTCGGCTGAATGGTCGGGTTTTGCCGACGCTAGAACGAATGCAACAGTAGACGACGCCCGTCGGGAACGGCCCGCGGGCGTCGGCGGTGATCCGTGGGGGAGGATCACCGGTGTACTGGTGGGGATGGCGTCGTCGACGCCATCAGAGTGCGATGGGGAGGGGGTGGCCTCTGACAGGCACAAGAGCCGTCTTGTTGACGGCAACTATTCCGAGGACGGCCGGGAATAAATACTTTGTGAATGATGTAAGACATACTGAAGAATAAACATAATACATCGGTTTCAATATCTCTCCGTTGAATGAAGCGTCATCGACCGCCACGAGTGACCCGCGCATCGAGTTCGTTTTCGAGGAGTCGGCGGTGACACCGCTTCGAGTCACCCTCATAACAGACCAGAACGATGTCCTCGCCGCCGGCAACCCGGTCGGCCAATCCTGACAGCGCCGCCTGCGTCGGTTCCGACTCCGCGAGATGCTCGCGGTAGCGTTCCCCGAAATCCATGTTTTCCCAGGCGGCGTTATGAGCGCCCCCGTGGCACATGCCCTGCATTTTCAGATCCTCGCGGCGATCCTGAAGGCTCTCCAGAAGTCCCTCGGGTGGGCCGAGTTCGGGATGGTTCTCGTCAATCTCGCTACGGAACCAGCCGGTCGGTCGGCGGACGACGCCGACGAGCGTCGCATCGTCCGGAACCTCGACGAGGTCATGGGCGAGCGCCGCGTGGTAGGTTTCCGATACCGTCCCGCGTGCCATACGGATTCATGGAACGGACGAGGCGTAAACCTGCCGTCGGTCGCGGCTGCTCGCACGCCCATTCCGGCGAGGGGGGTAGTTCCAGGGGACAGTTTTTGCCCGTAGACGCCAATAGCCGTGTATGGCACTGCCTTCCGTTCCCGACGAACCCCGGACAACCGAGGAGAACGCTGAAGCGATTTTGGGGTCGTGATCGGCACCCCCCTACACCGCGGGCGATGGGCCGATCACCCCTATGTCGCGGTCGGTGACGGCTCTCGGACCCTGCTGATCGTTCCGGGGCTCAATGATCCGCTCTGTCGTGTCACTGATCGGTGGTGGTTCAGCCTGCTCGTCGCCACCTACTGTGGTCGCTACACCGGCCGCCACACCGTCGCCATGGTGAGTCGCCCGCCCGGCCTCCCCGAGGGGAGTTCGACCCGCGACCTCGCGGCGGGGTACGCCCGGGTGCTCGACGCGGTCGGCCCCGCGAACGTGCTGGGCCTCTCGTCGGGCGGCTTCATCGTCCAGCGTCTCGCCGCCGACTATCCCGAGCGCATCGAGCGGGCGATTTTCGGCCTCGCCGCCGCCCGATTGAGCGAGGTGGGCCGCGAGACGGTCGAGCACTGGCGCGAGTATGCAAGGCGCGACGACTGGCGACCGATCTGTACGGAAGCCGCCGGACTGGTCGCCGGCGGCCTTCGTGGGCCGGTCGTCCGCGGAGCCGCGCGACTCTACGCCCGCCTCGGGTCCCGATCACCCGTGGATCGCTCGGATTTCCTCGTCTCCGCGGATGCCGCCCTCGCGTACGATGGAACCTCGATTCTCAGTGACATCGTGGTTCCGACGCTGGTGATCGGCGCGACCGACGATCCGTTGTTCACCGCCGAGGGGTACCGCAAGGCCGCCGAAACGATTCCCGACGCCCGCCTCGTGGAGATCAATGGCGCGGGCCATGAGGCTGTCCTAGGTCGCCAGCGGGAGTTCGACGGCGCGATCCGGGAATTCCTCTTCGAGTAGCTCATGGAAAGGGTTGACACATTAAATCGCTATTCCTTTACGACGGACTGGTGAACTGTATATCGCGTTCGTACCATACATTCCTGTAACCGAACTTCAAGAAATCAATGTTTATTCACGGTTCCGGATCACGATCCAAGGAGCATCGAGTACGAACACGTGGCGGTCGTTATACACCGATACGCGGGAATTAGCGACCAAGAAAACTTCCGAACTACGACAATGGCCGAAGAAACCACTACACCGGCAGACGAGGAGTTGAGGGACACGACGGGCGGATTTTTCCAGGAATACGGCCTCGCGTTCGTGATGGTCGCAAGCGTCGTCGGCTCTGGATCGATCTTCATCGCAAGCACCGTCGGGATCCAATACGGATACGCGCTGATCTGGGGGTTCGTCGCCGCGGCCCTGATCGGGGTGATGGCCCAGGACATGAGCGCCCGACTGGGAATCTTCGGTGAGCCCCTCGGGGCGTTCATGCGCCGGAAGTTCGGCGAGCGCGTCGCCATGGCCCTCGGCGCGGTGTTGTCTATCGGGTCGTTGCTCTGGATCATCGAACTGACCGCCGCCGCCGCGAAGGGGATTTCCGTCCTGTTGGGCGGGGTCATCGGCTGGCAGCCGCTCGCGGTCGTCGTCACCGTCTTGGCGATTCTCACGGGCGTGTTGAACTACGAGGGCCTCGAACAGGTCATGACGGCCATGCTGTTCGTGTTGCTCGGGGCGTATCTCATCGTCGCCGGGGCCAGCACGCCCTCAGTGACTGGTATCGCAAGCGGGTTCGTTCCGAGCCTCCCCGCCGGGTCGCTCGGACTGGTGGCGTCGGTCGTCGGATCGACCGCGATCTGGTCGAACTTCTTCCTCGAATCGAACCTCGTCGAACAGAAGGGCTGGACCAGCGCCGAGGACATCCCGACGATGCGTAAGGACCTCGCGCTCGGCTACGGCATCGCCATCGTGCTCATCGTTTCGGTGCTCGTCGTCTCGGCGGCCGTACTCCAGCCCGCGGGCTACGAGTCGCTTGAGAGTTTCATCACGCCCGGACTCGCGCTCGCGGAGGTCATGGGCCAGTGGGCGATGGTGCTGTTCATCGTCGGTGCGGCCGCCGCCGCGTTCAACAGCATCATGCCCGTGATGTGGGCGGTCGTGTTCATCTTCGGGAACGCACGCGGAAAAGAGGTCGATAGCTCCGACCGCTCGTTCAAGCTGTTCTACGCGGCGGGTGCCGCGACCGGCATCCTCGGCCCGGTCATCAGCGCCGTCACCGGGCTGAGCGTTGTCGACATGATCGTGTTGTTCGCCGCCTACAGCGGCATCGTCAGCCTGCCGATCACCGCGGCACTGCTGTTCTGGGCGGTCAACGACAGCGAGGTCATGGGTGAACACACCAACGGAACCCTGCTGAACGTCCTCAACGTCCTGTTCGTCGTGCTGGCGTTCGTCCTCGCGGCGCTGTCGTTGCCCGATCTCCTCGACATGCTCACCTCCGGCGGGCTCTGATCCGTTGATTCTAGGTCGGCGGACTCCGTCGGAGTCGGAGGGATTTACGGCACCGGCTCGACAACGGGGCGTATGACCGACGAGGGATGGTTCGCCGGGATCGATTTCGACGATCCCGACGCTACCGACGCGGCCGCCGAACGGATCCGCGAGGGCCGGGCCGACGCCCCCGCCGACTGGCCCGGTCGGGCCGTCGAGGCGGACGGTGTCGCCGACGAGGCCGAGTACTACGACCGCCTGCACGAGGCGACGCTCGCGGCGACCCGCGAGGCCGTCCGCGAGCGCGAACGCGCTGACGACCAGCAACTCATGCATGCGATTCGCGCGATGGACGACGCCGAGCGGACGGCCAACGAACTCGCCGAGCGCCTCGCCGAGTGGGCGGGAGCTCTGTTCGAGGAAGGGGGTTCGGGCATCGAGTACGCCCGCGCGATAGCCGAGCGGGAGCCCGAGGATTCGACCGAGGAACGCGCCGTCGCGCTGGCGGAGCGGGTCGCGGGGCTGGCTGACGAGGCCGACGCGCTCCGGGCGTTCGTCGAGCGCGCGACGCCGGCTGTCGCGCCCAACCTCGCAGCGCTGGCGGGGCCCGTTCTGGCCGCCCGGTTGATCGCGCTGGCGGGCGGACTGGAGTCGCTGGCGAAACAACCCAGCGGGACAGTACAGGTCCTCGGTGCCGAGGACGCCCTGTTCGCCCACCTCCGGGGACAGGCTCCCTCGCCCAAGCACGGAGTCATCTACACACACGAATACGTCCGGGGTACTCACCCCAACCACCGGGGATCGGCCGCCCGGGCGCTCGCGGGGAAACTCACCATCGCCGCCCGGATCGATCACTACTCGGGGGATCGCCGGCCCGATCTCGACACCGAACTCGACGAGCGGATCGCCACCATCCAGAATCGGGAGGTCGAGGAATGATCCTCCCCGAGGGTGTCGAACGCCGGGCGTTCGACGGGGCAGAACGACTCGCTACCCGTGGCGAACCCGTCTACGGCGAACCCACCGAGGGGGAATGGCGCGCCTGGGATCCCGGTCGCTCGAAGCTCGGCGCGATGATCGAGATGGGAATGGACACCGGCATCGAAGGTGGCGAGACAGTGCTGTATCTAGGCGCGGCAAGTGGCACCACCGTAAGCCATGTCGCGGATTTCGCAGGACCGACCTACGCCGTCGAGTTCGCGCCCCGCCCGGCGCGGGATCTCGTTGCCGTTGCCGAAGGTCGGCGGAACCTCTTCCCGCTCCTGAAGGACGCTCACGAACCCGAGACTTACGCCCACGTCGTCGAAGCGAACGTGGATGCCATCGTTCAGGACGTTGCAACCCGCGGGCAGGCCGACGTTGCGCTGCGAAATCGGGAGTTTCTCGCTGACGACGGCTGGCTTCTGGCGGCGATCAAAGCCCGCAGCGAGGACGTTACCCGCGATCCCGATGCGGTGTTTTCGGAGGTCCGGGAGGAACTCTCGGCGGGCTACGAGATCCTCGATACCGAACGGCTGGAACCGTATCACGACGATCATCTCTCGATCATAGCAACGCCAAAGTAGTCGTCCTTGCCGTCAATGACTATTTACTTATATGTGTGTATATTAGTAATATGTCACACAAGACCGAAGCAGAGGAAGGCGGAGACTGCCAGAACAAGGCGGATGCGACCATAACGTTACTGTCGTGCCGTGACTGTGCTCGTCCGATAACTTTCCAACTGTGATTTGAGCTGCTGAATGGCCTGTTCGTCGATACCGCATTCTGCGAACGCCGTGTGGAGATGCCCGAGCACCGCATCGAAGTGCTCATCACGAAGCGTCATATGCGCGTGCGTCTCGGGAATATGATGGTGATAGTCAGGGCCGCCGGCAACCATCGCAATAAAACTGCTCTGGTGGTTGATCAATGAGGTCATGTTCGACTCGTCAAAATACGGCGCGAGGCGCTCGTCGGCGAGAATATGGTCGTACATCCGCTCGACAGCCTGTTCGATCGCCTCCCTCCCCCCGATATCCTCATAGATCGACAGTGGGCTCGGATTGGCCTGCACAGCTCCTTCTTCCCACCCCTCGCTGAAAATCCGGTCTCTCGGGACCTCTCGTGCGGCCAGCATCTCTTTCGTGTCGATCACCATCTGCGGAACGCCACAGACGTAGAAGTGCTTCCCATCGAGGGTCGGGAGATACTCATCGAGATGCTCCTGAATGTTCCCAATTCGGCCAGTCCAGCCGTCGCCAGGTTCGGTGAGCGAATACACGAGAGTGAGGTTCTCGTAGGTGGCAGCCAGCCGATCGAGCGTGTCACGATAGATGAGGTGGTCTTGGTCCTGTTCGCCGAAAAAGAAGTAGACGTCACCGATCCCCTCGTCGAGGTATTGTCTGAGCATCGCCATCATCGGTGTGATGCCCACCCCGGTCGAGACGAACACGACATCTATCTCGGGGTCTTCGAGTGTGAGTCCCCCGTCGAGTTCTTCGATCCGAATCCGATCGCCCGGATCACGCTCGTGCATATAGGTCGACGCCGCCCCGCTCTCGACATGTTTGATCGCGAGCGTGATACGGTTGGTGCCGGGAAGGTCGGTCGCGGTATATGGTCGGGCCATTCCCTTGCCCTCGGCGTCCTCCTCGTAGCGAACGCGGGTGTGTTGGCCCGGGTCGTATTCGAAGACATGATCGTCGGCTTCTAGGGTGAATTCCTTGACACCCGGCGTCAATTGGTCAATAGAGGTGATGGTGACTTCCAGCGTCATTGCTGATCCGTTTAATGGAGAGCTCCATAAATAACAGCCCCGATTTTGATACCATGGTGGGGAAGTCCAATCGCCAGTATATTTATCCGGGCATCCGAACCGAAAGCCGATGGAGACGGGTTCGGCCGAGAACTTCACGGAAACCGGGACGCTCGGGATCGAAGAGGAGTTTTTCGTCGTCGATGGGGCTGGCCTCCCCACGGCGGGCACCGACGAACTCGTCTACGAGAACGATCCTCCTGGGATCCTCGAAGACCGCCTCGATCACGAGCTGTTCAAGTTCGTGATCGAAACCCAGACGCCCGTCATCGAGTCGCTGGACGACGCCCGGGACATCCTCACCGAGGTCCGCGAGACGCTGGTCGAGTACGCCGGTGAGCACGGCTACCGGATCGCAGCCGCCGGCCTCCATCCCGGGGCGAAGTGGCGAGAACTCGAACACGCCGAAAAGCCACGATATCGCTCCCAGCTCGAACGTATCCAGTACCCCCAGCACCGCAACACGACCGCGGGTTTGCATATCCATGTCGGGGTTGATGATGCCGATAAGGCGACCTGGATCGCAAACGAGATCCGCTGGCACCTGCCAGTGATGCTCGCGCTGTCGGCGAACTCGCCGTACTGGAACGGATTCGACACCGGTTTGCAGTCCGCCCGCGCGAAGATCTTCGAGGGACTGCCGAACACGGGGATGCCGACGGCCTTCGAGGGGTTCGAGGAATTTGCCGATTTCGAGCGCACGATGGTCGAGCACGGATCGATCAACGACCGCGGCGAGCTCTGGTACGAGGTGCGCCCCCACTCCGAACACGGGACCGTCGAGATCCGAACGCCGGACGGCCAGGCCGACCCCGAGCGCGTGCTCGCCTTCATCGAGTACACCCACGCACTCGTCGAGGATCTCGGAAACCGCTATGACGATGGCGAATCGGGTCATGACCACCGCCGGGAACTCCTCGACGAGAACAAATGGCGTGCGATGCGCTACGGACAGGCAGCTTCGTTTATCCGACAGGATCGCTCGGGAACCATCGGCCTCGGGGAATTCGTCGACTGGGAATGTGATCGCCTCGGTGTCTCGGGGATCCGCGACATCTACGAGACCGAAAGCGGGGCCGCCCGCCAGCGACGGATCCGCGAACAAGAGGGGATTGAAGCACTGTACGAAACGCTCGTGTTGTAGACAAGGTTTTTGACGCGGGGTTGCGTTCGCGTAGAACGGACATGTCCGCTGATGACCCAGACACCGACCGGGGAATTCCAGTAGAAGCCGACGACTCCAAC
The DNA here is from genome assembly GCA_964403315.1 of uncultured Halobacteriales archaeon. GTDB lineage: Archaea > Halobacteriota > Halobacteria > Halobacteriales > Halalkalicoccaceae > CAYOFZ01. Next base: position 1,470 of record CAYOFZ010000045.1, on the reverse strand, counting down.
GAGGGAGGAAATGCTCGGGACCGACTCGAAGAGGGGGCCGACCGCGCTGTCGAGGAATTCGATAGGGGGGTCGTCGACCTGCTTGCATGGGTACTCGATACGGAAACGCGCGCGCGGATCTACGTCTACCTCCGTCAGGAGCCCGCCAGCACGAGCGAGGAGATCGCCACGGGGACGGGCCTGTATCCCAGCACGGCCCGGGAGGCGCTCGCGGAACTCACCGAAGAAGGGCGCGTCTCCAGGGAGAAACGCGAAAGCGAGGGAGCGGGCAACAACCCCTACGAGTACACCGCCATCGCCCCGAGCGAACTGGTCGGGGGGATGGTCCAGCAGATCCAGGACGAACTCAACACGGTCGTCAACCTCGATCAATACCTCGGCGAAGGCGACGGCGAGGCGAGCGAACCGATCAGTATCACCATCGGGGACAACGCCGAGGAAACCACCGCCGGAACCGGGACCAAGGCTGAGGAATCGTCCAGCCGAAGCCACTAAGCCATAGGCCCCCGTCGCCCCCGGTATGCAGGTTGCGCTGGGCGGGACGTTCGATCCGGTTCACGACGGCCACCGGACCCTTTTCGAGCGGGCGTTCGAGCTCGGTGACGTGACCGTCGGCCTCACCAGCGACGAGCTCGCCACGGAGACCCGCCACGAAGAGCGTCCCGTCCGTTCCTTCGAGGCGCGCCGGGCCGATCTCGACCGCGAACTCGCGGCGATTGCCGACGAACACGACCGCGACTACGAGATCCACAAGCTCGATGAATCAACCGGGATCGCAACCGAACCCCGGTTCGACGCTCTGATCGTCTCGCCCGAAACCGAAGACGGCGGCGAGCGCATCAACGAACTCCGCCGCGAGCGGGGCCACGACCCCCTTGAGATCGTCGTCGTCGATAACCTCCGAGCCGAGGACGGCGATATCGTTTCGAGCACGCGGATCGTCCGCGGCGAGATCGACGAGCACGGTAACCTCACGCCCGACCGCGAGGGCCGCGACACCGGCGAGTGAGCGTTACCACCTCGGCGGCTCCAGTCCCGCGCCTTCGAGCAGGGGCTTCCAGCGTTGCTGGATCGTCAACCGGGTGACGCCGACGGCGTCCGCGACCGCGCTCTGGGAGCGTCGGTCGCCCGCGATCAGCCCGCCGGCATAGAGGCTGGCGGCGATGACTGCGGGTTTCGAGCGGTCCTCCTCGGGGAGCGTCGAAAGAAAGAGGTCTTCGGCGGTCGAGCGGGTCTCGCCATCGAGATCGAGTTGGTCGGCGGCCCGCTGGAGATCGGCCAACCATCGGTGGTTGTCGCGGCGGTCGCTTGCGCGGTACACGCTCGTCGTTGGTCGCCATCGGGGTTAAACGGTCGGGCGGCGGTCGTCGGCCCACAGCAACGAGTTTTTACCGCGCTCGTGGGTAGGAATGATCGCGCGCGGGTAGCCAAGCTAGGCCAACGGCGCAGCGCTTAGGACGCTGTCCCGTA
>CAYOFZ010000044.1:0-14074 GCA_964403315.1 uncultured Halobacteriales archaeon | reverse complement strand
ACACCGCCAACGTCTACGGCGATCCCAACGGCACCAGCGAGGAGTGGATCGGCGAATGGCTCGCCGACCACGACCGCGAGGACTTCGTGCTCGCCTCGAAGGTGTACTTCCCCTTTAATGGCTGGGGCGAGCCCGGCCCCAACGATCAGGGACTCGGCCGCAAGCACATCCGCGCCCAGATCGAGGGCACGCTGGACCGACTCGGCACCGACTACCTCGACATCTACTACATCCACCGCTTCGACGACGACACACCTGTCGAGGAGACGCTTTCGACCCTCAGTGACCTCGTGCGCGAGGGAAAGGTCAACCACCTCGGCGCGTCCACGATGGCCGCCTGGAAGCTCACGAAGGCGCTCTGGAAGAGCGATGTCAACGACTTCGAGCGCTTCGAGGTGACCCAGCCGCTGTTTCACGCGGCCTACCGCGACGACATCGCCGACTACCTCGACGTCTGTGCGGATCAGGATCTGGCGGTCTGTCCGTACTCGCCGCTCGCGGGCGGCTTTCTCACGGGCAAATACGAGCAAGAGGGCGAGGAGATCGTCGGCCCCGAGGGCGCACGCGGGGACATCGACGAGCAGTTCGAGGACTACTACGTTTCCGAACGGGGCTGGGAGATCCTCGACGAGATCGAAACGGTCGCCGACGAGGTCGATGCCACGCCCGCACAGGTGTCGTTGCGCTGGCTGATGGAACAGGAGGCGTTCGACTGTACGCCCATCGTCGGCGCGCGCACGACCGACCAGCTCGAAGAGAACGTCGCCGCGACCGGGATCGACCTCACCGACGAACAGCGCGGACGGATCGACGACGCCCGCTACGCCGAGGAGGGGCAGCGCTTCGGTCACTGATCCCGCTTGAACGGCCGCCAGTACAGCAACGCGACCGTGACAACGAAAACGGCCGTCCCGGCACGGTAGGACTGTAATTCCGCCACCGTCGCGGTCGCCCCGCTACCGAACACGCCGACGAGGATCGGCGCAATCAGCGGCCAGACACAGGAGAGACACGAAAACAGCCCGAGAACGCCACCCAGAGCCGACCCCGCGGCGTCGAGCAACGTCGCGTACAGGAGATACGCAAGCGCGACGTAGCCGACGACCAGAAACGGGACGAAGGTAAACCGTACGAACGGCCCGTTGTACGTGATCACGGGACCGGCACCCGGCGTGAGCATCGATACCGAGAGGATTTCACTGATGTGGGGGCTGGCCGTCCAGAGCAGACCGACCACGACGAACAATAACAGTAGATACACGCCCGCGACCGCCCCTGCGAGATAGCGGTGGCGTCGTGTTCGGGCATCCGGCTGAGTCCGAACCACCGCCCACAGGCCGACGTTGATCCAAACGAATGGGTAGGCGACTGAAATGGGGTCGTTTACCTGTACGCCCGAGAGAAACAGGTACGCGAGGATGATCAGAATTTCGGTGTTGACCAGCAGCGTTCCGTAGAGCAGCGTCGAAGATCTCGGTCGGAAGCGTTCGGGTAGCCGCTGGAGGGGTTGTGGAGTGTTCGTACTCATATTACGAGTGCGTCGGCGATAATCGCAAACAGCACGGCTCCGAGGTAGGCGTTCGAGGCGTGAAACGACCGCATCGCCGCCGTCCGGGTCTGTTCGCGGTGGAGCCGAATCGCCGCCCAGAGGAACACGCCGCCAAAGGCGGCGCTCGTGGCCGCGAAGAGCCACCCAAGGGTATCGACCGCCGCCAGCGCGCTCGCGCTCACGAGAGTCGCGCCCAGATAGAACACGATGTGTTTCCGGGTCGTGCGTTCGCCCCGGACGACGGGCATCATGGGAAAGCCGCCGCGCTCGTAGTCGTCCTTGTACGCGAGCGCGAGGTTGTAGAAGTGCGCGGGCGTCCAACAGAAGATCACGCCCGCGAGCACCACGGCAGGCAGGCCGATCTCCCCGGTCGCGGCGGCCCAGCCGATCAGGGCGGGCAACGCACCCGCGAACCCGCCGATGACCGTGTTCTGGACGGTGTTTGGCTTGAGAACGAGCGTGTAGATCACGCTGTAGAAGACGATGGCGGTCAGACCCAGGACGGCCGCCAGCACGTTAACCAGGAAATAGAACACCGCGAGCGAGGCGATCCCGAGGACGGTGCCAAAGGCGAGCGCGTTGCTCACAGAGACCACGTCGGTCGCAAGCGGGCGGTCGGCGGTGCGTTGCATCCGGCGGTCGATGTCGCGTTCGAGCACGTGATTGAACGTGCCGCTCGATCCGATGGCGAGCACGCCGCCGAGCAGGGTGGCGACGATGGTTTCGACCGAGAGGGCGGGTCCGACTGCGAGCGCCATCGCCGCCGCGGCGACCAGACAGAGCAGCCACATCAGCCGGGGTTTCATCAGCCGGAAGTACGCCGATAGCGTCGCGCGCACGCCGGTCGGCGCGCTTGCGTTCGTGGTCGGAGTCGGATCGGGTTTCGATTCCGGCGTGGCCGATGCCGTCCGGGAATCGCCGCGGTCCCGCGTCGGGAACCGCCGTTCGAGCGACCACGCCAGCCCCGCGAGCAATCCGCCGAAGATACAGGCTCCGACGAACAGGTGGATCGCCGACACCAGCGCGGGCGCGTCGGCCGTGGCGACGACCGCGCCGATGGCGACCTGCACGGGGTACAGGGCCGCCGGAACCGCGAGCGCCACGCGGACCCGCGTTGAGGACTCGATGCGCCAGCCTGCGACGGCGCTGGCGAACGTGAGGACGCCGACGATCAGCGCGATGACGCGGTGGGCCCAGGCGATCAGGGTCGCCGCACCGCCGTCGAGGGGCACGTACTGGCCGTGGCAGGCCGGCCAGGTCGAACACGTGGCTCCGGCGTCGGTCAGCGCGGTCGTCGCGCCGACGATCAACAGCAGATAGACGCCCATCGTCGTCGCGGCGAGCAAGGAGAGAAAGCGGGTGTGGGCTCGCTGTTCGGTGGACACGGATAGTTCGAGCTTTCGAGCGGGCGCACTTAGGCCCCGCGATGTGACCGCCCGCGGGTGGAAAATCCACATATTTATGGCCGCCCTCGCAAAGACCGCTATATGGAACGGAGGACCCGGACCGCTCTCATCGGGATGGTCTGTGTGGGACTTTTGGCTGTCGCTGTCGAGCCGGTCGCGGCTCAGAACTCAGTCACCGATCAACTCATCGGCAATCTGAACACCGTTCTTCTGTACGCCGCGATCCCGATCACGCTGCTCGTACAGGCGGTACTGCTCTATGCGGTACTCAAGTTCCGCAACAACGACGATCCCAGCCCGACCAAGGAGAACCGTCGGCTGGAGATCACCTGGACGATCGCTACCGCGGTTGTCCTCCTATTTGTCGGGGTGGCGTCCTATCAGGTCATGGCAAGCCCGTTTCTCACACCCCAGCAGGACGATATCCCCGATGACGCCGTCGAGATCGAGGTCGTCGCGTACAATTACGGCTGGGATTTCAACTACGAGGGCCAGGACATCCAGACGACCGGCGAGGCGGTTGTCCCGACCGACACCCCGGTGTATTTCAACGTCACGGCGGATGAGAGCCGGGGCTCCTACATACACGGGTTTTCGGTCCCCGAACTTGGGTTGAAACAGGACGCCAACCCCGGTCAACACAACATGATTACAACGGAGGTGTATGAAGAAGGTACCTACCAGGGCTACTGTACGAAATACTGCGGCATCGGTCACTCGAACATGCTGTTCACCGTCGAAGCGGTGAGCCAAGGGGAGTACCAGACCTGGGTCGACAACGGCGGCCAGTTCCCGGAGGGAAGCGGTAGCGGTGGCGGAAACAGTAGCGGAAGCGGTGGCGGAGGCAGTGCCAATTCGAGCGGATAACAACGGGTAGCGAAACACCCGGATTCAACCCTAGACCGGCACGCAGTATTCGACGCATTAACGGATGAATTCACGTTCTGTTTGCTGTTCGGCGTCGCGGTTCCATGATGATTTTCAATCGAAAGTTATTGACTAGGTACTGTGAACGCTCCCCGCGGTCAAGTGATTCAAGAGGCGTTTCGCGCCTCTTGTCATTGCCGGACGTAGTCCGGCAAGCAGTCAGAACTCTTGGAGTTCTAACGACATCACCAGAGCAAGGCTCTGGTTAGCAGCCAGAAGTCACAGACTTCTGGCCACATCACGAAACGGCCTTCTGATTGCTAAACAGATTACTTTGCGATCTGTTGATGGCTCACAAGAGCTTCGCTCTTGTGAACGTCTCGAACGACTCCAGGACTTCCTGCTTCCACAACGTGCTTTGCACTCACTCGGCCTGATGCCCGAGGTGAACGCAGGGAGCACAGTCTGCACAGGCGTTAACGAGAGTGAAGCTCTCGTTCCCCCCACCCCCTCAGAAACGCTTCGCATTTCTGAGGACGTTGATTCGGACCGTCCCGGCCCTACATAAAGAGATTCCAAATCGCGGTCGCGGATGTTCTTTGCCGCATTCAAGTCCCGATCCTCTATATGCCCACAAGCGGGACACGAATGTCTCCAGACCCAGATCGGCTTGCGTGTCTCGACACCGCACTGGTCGCGTTCTTTCGTCGTGCCGCGAGCATCGACGCGAACCACGTGCGTGCCGTGCAAGTCGGTCTTGTATTCCAGCACATCGAGAAACCGCGACTATGCCGCGTCCTGCTTGTTCTTGGCGTTGTGGCTGGTTTCGAGTATCGGCTTCACGTCCAAACCTTCGACCGCCACTACGCCGTACTCTTTCATAAACCACGTCGAAAGCTTTTGTTGAAAGTCGAGTACTTTCCGCTTGATACGACTGGACGCACGGGCGACCGTTCGGCGCTGGTTGTTCCAGTTGTTTGACCCGTGTTGTTTCCGCGCAAGTGATCGCTGCCTTCAAGCGCGGAGTCAGTAGATCAACCGGTAGAGAAGCAGCTCACACCACCGAGATCGCCGCACCGATGTACAACACGGCCACGAGGAAGATCCAGACGACATCGACGAAGTGCCAGTACATCGAAACGGTAGTGATGGAGGTGTGTCGCTCGGCGGAGTACTGCCCGTACAATCCACGGATCAAGATGATGGCGAGAAGCACCGCGCCCATAGTGACGTGCAGGCCGTGCAGTCCGGTCAGTCCGTAAAAGGCACTGGCATACAGCGCTTGCTCGGCTGCGGCCAGCGTGAAGCCCTCGTGGACGATGAACTCGTAGTATTCGTAAGCCTGGCCTGCGAGGAAGATCACGCCCAAAAGGAGGGTCACCGCGAGCCCGAGGATGAAGTTGCGGCGGTTTTCCTTGCGAAGCTGGACGTGGGCCCAGTGGATGGTCGCGCTGCTAACGACCAGGATCACCGTGTTCGCCAGCGCGAGCCGGCTGATGATCGGGATCTGAAGCGATCCGAGCGCTATCGTTCCGGAGACGAGCGGCCCGGCGATCACCTCGAAGTCGGCCGGTGGCCATTCGTACAACCGGATCTGGAAGTAGTAGATGAACAGGGCCCCGAACGTTGCGACTTCGGTACAGAGAAAGAGGATTAATCCCCATCGGAGGGTGTTGGTGCCCTCGTTATCACCCTCCCAGAACGCCTTGACGAACGCGTGATACGTCCATCCGTACAGCCCGATCAGGAAAACGGCGACACCTCCGAGAAAGACTCCACCACCGACGACCGGCAATAGTGGTAATTCGCCCGTGCTGATGATCACCAGTGAAACGCCGATGTAGATGCCCGAAGCGCCCATCGCGGCGATGAAGGGCCACCAGCTCGCCTCGCCGAACCCCCGGGGCCAGTCCTCGACCGCCGGAAGGTGATGGCTATGATCGTCGCTCGAATCGTCGGAAAGGCTCATGAGGTGGGGTTGTGTGTGGATTACCAAAAAGCCTCCCAACCGGCGTCGGCGGGTTCGCAACCTACAACCCCGTTCGCCAGGTAGTGCTCGTATGGATTCCGCGTTCGATTCCGACACCGAAGCCGCCCACTCGTGTCCCTACTGTGAGCGGCCGTTCGCACGCGAACGCTATCATACCCTTCATCTCGGTCTCGATCACTCCGGGACGCTTACCGACCCCGAACGCGAGGCGTTTGCCGAGGAGTACCGGGCCGAAACCGACGATATCAGACGCTTCCGGCTGAAGACGCTGGCGATCCTCGTTGCAGTGTATTTCGGGTTTCTGTTCCTCTTTCTGGTGGTCACGTAGTTCGATGGGTTTTTCGAGGACCGAGTCCGTAGCGAGGGTATGGCCGACCGATCCGGGGTGAGCGATCAATACCGCAAGGCAAGCGCCTGGCCGATGTTCGTTGCGCTGGGGCTCGCGATTGCGGAAACGGGCGTGTTTCTCGATATCGTTGCGCTCGCGGTCGGCGGGCTCCTGTTGTTTATCGGGAGCCTCGCCGGCATCCTGCACGAATCCGGGTACATCGCAACGCCGTGGCGATTCATCGCCGCGTTAGGGACCGTCCTCGCGGTCGTCGGGATCGGCCTGTCGATCCTCTATCCGATCAGTGGCGGTAGCGGCGCCATCAGCCTCGGATTCCGGGCGATATCGATTGCCGTCGCTGGCGTGCTCTGTATGGCCGGATCAGTGATCGGACACGTGTTCGTCCGAAACCGCACCGCGCTGGACTGATGTGACCCGAGCCGAACCACTACCTATTTGATTGCCGCTCCGCTATCGCCGACCATGAGCAGACTGCTCGATGACCGCGTGTTCAACAAGGAAACGCTACTCGATTCGACGGTGAACCTGATCCCGTTCGTCATCCTGCTGGTCTTTCTGGTGATATTCGCGGTAGCGACCCCCCAACGCTGGCGCGACGGGGCGTTGTTTTCGATCTACATGTGGACGCTCGTCATCAGCATGATGTGGTCGCTGTTGCACCTCACCTATGCGGCGGCGAAACGCCTCTGACTGGACGCTCCACGGACCCCATCGGCTCCGCTTTTCCCGTTTTCCGGTTTCTACTCGCGTTTCCGGTTTCGATGGGACGCGCGGAACCTAAGCTTTCATTACGCTCCGCTTCCGAGGGAGTCGTATGCAAATCGACGGGCAGATCGTCTTGACAGTTCTCATGGGGCTGTTCTTGCTGGTGGTGGCTGGCTGGATCGCCCGCATCGAAGACTGGCGGTCGTACACCCCGCTTACCAGCGGTGGCGGTGAGACCACCGACGCCGGTTACGGCTCCGAAGAAAAACCCGGAGGCATCAGCCGATGGCTGACGACCGTCGATCACAAGGATATCGGCGTACTATACGGCGTGTTTTCGACGATCACGCTCGCATGGGGCGGTATTACCGTGATGCTCATGCGAACCGAGCTCCTCTCGCCCGAAACCGCGTTGCTCCAGCCCGCACAGTACAACGCTCTGATGACGAGCCACGGGATCACGATGTTGTTTTTGTTCGCCACGCCGATGATCTTCGCGTTCGGCAACTACTTCATCCCGCTGTTGATCGGGGCCGACGACATGGCGTTTCCCCGGGTCAACGCCATCGCGTTCTGGTTGTTGCCCTTCGCCACCATCCTGATCTGGGTTCCGTTTGCCCTGATGACGATCGGGATACAACCCGCCCAGACGGGCTGGACGATGTACCCGCCGTTGTCGATCCAGCAAGGCGCACTTGGTATCGATTTCATGTTGCTCGGGCTCCATCTCTCGGGGATCAGCACCACGTTGGGTGCGATCAACTTCATCGCCACCGTCTTCACCGAGCGCGCTCCCGATGTCGGCTGGGAACGCCTCGACATCTTCTCGTGGACGATGCTCACCCAGTCGGGGTTGATCCTGTTTGCGTTTCCGCTTCTGGGAAGCGTCATGGTCATGCTGTTGCTCGACCGGAACCTCGGAACAACGTTTTTCACTACTGAAGGTGGGGGCTATTTGCTGTATCAACACCTGTTTTGGTTTTTCGGCCATCCCGAAGTGTACATCATCATACTGCCCCCGATGGGGTTGATTAGCCTGATCCTGCCCCGCTTCGCGGGTCGGAAACTGTTCGGGTTCAAGTTCGTGGTGTATTCGACGCTGGCCATCGGCGTGCTCTCGTTTGGCGTCTGGGCCCACCACATGTTCACCACCGGCATCGACCCACGACTCAGGGGAGCATTCATGGCGGTGACGCTGGCGATTGCGGTACCCAGTGCAGTGAAGACCTTCAACTGGATCACGACGTTGTGGGGCGGAAGTCTCCGGCTGACGGTGCCGATGCTGTTTTGTATCGGCTTCGTCTCGAACTTCATCATCGGCGGCGTCACGGGCGTGTTCCTCGGGGCGATCCCCGTCGATCAGATATTGCACGCGACCTACTACGTGGTCGGTCACTTCCATTACCTCGTGATGGGTGCAATCGCGTTCTCGCTGTTTGCCGCCGCGTACTACTGGTTCCCGCTGGTTACCGGGCGGATGTACCAGCGCTCGCTCGGCCTTATTCACTTCTGGCTTTCCTTCATCGGCACGAACATCACCTTCTTCGCAATGATGCTGATGGGGTATGGCGGCATGCCCCGTCGGTACGCGACCTACCCTACCGAGTTCGTCTCCCTGCATCAAGTGACGACCGTCGGCGCGTTCCTCATCTTCGTCGGCGGCGTCGTCTTCCTGTTCAACCTGATCCAGTCGTATTTCGAGGGAGCGCCCGTCGAAAGCGGCGATCCCTGGAATCTCGGGGAGGAGGGGCTCGTGACGAACGAATGGACGTGGTTCGAGCGCGAACGGGAAAGCACGATCGCGACGACCGACGGCGGCGGCGAGAACGAACCGACGCGGACCGACGGCGGCGAGTGAAACGAAGCTTCATGAGCCATGCCGGATATCCGGTCCGACGGCAATGAGAGAATCGACGCCGAGGGGCGAGGGCCGTCCGTCGGGTCGGACGCTACGTTGGGCCCGTGATAACGATGAGAAACGCGGTGATCGCCATCATGGTGACGATCCCGCCGAGCACGAGCCCCAACAGCTCCTTTTCGGTAAGTTCCCGGTCGAGCATGGACATGACCCTACTCAAGTCGGAAGAGGGAAAGCCTCATCGTTTTGCCGACCCGACCCCCGGCGTGAGCGAACCCGCAACCGCACGCGAAATCGGTCCCGTTTCGGGCCGCCGGATCGTCATCGCCATCTATGTAGGATTGACCGCGTTCTCCGGTGTGATGGGGTACGTTCTCGGCATTGTCGTTGGGGATCTCGGGTCGGTGGCATTGTTTGGCATGATTTCGGTTCCGCCGACCCCGCTCGGCCTCGCTGTCTACGGGGCAGTCACCATCGGGACACTGCTCGGCGTACTCTTGTTGCTCGTCCGTGTCGCCGCCTCCTTCGACGAGTGATTCCTCCCCATCGAGCGGTGATCCGTTCCGTTCATCGAGTTGTTCGACCGCCCGGATTCACCGGCGAGCGGGCGATCAACCGGAATTTGATTTCGGTCATCCTTCGCCGACCATCCGGTCTTCGTCTTTCCATTCCTCCTGGCGGAGTTCGTATTTCTGAGTTTTGCCCGTCGCCGTCTCGGGTAACTCGACAACGAACTCGATCTCGCGGACGGTCTTGTAGTCGGCGAGGTTCTCGCGGGTGAACTCGACCAGTTCCTCGACGCTCGTTTCCGGGTCGTCGGGATCGCCGCTCGCGGGCACGACGAACGCTTTGGGTGTCTCGCCCCACTGCTCGCTGGGTGCGGGGATCACCGCCGCGTTGGCAACCGCCTCGTGGTCGAACAGCGTATCCTCGAGTTCGATACTGGAGATGTTCTCTCCGCCCGAGATGATAATGTCCTTCTTGCGATCCTGAATCGAGAGCATGCCGTTTTCGTCGACGACCCCGAGATCGCCGGTGTGGTAGTACCCCTCGATCCGGTCGTTGAACGCCTCCTCGGTCGCGTCGGGTTTCCCCCAGTAGCTGTCCATGACTTGGTTGCCCGCGACGACGATCTCGCCGACCGTCTCGTCGTCGCGGGGCACGTCGTTGCCCTCCTCATCGACTACCCGGACGTCGGTGCCGAGATAGCCCAGTCCCTGGCGTTTCTTGATCGCGAACCGGTCGGACGAGTCGTCGGAGAAAAACCGCCGAGCGTCGGAGGTCGTGATCAGCGGGCCGGTCTCGGTCGCGCCGTAGATATGCTTGAAATACCAGCCGAAGTCGTCCTCGACGGTTCGGATCGTCGCTTCCGGGGGTGCGCTGCCGGCGGTGGCGATGCGCACGTCGGCGTCGCCGGTCGTTACCGGCGCTTCGGCGGTTCCACCGCCTTCGCCTCGCTGCCCCTCCGGCGCAGCGCGTTCCTCGTAGTAGTCGATCAGCATGTTCAACACGGTCGGTGCACCGCACATGTACGAAACGTCCTCTTCCCGCACCGCCTCGAAGACTCCGGCGGCATCGACCCCGCGGGTACAGACGTGTTTCGCGCCCATACCCGTGATCGCGTAGATGTGTCCCCAGCCATTGACGTGAAACATCGGCAGGGTCCAGAGATAGGTGTCGTCGTCGGTGATCCCCTGGTGGACGGTCGTCAGGTAAGCGTGGATCGTTTCGGCCCGGTGGGTTCGACACACTCCCTTCGGATCGCCCGTCGTCCCGGAGGTGTAGTTGATCGTGATGATCTCGTCTTCGTTCATTTCAGGGCGGTCGTACGCGCCGTCGCGGTCGATGAACTCCTCGAAATCCCTCCAGTCGCCCTCGGTAGCCGAAGCGTCGTTCGAGACGAACAACTCGGGGGGAACGTCCTCGCGGATCGGCTCGACGGCTTCGGCGTACTCGTGATCGGCGATGATCGCGTCCACGCCAGCGTCGTTGAGGATGTACTCGAAATCGTCGGGAGTGAGACGGTAGTTCAGCGGCGTGTGAACGGCTCCGAGTTGCATGATCGCGTAGGCGGCTTCGAGGTGGTAGTGGGTGTTCGGGTCGAGTACCGCCACCCGGTCGCCTTTTTCGATGCCCCATTCTTGAAGGGCTGCCGAGAGCCGGTCGGCCCGGTCGCCGAGTTCGTCGTAGGTAAAGCGCTCGCCCGTGGTCGCCACGACGGCCTCCTCGTCGCCGTAGTGCTTTCGCGCCCGGTCGAGGAAATCGGTCGCTAGTAGGGGTTTATGCATTGCATCCAACAACTCACCAACGTTCGTGATATATGTTCCGGATCATCCGGTCGTTCCGGCCGCAAGGACCGAGCCCGATGGAGTGAACGCTCGTGAACCGGGGCCGACCGGAGTGATGACCAAGTACTACCACAGGCTATTACCATCCCCGGGATCGAATCGCGGGCATGGGAGTTGATCGATGATGGTGAGCGGTGGACTTGTGGTCGCGCTCGCGGCGGTCGTTCTCATAGGGTTTGCGGCCATTGGGATCCGATATACGAGCGGGCGGATCGACTCTGTCGAGGACTTCATCTCCGCACGCGGCAGTGCCGACGGCCCCACGCTAACGGCGACGATCCTCGCCTCCCGCCTGGGCGCGTGGATCCTCTTTAGCCCCGCTGAAGCCGGCGCTGCCTTCGGCGGGATCACCGCGGTGGTAGGGTATGCTATCGGGTCAGCGCTTCCGCTTTTGGGGTATGCCGTGATCGGCCCGCGCATCCGGGGGCTGATCCCCGAGGGGCACTCGTTGACCGAGTACGCCTACGCTCGGTACGGAGCGGCGATGTACGCCTACGTGCTCGTGGTATCAGTCATGTACATGTTCGTGTTCCTCGCGGCCGAACTGACGGGCATTGCGAGCGCGCTCGCGCTCGTCGCGGGCGTGCCGGGCTGGCAGACCGCGGGGCTGGTCGGCCTGACGGTGTTCGCCTACACCGCTTACGGTGGCCTCCGGGCGAGCATGTTCACCGACCTCCTCCAGACCGCGCTGATCCTGCCGTTGCTCGTCGTTGCGGTCGGCGTAACGCTTCTCGCGCTCGGCGGCCCCGTCGAGGCGTTCGAGCCCGTCGCCGAAACGCGCCCGGAACTGCTCCGGATCGGCTTCCTTCCCGGGGTGCGCTTTGGCGTGTACACCGCCGTCGCACTGCTCGGCGCGGAGATGCTGAACCAGGCGTGGTGGCAGCGGGTGTACGCCGCCCGCGACGATGCGACGCTGCGGCGCTCGTTCGTTCTGGCGGCGATCGGTGTGTTCGGGATGGTGCTGGTCGTCGGCTCATTCGGGCCGCTGGCGGCAGGACGCGGGCTGGTCTCCAAACCGAGCGACGCAAGCGTCTCGCTGTTTCTCATCGTGAACCAGACCCTCGCGGAGCCGCTCGTGATCGTCGTGGCGATTCTGGCCCTCCTATTGGTGGTGAGCAGCGCCGACACGATCTTCAACGCCATTGCCAGCGTCGTCACCGCGGATCTCCCCCGGCTGATCGACGCCGACGACGTGGCGCTCACGACGGCCGCCCGGGCGTTCACGGCGGTCGTCGCGCTCGCAGCCACTTACGTCGGTGCCCAGGGCTACAGCGTGCTCACGCTGTTTTTCCTCGCCGATCTGCTCGCGGCGGCGACGTTCATCCCGCTGTATCATGGTCTCTACTCCCAACGGGCGTCGGCCGGCGGGGCCCTCGCCGCGAGTTCGCTCGCGCTCGTCGCCGGTCTCGGGCTGTTCCCGCCGGCCCGGAACGTCCTCGCCGCGGTCGGTCTCGCGGACGCGCTCCCTGCGGCATCGTACTTCCGGTCGTTTCTCTCGGCGGCGGGGATCTCCGCCGTCGTGACGTTTGTCGCTGCCCGGCTCCGCGACCGCGAATATGACCTCGGTCGTCTCTCGCGGGAGATCCGACGACTCGACGCCGACCAAGGGGAGCCGGGCGTCGCCGCCGACGGTGAGGGCGGCTCCGAAACCGAAGACGGACGGCCTCAACGCCGATGAATCTCCGCACTGGCTTCGTGCGCGCCCTATCGCGCCAATCCGACCGTCTCCTGATACCGGCCGTGTTCGGCCTCGAAGACGTTCATGATCTCGCCCATCGTCGCGTAGGCTTTGACCGCGTCGACGATGTACGGCATCACGTTTTCGTCCTCGATGATCGCGTCCTCCAGTGCATCGAGTGTCGCCTCGACCTCCCCGTCGTCGCGCTCCTCTCGTACCGTTTCGAGGCGCTCGAACTGGTGGTCGGCGGCGGCCTGCTCGTCGACATGGAGGATTTCGGGGCTGGTGTCCTCCTCGATGGTGTACTCGTTGACCCCGACGACGACTTCCTCGCCGCGGTCGACCCGTTCTTGGTACTCGTAGGAGGCGTCCTGGATCTCGCGGTGGAAATACCCCTGCTCGATTCCGTCGAGCACGCCGTCCCGGACCGAGCCTCCGCCCATCTCCCTGATCTCCTCGATGTATTCCATCGCTTTCTCCTCGACCTCGTCGGTCAGTGCTTCCACAGCAAACGAGCCGCCGAGAGGATCGACGATGTCCGCTGCGCCGGATTCCTCGGCGATGATCTGTTGGGTGCGGAGCGCGACCCGCACCGCCTCCTCGCTGGGCAGGGCGAGTGCCTCGTCGAAGGAGTTGGTATGGAGGCTCTGGGTGCCGCCGAAGACGCCCGCCAGTGCTTGGATGGTGACGCGGACGATGTTGTTGAGCGGCTGCTGGGCAGTGAGGCTCTGGCCGGCGGTCTGGGTGTGGAACTTCATCCGTTTCGAGGCGTCGGCCTCCGCGCCGTACCACTCGTCCATCACGCGGGCGTAGATCCGCCGGGCGGCGCGGAACTTGGCGATCTCCTCGAAGATCGAATTATGCGAGTTGAAGAAAAAGGACAACTGGGGGGCGAACTCGTCGATGTCGAGCCCGCGGTCGCGGCAGTCCTCGACGTAGGCAAACCCGTCCGCGAGCGTAAAGGCGAGTTCCTGGACCGCCGTCGAACCGGCCTCGCGGATGTGATACCCCGAGATCGAAACGGGCTTGAACTTCGGGGTTTCCTCGACGGCGAACTCGATAGTATCGGTCACGACCCGCAGCGAGGGCTCGGGGGGCACGACCCATTCTTTCTGTGCGATGAACTCCTTGAGCATGTCGTTTTGGAGGGTGCCCCGGACCTCCTCGCGCGGAACGCCCTGTCGGTCGGCCAGCGCGACGTACATCGCGTAGATGACTGCCGCGCTTGGGTTGATCGTAAAGGAAGTCGAGACCTCGCCGATGTCGATACCGTCGAACAGCACCTCCATGTCCCGCAGGGTGTCGACGGCGACGCCTTCCTTGC